>NZ_JBVHMF010000021.1:112249-157829 GCF_055558595.1 Streptomyces sp. NPDC025721 | reverse complement strand
CCCCCCTTCCCCTCCCCCCCCCCCCCCCCCCCCCCCCCCCCCCCCACCCCCCCCCCCCCCCCCCCACCCCCCCCCCCCCCCCCCCCCCCCCCCCCCCCCCCCCCCCCCCCCCCCCCCCCCCCCCCCCCCCAGGCCCATCAGCCCGAGCCCGTTCCACCGAGGAGATCACCATGCCCGCCGTCATTGTCGCCGGAGGCGCCACGGGAATCGGACGCGCCTGCGTACGCCGCCTGCGTAACCGTGGTGTCGACGTGTACCTCGCGGACATCAACATGGCGGCCGCCGGTGAACTGGCCGCCGAGGAAGCACCCGGCCGCCTCGTCATCGGCGAACACGACCTGTACGACGTGGACGCCGCCCGGGCCATGGTCGACGCGGCCTGTGCGCGGTTCGGCGGCCTGGACGGACTCCTCATCACCACCGCGCTGCTGCGCGAGGCGCCCGTCGCCCGGTACCCCCTGGAGGACTGGACCGCGACGATGGACCTGAACGTCCGCGCCGCGTTCCTGCTGGCCCAGGCCGCGATCGGGCCGCTGAGCCGGTCCGCCGCGCCGCGGATCGTCTTCACCGGCTCGACCTCCGCGTTCCGGGGCGGCTTCGGGTCCTTCGCGTACGCCGCGTCCAAGGGGGCCCTCGTCAGCATGACGCGGGCGATGGCGGTCGAGTGGGGCGCGCTGAAGGTCTGCGTCAACTGCGTGTGCCCCGGCTGGATCGACACGCCGTTCAACGACGAGCACTGGAAGCACTCCTCCGACCGCGACGCGGCGGTCGGCGAGCTGGAGGCGAAGATCCCGCTCGGCCGCCAGGGCGAGCCCGACGAGGTCGCCGCGATGATCGACTTCCTGCTCTCCCCGGCGGCCGGTTACGTGACCGGTCAGGCGATCGTGGTGGACGGCGGACTGCTGTCGTGGTGAGGGGACCCGAGACCGTGCCGAACGCGGCGGCGCCGCTTCACGGAGAGGCGCTGCCGTGCGGATAGGAACATGCGTGATCGACGGCCGGCCCGAGCCGGTCGTGTTCGATCCGGCCGGCCGGGCGGTCCCGGTCGGCAACCTCGTCGGCGGCCCCGGCCTCTACGGCGTGCTGACGCTCATCGAACGCTGGGACGACCTGCGCCCGCGCCTGGCCCGCGCGCTCGGGACGGACCGGTCCCCGGCCGCCACCAGCGTGGCCGAGATCGACCGGCTCGGCGCCTGGCTGCCGCCGGTCCCGCGGCCGGGGAAGATCCTGGGCGTCGGCTTCAACAGCCCGGTGTTCGCCGCGTTCGCGTCGAGCGTCCCCGACCATCCGCCGTTCTTCTCCTCACCCGGTTCCGCGCTGGTCGGACACCGGCAGCCGATCCGGCTGCGACCGTCGTTCGGACTCGTCCATCCCGAGCCGGAGCTGGCCGTGGTGATCGGACGGCAGGGCACGCGGATCGACCCGGCCGAGGCACTGGACCACGTCTTCGGATACACCCTGATCGACGACGTGTCCGCGCCCGGGCTGCGGGCCGGTGACACCGTGGTGGTACCCGGCTCCATGGCGGGGGAGCTGGACCGGCGGCACAGCGGCCGGCCCCAGGCGGCGTCCGGCTTCGAGCACGGGGACATGAGGGTCACCTACCACCTGCGGGCCAAGGGCACCGACAGCTTCAAACCGTGCGGACCGTGGATCGTGACCAGGGACGAGATCCCCGACCCCGACCGGCTCGGCATCACCCTGGCGACCGGCGACGACGTACGGATCGAATGCCGGACCGAGCGCCTGATCTATTCGGTGGCGGAAGTCATCGCGCACGCCAGCGACCACCACACCCTGTTCCCCGGCGACATCATCCACGTGGGCACCGACATCACGGGGACGCACACGCTGCGGGAGATCGACTACCAACACCGGATCGGCGCGACGCGAACGATCGAGTGCGAGGCGATCGGCACGCTCGTGAACGAGATCCGCACGGTCTGACCCGGCACCACCGGCCGACCCCGCACCACCCGGCACCCGTACGTCCCCGGTCGGACCACGGGCAGCCCGGTTCTGTCTGACGGAACGACGCGGCACCGCATCGGGATCGGAGAGCGGACACTCTCCGAAGGCGGTGCGGCCGCGCCTTTTCGGATGACACGCGCCGCGAGAAGTGTGCGGTGCGATCGGAGACTCGTTGAACGACGTCGGCTCTCAAAAGGTGAAGGTCTTCGACCGACGCATGACTCTGGTCGCGACGGTCACGATTCTCGGCTCCCTGATATCCATCTTCGACACGACGATCGTCCAGGTGGCCGTGCCGTCGTTGGTGAGGAGTTTCGACACCTCGCTCGCCACCGTCCAGTGGGTCAGCACGGTCTACCTTCTCGCCCTCGCCACGGTGGTGCCGCTCACCGGCTGGGCCAACGACCGATTCGGCTCCAGACGGGTGTGGATCGCGTCCATGGCCATGTTCCTGTTCGGCTCGCTGCTGTGCGGACTCGCCAACTCGATGGCGCTGCTCATCGTCGCGCGCGCGGTGCAAGGGATCGGCGGCGGGATGCTGCTGCCCACCGGGCAGACGATCCTCGCCAGGGAGGCGGGCCCCGGCCGCCTCGGACGCGTCATGGCCGTGGTGGGGATTCCGTCCATGCTGGGGCCCCTGTTGGGGCCGATCTTCGGCGGACTGATCCTCTCCAGCCTGTCCTGGCGGTGGATCTTCTTCGTCAATCTGCCGCTGGGCGCTCTCGGGATCGGCTTGGCCTGGGCCGTCCTCGACCGCGGCGAACCCGGCGTGCCCCGGAAGCTCGATCTCATCGGACTGGGCCTGCTGCCGCCGGGACTCGCGCTGCTTGTCTACGGCATCTCCGACTTCGGCGATGCCGGGCGCGTGTCCCCGTCCGTCGCGCTCACCGGAGGTCTGGGAATCGCCCTGACCGCCGCGTTCGTCGTGCACGCGCTGCGGGCCGCTCATCCGCTGCTCGACCTGCGGCTGTGGAAGCACGCGGCCCTCAGATCGGCCCAGACCGCGATGTTCCTCTACCTCGCCGGTACCAACGCGGTGCTGTTCCTGGTGCAGCTCTACTACCAGTTCGCGCGGGGGGACAGCGCCATCGAGGCGGGCCTGCTGGTGGCGCCGTCGGCCTTCGGCGCGATGCTGGTGCTGACGACGGCCGGCCGGGTGATGGACAAGCGCGGTCCCCGGGCGGTGATCGTCTTCGGCCTGCTCATGGTGACCGCCGGAGTGCTTCCGCTCACCATGATCGGGCCCGACACCAGCGACGTATGGCTGTCGGTGTGCTGGTTCGTCCGCGGCGTCGGGGTCGGCGCCACGGCCACGCCGCTGACCGCCGCCGGATACGCCGGTTTGCGCGGCCACGAGATCCCCGGCGCGTCGACGCTGATGAGCATCGTGCAGTACGTCGCCGGGGCCATGGGCACCGCTGTGGCGGCGGTTCTGCTCCAACGTCGGCTCAGCGGCTTCACCGACGGCGGCGGGGTCCAGTCCCTGGCCGCGCTGAGCGACACCGTGCGGCAGCGCCTGGCACCCGAACTGGCCGACGCCTTCGGCGGGTTGTTCTGGCTGGCCGTCGCCCTGTCGGTGCTCGCGATCGTCCCGGCCGTGATGCTGCGCACGCGGGCGCCGACCGATGTCGAACGGGACGGGACGGGAGCGTCGAAGACCGCCGACACGCTGACGGGCTGACGCCTGCGGCACGTCGTCGGCCCGGTGCGCGCCGCCGCGGGCCCCCGGCTGTGAAGGCGGCGGTCACGGCCGCGGCGTGAGACCTTCGAGCAGCAGATTCAGCGCGTGGTGCGCGTCCAGGGCCCGGGCAGCGGACGCGGACGCGGAGCCGCCGAGCGTGTGGACGGCCAGGGTGATGCCGGTGAGCAGCGCCACGAGCTGGCCGGCGGTGAGGTCGTCGCGGATCGCGCCGAGCTCCTGGGCGGGCCGCAGCAGCAGATCCGCCGCCGACACCAGCAGCGACTGACCCCACTCGGTGTTGGCGACGGGGTCGGTCTCACGGAGCCCCTGCGCGAGCAGTCCGGCGAGGACTCCCTGCGCCTCGACTCCCAGATCGACGAACTGGCGCAGCCAGTTCAGGAGTGCCGCCGTCGGCTCGTCGCGCTGCGCCAACTCCGTTGCCATGGAGGCCAGTCGCGCGACGCGACCGCGGTAGACGCCTTCGAACAGATGCATTCTGCTCGGGAAGTGCCGGTAGAGGGTGGCGGGCGCGACCCCGGCCTCCTTGGCGATCTCGTCGAGGGTGACGTCGGGCCCCTCGCGTTCGATCAGGGTCTGGGCCGCCGCCAGGATGCGATCGACGTTCCGCCGGGAGTCGGCGCGAGGTGCGCGCTTGCGTACCGGTACCGGTGCTGCGGACTCGTCCGGCAATCTCCGCTCCCCACTCTTGCGATGCGACTGCGGGCAGCCTACTGTGACGGCTAAGTGAGAGTTTACTCCCATTTAACGGCTGGTGACCTCGTACCTTGAGGAGGAACCCGATGCCTGCTCCGGAAAGCCCGCGGCGGGTGCACGACGCCGCCGCGGCGGCCGGCGAAGTGCGCGACACATCCGTCGGCAAGGCGCTCGCCGTGCTCGACACCCTGTCCGGTTCGCGGAAGTCGCTGGGCGTCTCGGAGATCGCCGCCCGCACCGGGATGGCCAAGTCGACCGTCCACCGGCTGCTGAGCGCGATGATCGAGCACGGTTATGTGGCCAAGGAAGGCGAGCGGTATCTGCTCGCCGAGCGCGTCTTCGAGCTGGGCAGCCGGGTGCAGGTCGGCGCCGCGAAGGACCTGCGCGAACTGGCCTCTCCCTATCTGGCGGAATTGTTCGCCCTCACCCGGCAGACCATTCATCTCGCCATTCTCAGCGGCGCGGACATCCTGTACATCGACAAAGTCTCCGGGCTGGGCGCGCCGAGAATGGACACGCGTATCGGCGGACGCAGGCCCGCTTATGCCACAGGGCTCGGGAAGGCGCTGCTCGCGTTCGCTCCCTCCCTGCATCTGAGGACCGTTCTCGACGGATCCTTCAAGCGGTTCACCGCGTACACCATTCCCGACGCCCAGCGGATGAAGCTCTCACTGCTCCGGGTGCGCGAGACCGGTATCGCGACGGATCACGAGGAGTCGTTCCTCGGCGTGGCCTGCCTGGCGGCGCCGGTCTGGGCCGCTGATCACAGCCGCGCGGTCGCCGCGGTCTCGCTTTCCTGCCCGGTGCTCGGCCGCACCCCCGCCCGCTACAAGTCGGTGCTCGTCGACACCGCGCAGCAGCTCTCGTCCGCGCTGCGTCGCAAGTGACCCGGGGGAGCACGCCGGAACAACTGCTTTCCGTCTGACGGAACAGGATCCTGGCTTCTTTTCGGGCGCTCAATACAGTTATGCGCAGGCCCTTCCATTGTGTGTTTTCCGAGGGCTTCCGCGTCATCCATTGGGAATCGGAGGAATCGCGCGTGAGTTATGTCAAAGCGCTCGGTTACATCGGCATAGGTGCGCAGGACCTCGACGCGTGGGAGGACTTCGCGGGCGACATTCTGGGCCTGCACGTCTCCCGCGGACGGGACGCCGACGACGTCGAAACGCTGTTTCTGCGGATGGACGCCAGGCACCACCGCATCGCGGTACGCGCCGGGGACGACACGCTGTCCTACGTCGGATGGGAGGTGGCGACCGAGGAAGACCTCGACGCCCAGGTGCGGGACCTGGAGAGCGCCGGGGTCGCCGTCACGGAGGATCCGCACCTCGCCGACCTGCGCGGAGTCCGCCGACTGGTGCGGTTCGCCGATCCGGCCGGTTTCCGGTTGGAGCTGTTCTACGGCGCCGTCACCGTGTCCTCCGCGTTCGTCTCGCCGACCGGCGTCCGGTTCGTGACGCGCGACGACAAGGGCAACGACCTCGGGGTCGGCCACATCGTGCTCGTCTCGTCCGTCGTGGACGAGATGGTCGCCTTCTACCGCCACGTCCTCGGTTTCAAGGTGAGCGACTACATCACCTTCAAGCCCCTGGTCCTGACGTTCACCCACGTCAATCCCCGGCACCACTCACTCGCGTTCGGTCCCGCGCCGGACGGCAGGAAACCCTTCATCGACCACTTCATGCTCGAGGTCGACAGCGTCGACGGCGTCGGCCGCGCACTGGACCGGGTGCGCGCGAGGGAGATCTCCCTCACCGCGACGCTCGGCCGTCACACGAACGACGAGATGCTCTCGTTCTACATGAAGTCGCCGTCCGGGATCGGCGTGGAGTACGGAACGGCCGGCAAATTGATCGACGACGAGACCTGGACGATCACGAATTGGGACGCCGCCCAGTTCTGGGGCCACGACCGCAATCACACCCACTGACGGTGACGTGTACGCCAAGGAGAACACCATGAACGACTCCCCACGCGCGGTGGACCAGCTCGATGACCTGGTCTCGCTCGAAAGAGGCGAGATCGACCGGCGCATCTTCAGCGACCAGGAGATCTTCGATCTGGAGATGACACGGATATTCGGCCGGGCCTGGCTCTTCCTGTGCCACGAGACGCAGATCCCCAAGCGCGGCGACTTCTTCGAGGCCCCGATGGGATCGGACAACGTCCTCGTGGTCCGGCAGCGGGACGGCTCGATCCGCGCCTTCCTCAACACCTGTTCGCACCGCGGCAACGCGGTGTGCCGGGCGGAGGAGGGAAACGTCCGCAATTTCATGTGCACGTACCACGGGTGGACCTTCGGACTGGACGGCGAACTCATCGGCGTGCCCGGCAAGTCCCTCTTCTACAAGGACAAGCTGGACCTGTCCAAGCACCCGCTGCGCAAGGTGGCCCAACTCGACTCCTACCGCGGCTTCGTGTTCGCCACCATGGACGCGGACGCGCCGCCCCTGGAGGAGTACCTCGGCGCGACGGGCCGGCTCGGACTGGACCTGCTCGCCGAGCGCGGCGACATGGAGGCCGTTCCCGGCGTCCAGAAGTTCACCGTCAGGACCAACTGGAAGTTCACCGTCGACAACGTCTTCGACTACTACCACCCGCAGATCACGCACATGTCGGCCTTCGCCGTCGGTCTCATCCCGGCCCCGCCGGACGAGTTCGTCGACGGCGGGGCCAGGACCGAATCCGGCGCCGACCTCGAAGTCCCCTTCCTGCCCAGCGACTTGCACAACGTCGTGATGGTGGGCGAGTACGGGCACGCGATCTCGGGTCCCGACCAGGAGTCGCTGGAGGTGACAGCCGGGGGCCGGGAGCTGTTCGAGTGGCGCTACACACCGCGGACCCAGGCCAAGCTCGGACGGCACGGAAGCCGGGTGGGCGGCCACCCGCACATCTTCCCGACCGCCTGGGTCACGGCGAACGCGCAGCTCAGTCTGCGGGTGCCGCGCAGCCCCGACGTCACCGAGATCTGGTGGTACTCCTTCCGCGACAAGAACGCCTCGCCGCAGGAGCAGGCCGCCGCGCTGCACGCGCAGATCCACTTCTTCGGGCCCGCAGGAATGCTCGAACAGGAGGACGGCGAGAACTGGGCGCAGTCCACCCTCCAGACCAAGGGCACCAAGAGCCGCGAGATCCCCCAGCTTCTGAAGATGGGTCTCGGCACGTCCGAGGTCGTCAAGGACGACGGCCTCGCCGTCATCGACGCGCCCATCAACGAGCACGCCCAGTTGTGGACCTACCACTCCTGGCGCGAGTGGCTCCGCAACCCCACGTGGGAGGGGCTGCGCAAGAGCACGGTTCCCCACGACCGCTACTAGGCCCAGGAGCCCGCGATGACGACCCACGCCGTACCCGCAGCGCGTGCCGTACCCGCCGCGCACGCCGTCGACCTCGACACGCTGCTGCGGCAGCACGAGGTGGAGCAGTTCTACTCCTACGAGTCGGCGCTGCTCGACGCCCACCAGTACGAGGAGTGGGTCGGCCTCTTCACCGAGGACACCCACTACTTCATGCCGCTGCGGCGGACCATGACCAGGCGGCAGTTGCACCTGGAGTTCACCAAGCCCGGCGAGATGGCCTACTTCGACGAGGACAAGCAGTTCCTCCGGACGCGGGCCAAGAAGTTCGCCACCGGGACCTCGTGGGCCGAGGACCCGCCGTCCCGTACCCGGCACCTCATCACCAACGTCCGGGTGACCGAGGACAGCGGCGACGAACTCGTGGTGCAGAGCAATTTCCTGCTCTACCGCACCCGGCTCAAGAGCGACACCGACCAGTGGGTCGGCCGCCGCGAGGACACGCTGCGGCGTACGGAGAACGGGCTCGCGATCGCCAAGCGGTTCGTCTACCTCGACCAGACGGTGCTCCAGTCCGGCAACCTCAGCAACTTCTTCTGACCCCGACCCGCGCCCGCGCGCCGTCCCGCGCCTACCGAAAGGTGCAGCAATGCCGTGGATCCGTGCCTGTTCCGTCGACGAACTCGACGACGGTGACGCACTCCAGATGCCGACGGTGCCGCCCGTCGCCGTGTTCAGGGCGGACGGCGAATTCTTCGCCCTGAACGACACCTGTACGCACGGCCAGTCCTCGCTTGCCGACGGGTACGTGGACGGCGACCAGGTCGAATGCGCCTGGCACTTCGCGAAGTTCGACCTCAGGACCGGTTCCGTGCTGTCCCCGCCCGCGTCCCTCCCGCTGTGCACCTACCAGGTGAAGCTGGACGGCGACGACGTCATGGTCGAGATACCGGAGCGGAGTTGAGCACGTCGGCCGTCCCCGGTCAGAGCTGCGTCATCGTCGGGGCCAGCGCCGCCGGAGTCTGCGCGGCCGTGGCCCTGCGCGGCCACGGCTACCGGGGCAGAGTCACGCTGGTCGACGCGGACCCCAACCTCCCCTACGAACGGCCGCCGTTGTCGAAAGGACTGCTCGACGGGGAGTCGGCCGGTCTCGTGCCCATCCAGCCCCCGTCGGTCTACCAGGACCTCGACATCGCGCTGCGGCTTGGCGAACGCGTCGTCGGCATCGATCCGGCCGCGCTCACCGTACGGCTGAGCGGCGGCGACGTCCTCGGCTGCGGGCGGCTGGTGCTGGCGACCGGTGTCGCGGCGCGCCGCCTCACCACGCCCGGCGCCGACGCCGACAACGTCCTGTCGCTCCGGGACGCCGCCGACGCGGTACGGCTCCACGCGCGGCTGGCCCGCGGCGGCCCGCTGGTCATCATCGGCGCGGGCTTCATCGGCCTCGAACTCGCCGCCGTCGCCCGTCGGCGCGGCATCGAGGTGACCGTGGTCGAAGCGCAGCCGTATCCGCTGGCCTCCGTGCTCGGACCGGCCGTGGCGCACCTGATGACGCGGCTGCACCGCGACCACGGGGTGCGGCTGCTGACCGGCGTCACGGTCACGGAATTCCTCGGCTCCCCGGCGGGCGTGGAGGCGGTGCGTCTGTCGGACGGCCGCCGCGTACCGGCCGCCACGGTCGTCGTCGGGATCGGCGTACGCCCGCGGACGGAGCTGGCCCGTACGGCGCGTATCGACGTCGACGACTGGGGCATCCCCGTCAACGAGTTCGGCCAGACCAGCCGGGCGTGGATCTACGCGACCGGCGATGTCGCGAGCCAGCCGCACCCGCACCTGACCGCCCGCGGCCGGCTCGAGCACTGGGAGGCGGCGCAGCGGCACGGTGCGGCGGTGGGCAGCACGATCGCCGGCAGCCCGGTGCGGTACACCGCGCCGCCCTACGCGTGGTCGGACCAGTACGACACCACGTTGCAGATCATCGGACGGCCCCGGCGCAGCGACGACTTCGTCCTCCGGGAGGGCGCGGTACCCGACCGGTTCCTCGCCTTCTGGCTGCGCCACGGCCGGATCGCGGCGGCAGCGGGCATGGGCGCCGCCCGCGAGGTCGGCGTGGTGAAGCGGCTCATCGCGGGAAACGTGCCGGTCGACAGCCGACTGCTGTCCGACCCCGGCCTCGACCTGCGCGGAACACTCAAACAGCACCTCGTGAGAAAGAGCGCGCAATGACGACCGTCACCTCAGAGATCACCCACGACTCCACCTACCGGCTGGTCGACACCGCCGACTACCAGATCCAGATCAACGAAGCCGGTGACGGCGATCCCGTGTTCCTGATCCACGGCACCGGGCCCGGCGCCACCGGCTGGTCGAACTTCGAGGCCAACGTCCGCGCGCTCGCCGCCGACTTCCGGTGCGTCGCCGTCACGATGCCGGGCTGGGGCGACTCCAACCCGCAGAGCGTGGCGACCGGACGCGACCAGGGCGCGGCCGTCACGCAGTTGATGGACGCCATGGGCATCGACCGCGCCGCCTTCGTCGGGAACTCCATGGGCGGCGCGATCGGGATGGTCATGGCCACCGAGCACCCCGAGCGGGTCTCGCACCTGGTGACCATGGGCTCGGGCATCTGGGGCGTCAACGTGATGGCGCCGAACGGCATGTCCGAAGGCATCCGGATCATCTTCGACACCTACGAGGACCCCTCACCGGAGAACTTCCAGAAGCTGGTCGAGGTGATGTGCTTCGATCCGGCCCACGCCACCCGCGAGTTGGCCGAGGAACGCTCGCGCACCGCCGTGAGCAGGCCGGAGCACCTGCGCAACTGGCTGGAGGTGATGCGCGCGGGCGTCGGCGCGACCGGCTTCGCGCAGGCGGGGGAGAAGATGGCGCGGTCCGACGTGCCGACGCTGATCATCCACGGCCGGGACGACCGTACGGTGCACTACGAGACCAGCCTGCGCGCGCACGCGGTCATCCCGGACTCCCGGCTGCTGATGTTCGGCCGCTGCGGTCACTGGGCGCAGCTCGAACACGCCACCGAGTTCAACGCCACGGTCAAGCACTTCCTGGAACACCACTGATGGCCGCCGGACAGGGGCGTCTCGCCGGGCTGTCGGTGCTGGTGACCGGCGGCGGCTCGGGACTCGGCCGGGCCGTCGTCGACCGCTTCGTCGCCGAGGGCGCGACGGCCACGGTGCTCGAACGGTCGCCGGAGAAACTGGACAACCTGCGGGAGGCGCACGGCGACCGCGTACGCGGCGTACGCGGTGACGTCACCTCGGGAGAGGACAACACCGCCGCCGTCGAGGCGGCCGTGTCGGCCTTCGGAGGACTCGACACGTTCGTCGGCAACGCGGGCCTGTGGGACTTCGGCCGGGCGGCGCTCGACATGTCGATGGCCGAACTGGAGAGCGGCTACGAGGAATTGTTCGGCGTGAACGTCAAGGGCTACCTGCTCGGCGCCCGGGCGGCGGCCCAGGCGCTCGCCGAGCGGCGGGGATCGATGATCTTCACCCTGTCCAACGCCGCCCTGTACCCACGCGGCGGCGGCGTGCTCTACACCGCGTCCAAACACGCCGGAGTCGGACTGGTCGCGCAGTTGGCGTACGAACTCGCGCCGCGCGTGCGGGTGAACGCCGTCGCGCCGGGCGGGATGGCGACCGATCTGCGCGGGCCGCGCGCCATGGCGCTGGGCGACACCTCCATCAGCGACATGCTGCCGACCGGCGACCGGCTCCGTCGGTACTCCGCCCTCGACCTGGCCCCCAGCGCCGAGGACTACGTCGCCCCGTACGTCCTGCTCGCCTCGCGCGAGGAGTCCGCGACCGTGACCGGCGCGGTCCTCGACGTGAGCGCCGTGGGCACCCCGCGCCGCCCCGACCCCGCGCCGTAACGCTGTCCCGCGCGCCGTCCCACCGCTCCCGGCGGTGACGTGTTTCGGCCGCGTTCCCCCAGGCAGAACGTATTGCTGGCCGCTCACCTGGCCGAATCACATACTCCGGTCACCGGTCGCTCGCCGAGCGGCCCGCCCTCCGCTCGCAGGTGCCGACACCGCGGCGGGGATGGCCCCAGGGGCGTTCATGACATGAGGAGAGGCAGTGCGATGACGCACAGCGAAACACACCACCAGGAAAGACCGCGCGTCGAGAGACCCGTCCGTACCCGCGGGAGGAATCCCCTGATCGCCGTGGCCGCGCTGCTCGGCTTCACCTCGTCCGCGGTGACCTTCATGCTGACCCCGCTGCTTCCCGTGGTGCAGCGCGAGTTCCACCTGACGGTCGGCGACGTCGCGTGGGTGCTCACCTTGCTGCTGATAGGCGGCGGCGTCAGCACGATCCTGCTGCCGCGGCTGGCGGACGTGCTCGGCGACCGCGGAGCCGCGACACTGGGCGCCGCGCTCCTCGCGACCGGCATGCTCGTGCCGGGCATCTCGCACACCTTCCCCGCGATGCTGATCGGCGCGGCGGTCATGGGACTCGGCTCCGCGGCCGGTCAGCTCGGCGTCGGCGTCCTGCGCCGCCACCTGGCGGGCTCCTCGGTGCACACCGCGGTGATCGTCAGCCAGGTCGCACAGGCCGTCGGGGCCGGAGTCGGGCTCGTCGCCGGGGGGCTGGCGCTGAGCCGGGTCTCGATGCAGGACTTCTTCCTGGGCGCGACCGTCGTGTACGTCGTGGTGGGGATCTGCGTCTGGGCCGTCATCCCGTCGAGTTCCCGCGACGCCACGGCCGCGTTCGGCATCGGGAATGTCATCGGCCTGGTCGCCTGGATCGTCCTGCTGCTCTACGGCATCAAGACGGCCGGATCCGACGGCATCTCGTCGGCGAAGGCGATCGGCTTCGCCGCTGCCGGTCTCGCGGGCGGGGCCGTATGGGTGACGCTGGAGAAGCGGTCGAAGACCCCGGTGTTCCATCTGGCGCTCCTGAGGTCCGGGACCGTCGCGCGGACGGTCGTGGCGGGCTTCACGATCGGCATGGCGATCCAGTCGGTCACCTTCCTCATCCCGTTCTACGTCCAGACGCCCTCCGCCGCGGGATACGGCCTCGGGTACGACGCCCTGGACACCGGGCTGTTGCTGCTGCCCTACTCGCTGCTCGGCGCGCTCGCCGGTATCGGCGCGGGCGTCCTCGGCGCTCGTACCAGGCCGCTGCTGGTGGCGGGGGTCGGCGCGACCTGTCACTGCGCCGCCGCGCTGACCTTGATCCTGGCCATGTCCGGGGGCGCCTCCGTGGCGTCGTTCCTGGTCGCCGCGTGCGTCTACGGCGTCGGCAGCGGCCTGGTGGGCGTCGGACTGTTCAGCTCCATCCAGAGCAGCGTCCGCGCGGAACTCACCGGAATGGGGATCGGAATGATCGGCATCATCATGACGATCTCCGGGGCGCTCGGCCCGGCGGTCTATTCGAGCATCCTCCAGTCGAAGAGTGTCGCCGCCGTCCCCGGGGTGCCGGCCGAGGACCGGTTCCGGATCTGTCTGCTCGTCGCGGGCTGCTGCGACGTCCTGGTCGCCTTCATCTGCTACTCCGCCCGCCGCGGACGGGTGCCCGCGTCCGCGCAGCCGTCCGTCGGCGCACCGGCCGACCAACTGACCAACTGACCTCCTGACCTCCTGACTTCCTGAGGAGGGGCCGGGCCGGGCGACGCTGCCGCCCGGCCCGGCCGGTCACCACCGCGTCGGATGCGCGGCGAAAAGGCACCGACGACAACCTCTGCCAATCATTCGGCCGTCGCCACCGGATCTCCGGTGGCCCCTGTTCTGTTGGGTGGCACACCACCATGGTTTCTTCCCGATCATCCACACGCCCGCACGGGGCCGGCGCACCCTGCCGGCCGGCCGCGGCCGACGAGGCCGCCGTCGCCGCCGCGGCGGCCCGGCTCATCGACGCCGCGGCGCGCGGCGTGCCCTGCGCACCGGTCCGCGACCTGATCGGCGCGGACGACCTGCCGGGCGCCTACGCCGTACAGGCCGCCGTCGCCGCGCACCGCCTGCGGGCCGGCGCCCGCGTCGTGGGGCGCAAGATCGGCCTCACCTCACCGGCGGTCCAGGAGCAACTCGGCGTCGACCAGCCGGACTTCGGCGTCCTCTTCGACGACATGGCGTTCCTCGGCGGTGACACGGTCCCGATCGACCGCGTGACGCAGCCGCGGGTCGAGGCCGAGATCGCGTTCATGCTCGGCGACGACCTGACCGAAGGCCCGCTCGACCACGCTCAGGTCCGGGGCGCGATCGCCTGGGGTTCGGCGGCCCTCGAAGTGTGCGGGAGCCGGATCGCCGACTGGGACATCAGCTTCGCGGACACCGTCGCCGACAACGCCTCGGCCGGGGCGTACGTCATCGGCCCGCGGCGGCTCTCGCTCGACGCGTTCAGCCCGGTGGAGCAGCGGATGTCGATGTCGATCGGCGGCGACGAGGTCTCCACCGGCACCGGCGCCGCGTGCCTGGGCGATCCCGTCGCGGCGGTCGTCTGGCTCGCCCGGACCGCGCGGGAACTCGGCGATCCGCTGCGCGCGGGGCAGCTCGTGCTGTCCGGCGCGCTCGGTCCGATGCGTCCCGTCGTCGAAGGCGACGTCGTCGTCGCCCGGCTGTCCGGGCTCGGCGCGGTGCAAGTGCGGTTCGGCAAGGGAGAGCGGGCATGACGAAGACAGCGGGCACGCCGCGTACGACGGACGCGACGAAGACAGCGGGCGCGCCGCGTACGGCGGACGCGACGGAGACAGCGGGCGCGACACGTACGACGGACGCGACGGCGGCAACGGGCGCGACGCGTACGGCGGGTGCGGCCAGGACGAAAGTCGCCGTCATCGGATCGGGCAACATCGGCACCGACCTCATGATCAAGGTGCTGCGCAGCGCTCGGCACCTGGAGATGGCGGCCATGGTCGGCATCGACCCCGCCTCCGACGGGCTGGCGCGTGCGGCCCGCCTCGGGGTCGCGACCACCCACGAAGGCGTCGACGGTCTGCTGCGGCTGCCCGGCGTCGAGGACATCGCCATCGTCTTCGACGCCACGTCGGCCAAGGCCCACGAAGCGAACTCCGCCAAGCTGGCACCGCTGGGCAAGCGGCTCATCGACCTCACGCCCGCGGCGATCGGGCCGTACGTCGTCCCGGCGGTCAACCTCGACGAGCATCTCGCGGCGCCCAACGTGAACATGGTGACCTGCGGCGGCCAGGCCACCATCCCGGTCGTGGCCGCCATCAGCAGGGTGGTGCCGGTGCCGTACGCGGAGATCGTCGCCTCGATCTCCTCGAAGTCCGCGGGGCCCGGCACCCGGGCGAACATCGACGAGTTCACCGAGACCACGGCCGCCGCCATCGAGCGGGTCGGCGGGGCGCGGCGCGGCAAGGCGATCATCATCCTGAATCCCGCGGAACCGCCGCTCATGATGCGCGACACCGTCTTCGCCCTCGTCCGGGCGCCCGACGCCGAGGACCGGGAACGGATCAGCGCGTCGGTGGAGCGGATGGTCGCCGACGTCGCCGCCTACGTGCCCGGCTACCGCTTGAAGCAGCGGGTGCAGATCGACCGCATTCCGGCCGGGCAGCCCATGCACAGCCTGCTGGACGCCGCGGCCGACAGCCCCACCCACCAGGTGTCGGTCTTCCTGGAGGTCGAGGGAGCGGCGCACTATCTCCCGGCCTACGCCGGGAATCTCGACATCATGACCTCGGCGGCCCTGCGGGTCGCCGAGCGGATCGCCGCGGCGAAGGCAGGAGTCTGAGATGTCGGCTGCGATATTCGTACAGGACGTGACACTGCGGGACGGCATGCACGCCGTACGCCACCGCATCACCCCCGAGGACGTGCGACGCGTCGTCACCGCCCTCGACACCGCCGGAGTCGACGCGATCGAGGTGGCGCACGGCGACGGACTCGCCGGGGGATCGGTGAACTACGGTCCCGGATCCCACACCGACTGGGAGTGGATCGAGGCAGCCGCGGACGTCCTGCGGCACGCCCGCCTGACCACCTTGCTGCTCCCGGGCGTCGGAACGATCCACGAGCTGAAGCGGGCGTACGAACTCGGCGTGCGGTCCGTGCGCATCGCGACGCACTGCACCGAGGCGGACATCTCCGCGCAGCACATCGCCGCTGCGCGCGAACTCGGCATGGACGTCTCGGGCTTCCTGATGCTCTCGCACCTGGCCCCGCCCGAACAGCTCGCGCGGCAGGCCAAGTTGATGGAGTCCTACGGTGCGCAGTGCGTCTACGTCACCGACTCCGGCGGGCGGCTCACGATGGCCGACGTCGCCGCTCGCGTACGGGCCTACCGGGACGTGCTCGACGACGCCACCGAGATCGGCATCCACGCACACGAGAATCTGTCGCTGTCGGTCGCCAATTCCGTCGTCGCGGTGGAGAACGGCGTCCGGCGCGTGGACGCCTCGCTTGCGGGCCACGGCGCGGGAGCGGGCAACTGCCCGCTCGAAGCCTTCATCGCCGTCGCCAACATCTCCGGATACCAGCACCGCTGCGACCTGTTCCGGCTCCAGGACGCCGCCGACGACATCGTCAGGCCCTTGCAGGACCGCCCGGTGCGCGTGGACCGGGAGACCCTGACCCTCGGATACGCCGGTGTGTACTCCTCGTTCCTCCGGCACGCCGAGGCCGCCGCCGCCCGCTACGACGTGGACGTCCGGACCATCCTCATGGAGTGCGGCAGCCGACGCCTGGTCGGCGGCCAGGAGGACATGATCGTGGACATCGCGCTCGACCTCGTGGCGGCCCAGAGCCCGTCCGTCTGAGACGGCCGCGACCGGCGCGGGCCCGCAGCTGCCCTGCGCGGTGGGGGAAGCCGGATCGTCGCGGCGGCTGCCCACCGCGCGGGGCACCGCTGTCCGGGTGGCGTGCGCGCGGTGCGGACCTACGCCGGAGACGGGCCCCGGCGGCCCCCGAGAGCGCGCACAGCGGGCGCGGACGTCAACGACGGGAGGCGACGGGCATCGTGCGCGCGACCCCCAGGACGTGCGCGGCGGATCGCCTGCCGGGAGTCGCCGGTCTTCGGGGAGATCCACGAAGAGAGCTGTCGGCGCTTCGGCCGCGAACCCGTAGCCGTCCCGGCCGATGAAGCGGCCGACCGGGCGGCGTCGCTCGCGGACTCCATCGCGCGGCTCGTGTGAGGCCCGCCGCCAACAGCCGCGCCCAACACCCGCCCCCCACAGCTGTCTTGCGCGATTCCCAGGGCGGCCGGTACCGGGGATCGCTCCTCGTAGACGTCCCCATTCGCGTGATCGCCGCTCGCCGCGCGCCCCGCGTGCATCCAACCGGGCCTTCGCTGCGGAAAGATCTGCAACGCGGCAGCCGGGCCCGGACGGCCAGGTGTTCGTCGCGCCGGGAGGAGCACGAGTGCGGGACGCGGACGTCGTGATCGTGGGTGCGGGCGCCGCCGGGCTCTCGCTGGCCCACCGGCTGTGCGCGCCCTCGGCCGCCCGGCACCGGCCCGCCGTGGTGCTGGTCGACGCGCCGTCCGGTCCGCTGCGACCGCCCGAGCGCACCTGGTGCTTCTGGGAGCCGCCCGGCGGCCCGTACGACGCGGTCCTGGCCGCCTCCTGGGACCGGTTGCGGGTCCGGGGACCCGACGGCTCGGCCACCGTGGCGGATCCCGCGCCGTTCCGCTACAAGATGCTGCGGTCCGGCGCCTTCGAACGGCTGGTGGGCGAGCGCCTGTCGGGACCGGACGGCTGCCGCCGGATCGAGGCGACGGTCGAGTCCGTCCAGGACACGGCCGCCGGCGCGCGGGTCTCCGGGCACGACACGGCAGGTCGGCCTCTGGAGCTGAACGCCCGCTGGGTCTTCGACTCCCGCCCGCTCCCACGGCTCCCCGCGGCCCGCACGACGCTGCTCCAGCACTTCAGGGGCTGGTTCGTCCGGACCGCGGACGACGCCTTCGCCCCCGCTGTCGCCGACCTGATGGACTTCCGCACACCGCGTCCCGCGCACGGGCTGTCCTTCGGCTACGTGCTGCCGCTCGGGCCACGGCAGGCGCTCGTGGAGTACACGGAATTCTCCGCCGGGGTCCTGGACACGGCGCGGTACGACGCGGCGCTGCGGCACTACACCGACGACGTGCTGAGGCTCGGCCGGTTCGAGGTGACCGGCGTGGAGCAGGGCGTGATCCCGATGACCGACGGGCGGTTCACCCCGCGCGCCGGGCGTTCGGTGTTCCGGATCGGCACGGCGGGCGGCGCGACCCGCGCGTCGACCGGTTACACCTTCGCCGCCGTCCAGCGGCAGACCCGGGCCGTCGCCGACGCCCTCCTGACCGGCGATCCCACGGTCGGCGGCCGGCGGCGCCGCACCCCCGTACCGCCCTCCCCGCACTCGCGCCGCTCCCGGGCGATGGACGCCGTCATGCTGCGGGCCCTGGACACCGGGCGGGTGGACGGCGCGGACTTCTTCACCGGGCTGTTCCGCCGCGTGCCGACCGAGCGTCTGCTGCGCTTCCTCGACGGCGGTTCAGGACCGGGGGAGGACTTCCTGATCGGCCTGAGCACCCCGGTCGCCCCGATGCTGCGGACCGTGGCCGAACTGCCCTTCCTGCGCAGGCGCGAGCCCGGCGAATCTGGCGCCCGCAGACCCGACCCGCCCCCTGTCGCGCCCGTGAGCCGCCGCCCCGGAGCGGCCCCTTGATGCCGCGCCGCCCCGACGCCGCCCGCCCCGATGCCGCCCCCCCCAACAGGAAGTCCGCCCCATGCCCCTGCTGCGAGACGACGAGTTGTCGTCGGCGTTCGACCACGGCTCCGCCCGCTACGACCGGCTGACCGCGATGAACCCCGGCTACCACGCGCACCTGCGCCGCTCCGCCCGGCGGCTGCGGCTGCCGCACGGCGGGGCCGGGCTGCGTCTGCTCGACCTCGGCTGCGGCACCGGCTCCTCGACCGCCGCGCTGCTCGCCGCCGCTCCGCACGCCGAGATCACGGCGGTGGACGCCTCCGCCGGGATGCTGGAGCGGGCGGCCGCCAAACGCTGGCCCGCCACCGTCTCCTTCCTCCACGCGCCCGTGGAGAAGCTGGCCGAAGGGGGCTTCGTCACCGGGCGGTTCGACGCCGCGTTCGCCGCGTATCTCGTGCGCAATGTCGCCGACCCTGACCGCGTCCTCACCGCCGTCCGCGACCGGCTCCGCCCCGGCGGCCGACTGGCCGTGCACGAGTACGCGCTCGGCGGGAGCGCCGCGCACCGGGCGGTCTGGGCGGGGGTGTGCAAGGGCGTCGTGCTGCCCGCAGGACGGCTCACCGGCGACGCCGGTCTCTACCGCCACCTCTACACCAGCGTCGTCGCGTTCGACACGGCCGCCGCCCTCGGCGACCGGGTGCGCCGCGCCGGATTCGGCTCCGTCCGTGTCCTGCCGCTGCCCGGCTGGCAGACCGGCATCACCCACACCGTGCTCGGCCGCGTACCCCAGGACCCGCCGCGCGCCGAGCCGGAACAGGGACCACCCCACCCGCCCCGAAGTCTGGCCCAGCCGCAGCCGCAGCCGCAGCCGCAGCCGCAGCCGCAGCGTCAGCTCCGCAACCAGCACGGGGACCCGCGGTGACCGGCCGCCCCGCCGCGCCCCGCCGTGGCCGCGACCGGCGCGCCCGGACGATTCCCGCGCTGCCCGGCCGCCCCCGCTTCGGCGCCGACGCCCCCGAGGTCGCCGTCGTCGGAGGCGGCATCGCCGGGCTCGCCGCCGCCACCGGCCTGGCGGAGCGCGGCGCCCGGGTCACCTTGTACGAGCGCGAGCGCGGCCTCGGCGGACGCTTGGCCGGCTGGTCCACCGACTTGGCCGACGGCTCAGCGGTCACCATGAGCCGCGGCTTCCACGCCTTCTTCCGCCAGTACTACAACCTGCGCGGCCTGCTCCGCCGCGCCGACCCTTCCCTCGGCATGCTCACCGCGCTGCCCGACTACCCGCTGCGGCACAGCGGCGGCCTGTACGACAGCTTCGCGCGCGTCCCGCGCACCCCGCCGTGGAGCGCCCTCGGCTTCGTCGCCCTCAGCCCCGCCTTCGGCTGGCGGGACCTGCTCCGGATGAACCCGGCCGCCGCCCTGCCCCTGCTGGACGTGCGCGTGCCGCAGGTCTACGCACGCCTCGACACGGTCAGCGCCGCCGACTTCCTGGCCCGTATCCGCTTCCCCGACGCCGCGCAGCACCTCGCCTTCGAGGTGTTCTCCCGCAGCTTCTTCGCCGACCCGCGTGAACTCTCGGCCGCGGAGTTGGTCCTGATGTTCCACATCTACTTCCTCGGCTCCAGCGAGGGCCTGCTCTTCGACGTCCCCGACGAGCCGTACCCCCAGGCGCTGTGGGAGCCGCTCGGCCGCTACCTGGAAGGCCACGGCGCGGACGTGCGCACCGGCACCGAAGTGAGCGCGGCCGGGTCGTCGGGGCCCGACGGCCCGACGGTCACCGCCGACGGCAGGACGCGCCGCTTCGACGCCCTCGTCCTCGCCCTGGACAGCGGCGGCCTTCGCCGCCTGGCCGCCGCCTCGCCCGGCCTGTGCGACGCGCCGTGGCGGGAGCGGACCGAACGGCTGCGCACCGCGCCGCCGTTCCTCGTCTCCCGGCTCTGGCTGGACCGCCCGGTCGCCGCCGACCGGCCGGGCTTCCTCGGCACCAGCGGCTTCGGCCCGCTCGACAACATCAGCGTGCTGGAGCGCTGGGAGGGCGAGGCGGCGCGCTGGGCGGCCAGGACCGGCGGCTCGGTGGTCGAACTGCACGCGTACGCCTACGCTTCCGACGACCTGCCCGCCGCCCAGGACCGGCTGGTGCGGCAGATGCACCGGGTGTACCCGGAGACGGCGCACGCCACGATCGTCGACCAGCGGCACGAATGGCGCGCGGACTGCCCGTTGTTCCCGGTGGGCGGCTTCCACGACCGGCCTACCGTCCGCACCCCGCACCCGACCGTCACGGTGGCGGGCGACGCGGTCCGCACCGACCTCCCGGTCGCCCTCATGGAACGCGCGGCGACCACCGGCTTCCTGGCCGCCAACGCCCTGTTGGAGCGGTGGGGCGTGCGCGGCCAGACGCTCTGGACGGTCCCGGAGCGGGGCCGCTCGGCCGTACTGCGGGCGCTGGCAGCCCTCGGGGACACGTGACGGGCCGCGCGCCGTCAGCCCGGGAAGCGGCCGGCGGCGCGCAGCGCCCACCGCCGCTCCGCGTACGCCAGGTCGTCGCGCCACAGCCGCCCGGCGGCCCCGCGCATCAGCGGGCGCAGCACCGGGGCAACGGCCCGCGCGACCGCGAACCCGCGGCGGTCCGACGCGGCGACCACCGCCTCCACCACCGCGGTCCGCGGACGCCCCGACCGGTCGGGGCCGAGCGGCGTGGCGTGCGTCTCGACCACGGAACCCCGCCCCTCGCCCTCGGTGATGTGCATGACCACGGTCCTGGGTTCCGGCGCCGTGAACACCGCGCGCACCGGCACCACCGCCCGTCCGGCGACCTTGAAGGACACGTCCACCGCGAAGGCGTCGTGCGCCGCGTCGGCATCGCCAGTGGGTGTGCCGACCACCGTGAGGTCCACGAACGAGTACGGGTGCAGCCATCCGCCGTGCCACGGGTCGAGCCGGTTGGCGACCACGTCCTCCGGTTCGCACACCCCGAAACCCGTATAGACCGCGGCCAGGGCGCCCGCGGGCTCCGGCCGGACCGGCACCAGCGGGGCGGCCGTCGGCTCCTCGCCGCCCACCCCGTCCAGCCGCACCCAGACCAGCAGCCCGTCGTCGTGCACGGGGTACGGCTCCCAGCCCGCGAACGGCGCGCCCTTGAGGGACAGGCCGTGCCAGTGGCAGATCAGCGTCCCGCAGCGCACCGAGCTGTCCTTGAGCGGCGCGCCCAGGTGCGGGCAGGCGCCGGGGCCGCCGCGCAGTGTGCCCGCCGCGTCCCGCCACAGCACCACCTCGGTGCCGCCGACGGTCCTGCCGTACGGGCGGCCGTCCTTGACGGCGCGGGAGCCGCCGACGACGAACCAGTTGCCGGACGGCCGCGCCAGGGCCCGCTTCAGGGCGTCGCCGATCAGCCGCGGCGCCGCGTCGCGCCAGGTCGGCCGCTGCTGCGCCCAGTCGGCCGGGTCGCGGCGCAGCCGCAGCGGAAAGCGGCCGGGCCGGTGGTCGGTCACGACATGTTCTCCTTCTCCCAGCGGGACCACGACGGGCCCACCGACGACGGCCGTTCACGCGGTGGTTGACGTGGCCGCCCCTGCGTCCGTGAAGCCTGCCCTCGGTCCTTCGGCTCCGGTGCCGTCGCGCCGCCCCGGGCGCGCAGCCGCGCCGCGCCCAGCCGGACCAGCCCGTCGAGCGCCACCGCCGCGCGCCGCTCGCGCGGTACCACCGCACGGCGGTGCAGGACCGCGTACCCGTCGTCCTCGATCGCGTCCAGGATCCCGCCGTAGAGCACGAGAGCGGTACGGATGCACGGCCTGGCCACCGGGTCGAGCATCGGCAGGCCGGGCGCCGCCTCCCGGTAGACGCCCCGGGTCAGTTCTGCGGCGGCCCGCAGCGCCTCGGTGATCCGTGCGTCGCGGGCGCCGGTCGTCCGGCTCCACAGCAGCAGGCCGCGGTCCACGCCGTGCGCGGCGAGCAGGTCCGCGGGCAGATAGACCCGGCCCCGGTCCAGGTCTTCGCCGACGTCCCGCAGGAAGTTGCTGAGCTGGAAGGCGACACCGAGTGCCGCGGCGTGCGGGGCGGCCTCCGCGCGGGGGACGACCGTGCCCAGCACCGGCAGCATCTGGAGGCCGATCACCGCAGCCGACCCGTGCATGTAGCCGCGCAGGTCGGCGTACGTCGGATAGTCGCGCACTTCGAGGTCGCTGCGCATCGCCGCCATGAAGTCGGTGAAGTGCCGGTGGTCGATGTCGTACACGGCGGCCGTGTGCGCGAGTGCCCGCACCACCGGCTCCTTGCTGTTCCCGTGCCGCAGTCCGGCCGCCAGCTCCTCCTGGAGCGCGTCCAGTGCGGCGGACCGCTCCTGGAGGGTCCGCGTCCGGTCGAGGCTGTCGACGATGTCGTCGGCCCAGCGGGCGAAGCCGTACAGCGCGTGCACGGCCGGTCGCCGCTCGACCGGGAGCAGCCGGGTGGCGAGGAAGTACGTCTTGCCGTGCCGGGCGTTGAGCTGTCGGCAGCGCGCGTACGCGGCGCGCAGCGCGGGCGCGTCGATCCCGGCCGCGTCCAGCTCGCGCGCGGTCACGCCGGGGTGCCTTCCGTCGCGAGCCGGGTCCGGGCGGGCGGGGACGGCTGCCGCGGGCGCGGCCCGGTGACGCGGGCCGCGGCGAGCTTGCCGGAGATGAGCACGGTCGGCACGCCGACGCCCGGCGTGGTGCCGCAGCCGGCCAGCACCGCGTTCTCGGTGCCTCGCACGAGGTTCCGGGGACGGAACGGGCCGGTCTGCGCGAAGGTGTGGGCCGCGGAGAACGGCGTACCGGCCGCGTGCCCGTCCGCCGTCCAGTCCGCGGGCGTCACCAGGGACTCCTCCTCGATGGCGGCGCCGATCCCGGTCAGGCCGCGCCGCTCCAGCTCGGCGAGGAGGCTGTCGCGGTAGCGCGGCGAGAGCTCTCCCCAGGCGCGCGCGTCCGGCCCGATGGCGGTGTTGGGGCACGGCGCCAGGACGTAGTGCAGATGCTTGCCGGGCGGGGCCAGTCGCGGGTCGGTCGCCGTCGGCCGGGTGATCAGCAGCGACGGGTCGGACATCAGGGTCCCGGCGCGGGTCAGTTCGTGGAAGGTGTCCTTCCACGCGGCGCCGAAGGAGATCGTGTGGTGCGCCAGCTCCGGCCAGGTGCGGTCGGTGCCCGCGTGCAGGATCACCGCGGAGGGCGAGTGCCGCAGCGGGACCGCCCGGCGCGGGGTCCGGCCGAGCAGCCGGTAGGCGACCGGCAGATCGGGGGTGAGCACCACCGCGTCGCAGGCGATCCTGTCCTGGTCCGTGACGACGGCGGTGATCCGGTCGCCGGACCGCTCCAGCCGGGTGACGTCCTGCCCGTACCGGAAGTCGGCCCCCGCGTCGGCCGCCGCGTCCGCCATCGCCCGCGGCAGCGCGTGCATGCCGCCGCGCGGGAAGTAGACGCCCGCCACGGTGTCCATGTAGGCGATCACCGCGTAGGCGGCGAGCGCGCGGGCCGGCGGTACGCCCGCGTACAGCGCCTGGAAGGTGAAGACCCGGCGCAGCCGCTCGTCGGAGACGAAGTCGCCGATGCGGGCGTCGAGTCGGCCGAAGCCGCCGAGCGCCGCGAGCCGGGCCAGGTCCGGGTGGACGAGCTGGAGCGGCGAGTCGAAGTTGGCGTCGATGAACCGCCGCATCTGGACCGCGTAGAGGTCGGTCAGCCAGCGGCGCAGCCGCCGGTAGCCCGCCGCGTCCGCCGGACCGGCGAAGCGTTCGATCTCCGCCTCCATGGCCTCGGCGCCGGTGTGCACGTCGAGGCGGCTGCCGTCGGCGAACAAGGCCCGGTAGGCCGGGTGCAGCGCGATCAGGTCCAGCCGGTCGGTCATCGTCTCGCCGACGGCCGCGAACGCCTCCGCGACCAGGTCGGGCATGGTGAGCACGGTCGGACCCGTGTCGATCCGGTAGCCGCCCCGCTCGATCCTGCCCGCCCGGCCGCCGGGCAGCGCGGCGCGCTCCACAACCGTCACCCGGCGTCCCGCGCCCAGCAGGTGCAGCGCGGCGGACAGCCCGGACAGCCCGGCCCCGACCACCACGACATGGTCGGTGCGTCCCGTCACTGTTCTCATCGGTGGTCTCCTGCGGCAGCGGCTTCCCGCGGGCCCGGTCCGGCGGCTGCCGGTCGGTCCTGCGGGTGCGGGGCGTGGTGTACGGACCGCCCGTCCGGGCATACGCCCGCGGCGCGTTGGAAGAGGTCGAGGAGCCGGGCCCTGGCAACCGGTCCGACGCGCGTCGCGCCCGCCAGGAACCGGGCGCTGTCGGCGGCCAGTTTCTCGATCCGGTGCTCGACGGCGGCCCGCGCGCCGGTCGAGACGAGCAGGTCCCGTACCCGGTCCAGATCGCCGTCGGACAACCGCGGGTCGCCGACGGCCGTGTCCAGCAGGGCGAGGGCCCGCCGGTCGTCCGCGGCCTCGGCGTGGTCGCGGGCCACCGCGATCAGGTAGTTGGGCTTCCCGTCGCGGATGTCCTCGCCCGTCGGCTTGCCCGTGTACGCGGAGTCGCCGAACACCCCGTGCAGGTCGTCGCGCAACTGGAAGGCGATGCCCGCCTGTCGGCCCGCCGCGCACAGCGCCCGGGTGGTCTCCTCGTCCGCGCGGGCCAGAGCGGCCCCGAGCGCCAGCGGGCGCTCGACGGAGTACAGCGCGCTCTTCAGCCGGGCCGTGCGCAGCGCCCGCGCGGCCGACCGCGCACCGGTGGTCTGCCCGTGCAGATCCAGGTACTGCCCGGCCACCATCTCGGTGCGCATGGCCTGCCACAGCACGCGCACCCTGCGGGAGGTGTCGCCGGGCAGCGCGGTGGCCGCGACGGTGTCGTCGGCCCAGGCCAGCGCGAGGTCGCCGACCAGGACGGCTGCCGCCCGGCCGAAGGGCTCGGCGGGGCCGGAGCGGCGCGCGCAGGGGTACTGCGCGTCGAGGTCGAGATGGACCGCGGGCTGTCCGCGCCGCAGCGCGGAGCCGTCCATCACGTCGTCGTGCACCAGCGCGCAGGTCTGGACGAGCTCCACCGCGGCGGCGATCCGCAGCGCCGCGTGCACCTGTTCGGCGGACCCGCCGCCGCCCGCGGCCCGCAGCCCCCACCACAGGAACTGCGACCGGGTGCGCTTGCCGCCGCCCAGGGTGAACCCGGCGACCCGCTCGGCGAGGTCCCGCGCGAAGACCGCGTCGATCGCCGCCGCTGCCGCCACCCGCTCGCCGAGCTCATGGGCCAGCACCCGCCCGACGTGGTCCGCGACGTCCGCGTCCACGGCCGCGGGGTCCGGCGGGCGGGGGACAAGGACGCGTGCGGAAGCGTCGTACGGGGCGCCCCGGGCCGCCTGCTCACCGGGGGAGGGGTGCTCGTCCGCCGCGATGCGCCTCATCGACTTCCTCTCCTCGCGTCGTTCGGCTTCGTCTTCGGTCATTCCGTCCGGGACGCCCCCGCGGATGCAGCGGACGTCCACTGCTGCCGGGAGGGGCGAAAACACCTCACCACGAGTGACCCATCGTGATCACGCCGCCACATCGGGTCACTGTCGACGAATCTCCGCATGCGGGTGGTCCGGCCCGCATCCGGCCGACCGGGCCGCGCGGAAGAGACCGTGAAGGGGGACGGTGGGGGGAACACAACGCGCGGAACGGAGCTGCTCATGATCAGCGATGCCACCGAACCCGGGCCGCTGTGCCTGGTCACCGGGGCCTCGGGCTACATCGGCGGACGCCTGGTGCCCGAACTGCTGGCCGCTGGGTACCGGGTCCGGTGCCTGGCCCGTTCACCCGGAAAGCTTCGCGACCACCCATGGGTGCACGACACCGAGGTGGTCCAGGGCGATGTCACCGATCCCGACTCGGTGGCGGCGGCGATGCGCGACGTGGACGTGGCGTACTACCTCGTGCACGCGCTGGGCACCGGCTCCGGCTTCGAGAAGACCGACCGGGAGGCGGCCCGGGTCTTCGGCGAGCAGGCCCGCGCCGCAGGGGTGGGACGCATCGTCTACCTCGGCGGCCTGACCCCCGGCGGAGTACCGGAGGCCGAACTCTCGCCGCACCTGCGCTCGCGCGCCGAGGTCGGCCGCATCCTGCTGGACTCGGGGGTGCCCACCACCGCGCTGCGCGCCGCGGTGATCATCGGATCGGGCTCCGCGTCGTTCGAGATGCTGCGCTACCTCACGGAACGGCTGCCGGTGATGGTCACCCCGAGCTGGGTCCGTACCCGTATCCAGCCCATCGCCGTCCGCGACGTGCTCCGCTACCTCGTCGGGAGCGCCGCCATGCCGCCGGAGGTCAGCCGCCCCTTCGACATCGGCGGCCCGGACGTCGTCACCTACCGGGAGATGATGCAGGGCTACGCGGCGATCGCCGGTCTGCCCAAACGCCTGATCGTCCCGGTCCCCGTCCTCACCCCACGGCTGTCCAGCCACTGGATCGGACTGGTCACCCCGGTGCCCCGGTCGATCGCCCGCCCGCTCGCGGAGTCCCTGCGGCACGAGGTGGTCTGCTCCGAGCACGACATCGCCCGCTACGTGCCGGACGGCGAGGGGCAGCCCTTCCCGCTGCGCCGCGCCCTGGCCCTGGCCCTGCGGCGGGTCCAGGACGCACAGGTCACGACCCGCTGGTCCTCCGCCTCGCTGCCCGGCGCGCCCAGCGACCCGCTGCCCACCGACCCCGACTGGTCCGGCGGCAGCCTCTACACCGACCGCCGCGAGCAGGTGGTCGACGCCTCACCCGAGGCGCTGTGGCGCGTGATCGAGGGCATCGGCGGCACGAACGGCTGGTACTCCTTCGGCCTGGCCTGGGCGGTGCGCGGCTGGCTCGACCGCCTCGCGGGCGGTGTCGGGCTGCGCCGCGGACGCCGTGACGCCGTTCATCTGCGGAACGGGGACTCACTGGACTTCTGGCGGGTCGAGGAGATCGACCGCGGCACGATGCTCCGGCTGCGCGCCGAGATGCGACTGCCGGGCCTGGCCTGGCTGGAGCTGCACGCCGACCGGGACGACCAGGGCCGCACCCTGTACTGGCAGCGGGCGCTGTTCCACCCGCGCGGGCTGCTCGGCCACGCGTACTGGTGGAGCATCTCGCCCTTCCACGCGTTCGTCTTCGGCGGCATGGCACGCAACATCGCCAAGGCGGCGGAACAGGGCAGGTCCGCCCCGAGCCCGCGGCCGGTCACCACCCACTGACCGCTACGGTGCGACCGGCCGCTCCTGGCGGGCGGCCATCACGGCCCGCAGCCGGACGGCCGCCCAGTCAGGGCCCCGCTCGCGGACCCGGGCGGACAGCCGCCCGAGTCCGGGCGGCGGCGCGGTGAGCAGTGAGGCCACGGCGTCCCCGATCTCCCGCCCGGTCGCCGCGGCCGGGTCCAGGACGACGGCCGCCCCGGCCCGCTCGGCGTCGTGGGCGACGGCGAACTGGTCGCTGGAGAACGGCAGGACGAGCGCCGGGACGCCCGCGGCGACGCACTCGGTGAAGGAGTTGTTGCCGCCGTGGTGCACCATCGCGTCCACCTCCGCCAGCAGCGCGCGCTGCGGCACGGAGGCCGCGACGCACACCCTCGGGCCCGCCAGATCCGCGAGCGCCGCCGTACGGTCCCCGGCCGCCAGGACGACCGCCGCGTCCGGACAGCGCTCCAGCACGCCGCGCGCCACGGTCCGCAGCACGTCGTCCCTGGCCGACAGGAAGGTGCCGAAGGCGACCAGGACGACCTTCCCCGCCGCCGCCCGCAGCCGGTCGGCCGCACCACGCCAGTACGGGTCGAGAACCGGCGCGTCCTGCGCGGTGCAGTGACCGGCGTAGAGGGCTTCGCGCCCCTCGGGCGGTACGGGCAGGCCGGGAAGCGGCGGGTAGCAGTAGACGACGGCGTGCGGTGAGGTCAGCGCGAACGCCCGGCCGGGCGGCGGCCGGTGCGGGGCGTGGAGTGCGGCGAAGTCCGCGAACAGCGAGGTGAAGGCCGCGTCGTTCGCCCGTACCGCGGTGCGCAGCGCCGCCCGCTCGGCGGGGCGCGGCCGGATCCCGGCGGGCCAGGCGCAGGGTTCGCCGAAGAAGGCGTCCGGGCCCGCTGGCAGGTAGCCGGGATGTCCGGGACAGTAGGAGGCGTACGACACACCGAGGCAGTGCAGGGCGAGCGTCACCGGGTAATTGAGCTGGTCCACCAGGTACCAGTCCGGCCGCAGCCGGTCGTGCAGAATCCGCAGGTCCGCCAGGATCCGCTCCGGGTCGGCGAGCATGTCGGCGCCTCGGTGCCGGGCCTGGGCGAGCAGCGCGGGCACCGCGCCCGCCCTGGTGGCGTCCAGGAACTCGGTGAGACGCGCCGCCTCCGCCGCGTCCTGCTCGGTCGTCTCCGCGATCCCCGTATTGGCGTTCCGCGTCACCGTGAGCGGCACGAAACCGATGTCCGCCTCCCGCGCCAGCTCCTCGAAGGCGGGCGCGCACGCGAAGTGCACCTCGTCGCCCGCCCGCCGCAAGGCTCCCGCCAGGACCGACAGCGGCCGGGCGTGCGACTGGAAGGGCGGGCTGACCACCACGATCCGGGCCATGGGACTCCTTCGGTCGAGCGGTGTCCGCGTACGGCGACGCGGCCCCCGCGGAACTCCACGACGGCGTGCGGCGCGGCTGCGACGGCAGATCCTGCCAGGTCAGGGGCGTGCGCGCTGTGAGGCAGAACCGGCATCCGAAGTGCATCCAATCCGCCCGGCCGTACGGAAGCGATGACTGTGCACGATCCGCAGCCCCATTCGCACGGGAGAGGCCGCCATGGAAGACATCGCACTGCCGACCGCCCCCGCGGCGGGCTCCGCGACGGGAGCGGCCGGCGACCGGACGGTCACCGGGAACGTCTTCGCCGGTCCGGGCGCTCGCACGGGGCCCGCGCCGGACGACGACGTCTTCGTCGACCTCCGATCGACCTTCTGGACCGGCCGGATCCGGCCCGCCGCCGCGGGCGCGGGCGCCGGGGCGCTGCTGAACCTCACCCAGGCGGAGTACGGCTGGCCGTTCCCCGAGGGCATCGCCTGGGAGGCGGAGGACCTGTCACTGGCGCGACTCCGCCGCGCCTGCCGGATGGGCCTGGCCCACAGCCCCGAGACGCTGACCGGCCACGCCGGTGGCTCGGACCGGCTGCGGGCCGCCGCGGCCGAGGCGTGGCCGGACGCGCTGCGGGTGCACGGCGCGGACAGCGCGCGCGACGCGCTGCGCGAGGCGCTGCGCCACCGCCCGGCCGGGGCCGCGACGGCGGCCCTGCTGGACGTCGCCACGGCCCGGGGCCTGCGGCCGCTGGAGCCGGAGGAGGCGGCCGAACTCGCGGCGGCCGGTGACCGCGCGACCCGCCACGCGGCCTGGCGCTACCTCGCCGGTGTGCCGGGCGGCGCGTCCCTGCTGCCGGTCTCCGCCGAGGCGGAAGACCCGTACGAGCGGCTGATGCTGCTCCCCGGCCAGGACCCGCTGCTGCCCGCGGCGGCGCGCAGGCCGGGTCTGCTCGTCGCCCAGCCGATGCTGCTGGGCGGCCTCGACACCCCGGGGGAGGGGCTGAGCGGCGGCCTGAGCGTGCTGCTCAGCGGCCTCGGGGACGCGCTGGCCGACACCGGCGCGGTCGCCGCCGTCGTGACGGTGGTCACCGCCAGCCGCAGCGAACTGGCGCGCGACGACAGCCTGTTGCACGCCCGCGGCGCCGGGCACTGGGTGCTGCGGCTCCCCGTGGACGCGGAACATCCCCTCGGCCAGCACGAGATGGGCGCCCACCGCGAGGCGCTGGCCTGGTGGGCCGTACGGCTGCTCGGCGGCCTCGGCGCACGGCTGGACGTCCTGCACGCGCGCTACGCCGACGACGGCTCGCTCGCCATGGCCCAGGCCGCGGAACGCCTCGGAGCCCGACTGGTGTTCACCGCGACGCCCGATCCGCACCGGCAGATGACCGTACGCCACGGCCGGGCCCCGGCCGCCTCCGACGACCTGCGCGACGACCTGCACCGGGTGTTCGTCGCCGACCGGCTGGTCGAACGGGCCGCACGCGTGGTCGCCATACCCGGGCAGCAGGGCGACGCCTCCGAACTCGTCCGCCACTTCCCCCAACTGGCCGCCGCACGGGACGGCGCGGGCCCGGCCGCACCACCGGAGGGCATCCAGCCGTACGTACCGGCCGCGTCCGAGGCGTCCGACCGGGCGGATCTGCTGGGCATGGTCCTCGGCGGGGGCGGTAGCGGCGGCGCGCGGCGGGCGCCGCTCGGCCCGGACGCCCTGCGGGAGCCGCTGCTGCTCTCCGTGGGACGGCTGCACCCCGTCAAGCAGCAGGACATGCTGGTACGGGCCTGGCTGGAGCGGGGCCTGTACCGGCGGTCCTCCCTCGTGCTGATCGGCGGCGCCGCCGACCGTCCGTCGGCCGCCGAGACCGCGATGCGCGCCAGGATCGGCCGCCTGCTCGCCCGGCACCCCGGCGCGGCCCACCGGCTCGTCCTGCTCACGGCCCTGTCCAACACCCGCGTACGCCGCCTGGAGCGGGCGCTGGCCGACCCGGCGTCGGGGGCGCGGGCCTGGTACGTCTGCCCGAGCGCCAAGGAGGAGTTCGGGATCGCGGTGCTCGAAGCCATGGACGCGGGACTGCCGACCGCCGCCCCCGAACGCGGGGGAGTGCGCCACTATCTGCGCGACGGCGACAACGGCGTACTGCTGGACACCTCCAGCGCACCCGCCCTGGGCCTCGGCCTCGAACGGATGCTGGACATGCCGCCCTCCGCCGCCCGCGCCCTCGCCGCGCGGGGCCGCGCCACGGTCACCTCCGGGTACACCCTCACCTCTACGGCTGCCGCTTTGGTCGAGGAATACCTGGCCACCGCCCCGCCCGGAACCCCCGGCTGACGCCCGAGCCGCGACGCGAGGTCGTACCGCCGGGTTGGAGGCGAGCCGCCCACCGGCCTGCGGCGATGTCGGCTGAGGGCCACCCGGACGGCGTCCCGGGGCTTCCGGTGCGTGCGCGTCGGCCTGCGGCGGTGTCGGCTGCTGGCCGGGGCGTCCACGGGCTGCCGCTGAGCCTGCTTCGGCCTCGGCTGAGGACTGGCCGGGGCGTGCCCCCCCCGGAGGGGGTCAGGGGGCGGCGGTGGGTGGTGGGGTGGGGGAGCCGATGCGGCTCAGGGCGGACAGGGCGTCGCGCAGGCCCTGGGGTCTGAGCATGCCGGGCATCAGGGGGCCGGCCCAGCCGGGACCGGCGAGGAAGACCATCGGATGGGTACGGGCGCCCTTGACGCCCCAGCTAGTGGCCGCGACATGCCGGGCGAGCGGGCGGTCGGCGGTGGAGCGGGACTGGGACCACAGCACGACGGCCGCCGGGCCGATCCGGCGTACGGCCTCGTCCAGGGCGTCGACCGGCACCGCCCCGCCGAACATCCGGGTCGACAGGCCGAGCTCTCCGAGCCCCGCGGTGAGCGCCTCCAGCGGAAGCGTGTGGTGGTCGCCGGGCACGCACGCGAGCAGTACGGGCGCCGCCCCGGTGACGGTCGGCGCCGGGCGGACCCGGCGCAGCGCCGACGAGACGTGCCAGGACAGCAGGTGCTCGACCTCCACGTACCGCTCCCCGGAGGTCTGCCACTTGCGGCCGACGGCGCGCAGGGTCGGCGCCATCACCTCCTCCCAGGCGACGACCAGCCCGTGCCGCTCGACCAGGTCGGTCAGCAGGGCGTCCACCGCCGGGCCGTCCAGCCGCACCGCGGCCCGCGCGAGCCCGCGGCACTCCTGCCGGACATCCCCGAGCGGCAGGCCGCTCCCGGCGGCCGGTTGCCGAGTGGCGGGCCGGGGCGGCCCGGCCGACGCCGGGCTCGTGGGCGCGGGCGCGGTGCCGGCGGCGGCCTGAGCGGCGCGGGCCGCCTCCGCGGGCGGCACGCCCGAGGCGGTGAGCCGGCACATCTCCTCCAGAACGGCCACGTCCCGCGGAGCCCAGCGCCGGTGCCGACCGTCCGAACGGACCGCCGGGCCGATCCCGTACCGCCGGTCCCACGACCGCACCGTCGTGGCGGACACCCCGAGCCGCCGCGCCAGCGCACCCGTGGCGATCCCGGCCTCGACAGGCTCCCGCGCTCCCGACGCCCCCTGCGTCCCACCCGTCTCCTCGCTCATCTCTTCAATATACGACGCAGAAACGGTGCGAGTTGCTCCACCTGGCCGGTGATTCGCACGCTAGGACGAGCCGACCCCGCCGCATCGGCGGCAAGCGGCCCCGCGCGCCGGGCTTCCCGGCGGCTCGCGGCCCGCCCGGCAGGAACCCGACCGAAGAAGGGCAGCTCCATGACCGTACGCACCGTCGCGGAACCCGCGCACGAGCCCGCGTCCGCATCCGCTGCCGCCGCGTCCGCTCCCCCCGCCGTACCGGCGCCCGCCCGCTCCGCCGACGGCCGGGGCGGGTCCGACGCGCCGCTGTGGGAACCGGCCGAGCTGGGCCTGGCCGACTCGGAGCTGGCGGCCGGTCTGGTGCGGGGCAACGAGGACTGCGTGGCCGCCGCCTACCACCGCTGGGGCGGGCTGATCCACGCGCTCGCCCGCCGGTCGCTCGGCGACGCACGCGAGGCCGAGGATGTCACCCAGCAGGTCTTCCTCGCCGCGTGGCGCGGCCGGCACGGCTACCGGCCGGACCGCGGGTCCCTGGCCGGATGGCTGATCGGCATCGCGCACCGGAAGATCGCCGACGCGCTCTCCGCCCGCACGCGCCGCTCCGTACTCGTGGCCAACGCCGGTTCCGCCCTGCCGCCCGAGCCGGACGCCGACGCTCAGCCCGACGCCGCGCTCCACCGGGTCTTCGTGACCCGTGAGCTGGCCAAGCTGCCCGCCGCCCAGAAGCAGGTGCTGTGCATGGCCTTCTACTGGGACCTCACCCACGCCGAGATCTCCGAGCGCACCGGTCTGCCGCTCGGCACGGTCAAGAGCCATTCGCGCCGCGGGCTGCGCAGGCTGCGGGCGCTCCTCCAGGCGGACGCCGCGCTCGGCTGATGCGGGGCGGACCCGGAGGCCGTAGCGCCCATGACACGACACGCTGCAAAAACGCTGCGAGATGAGAGATCCGGACAAAAGGGCCACCCTGGAGAGTGTGAAAGCAGTGCATCCGCGGCATACGGATCTGCCCGCCCCACAGAGGAGACGGCGATGAAGCTGCAGGACGAACTCCCGCGCGATCACCACCTGGCCACCGTCTACCGCTTCGGCGCCGCCTTCTGCGGCCTGGTGCTGATCGTCTTCGGAGCACTCGGGTTCGCTGACGCGCTGGGCTTCTTCGACACCCATGGGTCCAAAGTCGCCGGTCTGAGCACCAACGGCGCGCTGAGCGTGATCTCCCTGGTGGTGGGCGCCGCCCTGATCCTCGGCGGCATCGTCGGCGGTAACTTCGCCTCCACCTTGAACATGACCGTCGGCGCCCTGTTCCTCCTGAGCGGCTTCGTCAATCTCGCCGTCCTGGACCGTTCGGCGAACGTGCTGAACTTCCGTATGCCCAATGTCATCTTCAGCTTCGTGATGGGCCTGCTCATCATCACGTTCGGGATGTACGGCCGCGTCAGCAGCCGCCTCCCGCACGACAACCCGTACTGGCGCAGCCGTCACCCCGAACAGGCCGATCGCGAGGCCGCCGCCGCTGCCCCGTCCGCGGCGCCCCGTCCCGCCCTCGCGCCCCGCGCCCCCGGCGCGCAGCCGCGCTGACTCTCAGCGGGCCGTCGTCCGCCGGGTGATCAGGACCTCGATTCCGTCCAGGATCCGGGTCAGGCCGAAGTCCACGTCGTCGTCGGCGATGTCGTCGTCGTATTCCTCGCGCTCCATCATGGCCGCGAGGATGGGATATCCGTGCTCGCGCAGGAGCGGCTGAAGGAAGCGCGCCACGGCGGCCGACTGCACCGGCGCCGCGGTGCTGTCGTGCACGTCGCGGCGGGTGGCGGCGATGCGCCGTGCGTAACCGTCGAGCAGCAGCGCGCACCCTAGCGATTCGGCGGTGCTCAGCCCGGCCCCGGTGAGCGCTTCGAGCAGCACTTCCGTCCAGCGCAGCAGGTTCGGGGTCGCGGGCGCCCCGCGGATGGGCAGGTCGGGCAGCCACGGGTGCGTGTCGCAGCGCCCGATCATCGCCCTGGTCCAACGGGCGGCAGCCGCTCGCCACCGGTCCGCGCCGGTTTCCAGCTCCGGTGCCGGGCCCCACGCGGTCTCCGCGACCAGGACCAGCAGTTCGTCCCGCGAGCTGACGTACCGGTAGACCGCGTTGGCGGTGAGTCCCACCCGCCTGGCGATGTTCGGCATGGACAGGGCCGCGAAGCCTTCCGCGTCGGCCAGCGCGACCGTCGCTTCGACGATTCCCTCCACGCTCTGCGAGGGCTTCCGGCCCAGCCGTCCCGTCTTGGGGGCCAGTCCCCACGCCTGGGCGAGGCCGGGCGGCAGCGCCTCGTCGTCACCGGTCGTCATCGGGCTCATCTCCATGTCTCGTCCCCAGGGGGAATTGACTTTGTGGGCGCCTCACACTTTATATTAGTGTGGACCCCACACGAATTGTTTGAGGATGTGAACGCCGATGAATCTCCCAGGTCAGAACCGCGCCCCAGGACGTCGCAGGCCACAGGTCAGGGCGCGACCGCGCCTACGGGCCCTGCTGACCGCTCTGGTCGGCGCCGTCATGATCGGCGGCGCCATGACCGGCTGCGCCGCCGGACACGCGCAGCCGGCCCAGCGCGCGGAGGGCGGCCGAGGCGGTCCCGCCACCGTGGTCAGGACGGACACCGGCCTGGTCGAAGGCCGCCTCGGCACGGACACCCGGATGTTCCAGGGGATTCCTTACGCCGCCCCGCCGGTCGGGCGGTTGCGCTGGGCGTCGCCCCAACCGGCCGCGTCCTGGCCGGGCATACGGACCGCGACCGAGCCCGGCAACCGATGCGCACAGTCGGCGGGGCTCATCGACGAGCAGAGCAGCAGCGAGGACTGCCTCTATCTGAACGTCACCACGCCCGCGAGCGGCGGCGCCCGCGAGCTGCCGGTGATGGTGTGGATCCACGGCAACGGCTTCATCAACGGCGCCGGAAGCCTCTACGACGCACAGCGCCTGGCCAGTCTGGGCAAGGTGGTCGTGGTCAGCATCAACTACCGGCTCGGTGTCTTCGGATTCCTCGACCATCCCGCCCTCGACCACGGCCCGGCCGAACACCTGTCGGGCAACTTCGGACTGGAGGACCAGCAGGCGGCGTTGCGCTGGGTGAAGCGCAACGCGGCGGCATTCGGCGGCGACCCGGCGAACGTCACGCTCTTCGGCGAGTCGGCCGGTGGCACCAGCGTCTGCGCGCATCTCGTCGCGCCGGGGTCAACGGGCCTGTTCCAGAGGGCGATCCTGCAAAGCGCCGAGTGCACGGGACGCCACTGGTCACCGGGCCCGCCCACCTGGTTCCCGCTGCCGCGCGCGGAGCGCGAGGGGCACGGACTCGACGTCGCGGCAAAGGTCGGCTGCCCCGACCTCCGGACAGCGGCGGCCTGTCTGCGCGCCGCACCCGTGAAGGAACTCCTCAAGTGGTCCGACGACGGAGTCGGGTCAGGGCCGACGGTCGGCGGCGGCGTTCTGCCCGTGAGCCCGGAACAGGCGTTCGCCACCGGCCACTTCAACCGGGTCCCCGTCATCCAGGGAACGACCCGGGACGAACACCGGCTGTTCACCGCGGCCATCGAAGCCGTGACCGGCCGGACGACGACCGACGCCGACTACCGGCAGCAGATCCGGACACTGTTCACCCCGGCCGACGCGGCCCGCGTCCTGGCCCGCTACCCCGCCGACCGCTTCACGTCCCCCGGCGAGGCGCTCTCCGCCGTCGTCACCGACTGGGCCTGGGGGTGCACCGTCCTCGACCGGGACCGGGCCCTGGATCAGCACGTGCCGACCTACGCCTACGAGTTCGCCGACGACGAGGCACCCTGGTTCAGCACCCTCAAGAAGCCCGACTTCCCCACCGGAGCGTTCCACGGCAGCGAGTTGCAGTACCTCTTCGCCGACGAGCAGCTCCCCGGTCCGGCCACCCCCGCTCAGCGCCGACTCGCCGACACGATGATCCGCTACTGGGCCCAGTTCGCCTACACGGGCGATCCGAACGGCCCCGGCACGGCGCCCTGGCCCCGCTTCGGCACCGGTCGGCACGTCCAGTCCCTGCAAGCGGGGAAGACGGAGCCGGTCGACCTCGCCCGGGAACACCAGTGCGGCTTCTGGCGGACCGTCGGCGGCTGACCGCTGCCGCGACGCCCGTCCCCGCCGGGCTCACGGCCCGGCGGGACTCCGGATCCGGAACCCCGCTCCCTCCCTGTGGGGCAACGTCACATTGTATGCTGGGAGTTCGTGTGTCTGGAGGATCGGTCATGGCTCATTTGTCGTCGCGCGGTGTCATTCCCGTACGGGAGCACTTGCGCGACCAGGTGGCCAACGCTCTGCGTGCCGCTCTCATCGCGGGCGAACTGCGGCCCGGTGCGGTGTATTCCGCGCCCATTCTGGCCGCCGAGTTGGGCGTCTCGGCCACCCCGGTCCGCGAGGCGATGCTCGACCTCGCCAAGGAAGGACTCGTCGAGGCGGTGCGGAACAAGGGCTTCCGTATCACCGAGATCACCGAACGCGATCTCGACGAGTACACCGAGATCCGCGCGCTGATCGAGGTCCCCACCATCGGGCGGGCCACCGCGGTGGCCACCCCCGAGCAACTGGAAGCGCTGCGACCGCTCGCCCTGGAGATCGTGGAGACGGCCCGGGGACACGACCTGATCGGTTACCTGGAGGCCGACCGCCGGTTCCATCTCGGACTGCTCGCCCTGGCCGGCAACGGCCATCTGGTGGAGGTCGTGAGCGACCTACGGAAACGTTCTCGGCTGTACGGGCTGAACTGGCTCGACGAGACCGGTCGACTGGTGGCGTCCGCCCAGGAGCACATCGAACTGCTCGACCTCATGCTCGCCCGCGACTCCGAGGGCGCACAGGAGTGCATCAGCCGCCACCTGGGCCACGTTCGCTCACTGTGGGCGGACGGCGCCGAGGGGGCGGCGACCGCGCCCAACGGACTCCAGCTCGGGACCGCCTGACGTACGGGATGGCCAGACGTACGGGATGGCCTGACGTACGGTCCGGGGCGTCGCCCGGCAGCGGACGAGGCCGTCACCGACGGGAGCGTCCGGCGGCCGTCGCCGCCGGACGCCGACCCCGACCGCTCAGGGGTTGAGGAGGCCGCCCATCCACTCCTCGATCGCGTCGGGGGTCCGTGGCAGCGCACCGGACATGAGCCTCGCGCCGTCGGCGGTGATCACCAGGTCGTCCTCGATCCGCAGGCCCATGCCGCGCAGTTCGCGCGGCAGCGTCTCGTCGTCCGGCTGGAGATACAGTCCGGGCTCGACGGTGAGCACCTGCCCCTCCTCCAGAACGCCGTCGAGATACGTCTCGGCCCGTGCGCGCGCGCAGTCGTGCACGTCCATGCCGAGCATGTGACCACTGCTGCACAGCGTCCAGCGGCGGTACACGCCGCTGTCGGGGCTCAACGCCTGTTCCGGCGGGATCTTCAGGACGCCCCAGTCGTACAGCCCCTCGGCGATGACCCGCATCGCGGCCAGGTGGAAGTCGCGGAAGCGCGCCCCCGGGCGCAGCGCGGCGATGCCCGCCTCCTGCGCCGCCAGCACCAGTTCGTACGCGGTGCGCTGGGCCGGTGAGTAGCGGCCGGACAGCGGCAGGGTGCGGGTGATGTCGGCGGTGTAGAGGGTGTCGGTCTCCACTCCCGCGTCCAGGAGCAGCAGTCCCGCGGGGTCCAGCGGGCCGTCGTTGCCCATCCAGTGCAGGACGCAGGCGTGCGCGCCGGAGGCGGCGATGGTCTCGTAGCCGACCCCGTTGCCCTCGGCGCGCGCCCGCAGGGCGAACACTCCCTCGATCCAGCGCTCGCCGCGCGGGTGCCGCAGCGCCTGGGGCAGCGCCCTGACCACGTCCTCGAAGCCGCTCGTCGTGTGGTGGACGGCGAGTTGCAGTTGGCTGACTTCCCAGGGGTCCTTGACCAGCCGGAGTTCGGCGAGGACGGTCGCCAACTCCGCGTCACCGCTGGGCTGGTGGTTCCCGGAGCCGACCAACTCCTCGACGGCCGGGTCCACTCCGGTCAGCAGCCGGACCGGAGGGGAGGCTCCGGTCAGCGGCTTGACCAGGTCGTCCAGGTGCTCGCAGCGCAGCCCGCTGAGGGCGGCGGCCTCGTCGAGGTCGGGACGTCGGCCGACCCAGAACTCGCCGTAACGGCGGTCCCGGTAGAACTCCTGGCCGGTACGGGGCGAGCGGGGCCGCAGGTACAGCACGGCCTGATGGCCGCTGCCCGCCGGCTCCATCAGCAGGACGTTCCCCGGCTGGTCCTCGCCGGTGAAGCCGGTCAGCCAGGCGTACGCCGTGTGCGGGCGGAAGCGGTAGTCGGTGTCGTTGGACCGTACGGCGAGCCGTCCCGCCGGAATGATCAGCCGCTCGCCGGGGAACCGGGCGGACAGCCGGGCGCGGCGACCGGTCGTCAACTCCTCTGCGGGCAGCCCGGTTTCCGGCGGGAGAGGGCTGGGCGCCCAGGCGGTGGCCATGAAGTCGCCCAGAGCGGAGGACACCGGCAGATCGTGGCTGCCGGTGTGCGGTGGGGTGGTGGGTTCGGTCATCGGTGCGCGACTCCTTCGGGTCGGTGCGCGAACGAGGAAAGCGGCCGAACAGGGCGAACGAGGAGGGTGAGGCACGGATCGGTAACGAGAGAGCTGACGGCTTGTCAATGCAATGTCACATTACTATGTTACGAGTCACATCGCACAGGTGTCCTGGCGGCCGCCCTTTTCTCACCCCTTGAAGGCGGTCGCGGTGCCGGGAACTCACAACGGAGTGACACACCATGACCAAGCGCATCAGCGTCGCGTTGGCGATCGGCATAACGACCTCGCTGGCCCTCGCCGCGACGTCCTGCTCGGCCGACACCAAGAGCAGGGACGGAGAGCACAAGGCCCCGGGAGTGGCCACCGGCACCGTCATCGGCGGTACTCCCGAGCGCGGCGGCACCCTCACCGTGCTGTCCAATCAGGACTTCGACCACCTGGACCCCGCCCGCAACTGGGTCATGCCGACCATGGACTTCGGCACCCGGCTGCTCTACCGGACGCTCACCACCTTCAAGGCCGCGCCCGGAACCGCCGGCGGCACGATCGTGCCGGACCTCGCGACCGACCTCGGACGCTCCTCGGAGTACGGGCGGGTGTGGACCTTCACCCTCAAACCGGGCCTGACGTACGAGGACGGCACCCCGATCAGGGCGCAGGACGTGAAGTACAACGTCGAGAGGTCGTTCTCGCCGGACCTGACCGGCGGCCCCGACTACGCCCGGCAGTACCTGGCGGACACCGACGGCTACACCGGGCCGCTGACCGGCAAGGAGCTGGACTCCATCCGGACGCCGGACGACCGGACCATCGTCTTCCACCTCAAGCGGCCGGTCGCCGAGTTCTCGTACACCGTCACCCTGCCGACCTTCTCGCCGGTCCCGAAGGCCCGCGAGACCGGGGTGCGGTACGACCTGCGGCCGTTCTCCTCCGGCCCGTACAAGATCGAGAGCTACAAGCGGGGCAAGGAGATGGTGCTGGTCCGCAACGCGCGGTGGAGCCCCGGGACCGACCAGGTGCGCAAGGCGTACCCGGACCGCATCGTGGTCACGATGGGTCTGCAGGGCGGACAGATCGACGACCGGCTGATCGCGAGCTCGGGCGCGGACGCCTCGGCCGTCGAATGGGCCAATCTCAGTGCGGCCAGCGTCGCCAAGGTGCTGCCGAACCGGTCGGTACGGGAGCGGCTGTCCGCCGAGCCGACCGGCTGCACGGACATGCTCTATCTCAACACCGCGCGCGGGCCGTTCACCGATCCCACCGTCCGCGAGGCCATGCAGTACGCCGTCGACAGGTCGGCGCAGGTCACCGCGGACGGCGGACCGGCGCTCAACGACATCGCCACCCACTACCTGCCGCCGCTGCTGACCGGCGGGTTCGTCGCCCCGGTGTACAACGTGCCGCCGTCCGGCGACCCGGCGCGCGCCAAGGAACTGCTGGCCAAGGCGGGCAAGCCGGCCTTGGACGCCACGCTCACCGTCGCCACCGGGGACAAGACCAGGGCCGAAGCGCTTCAGGCGTCGCTGTCCAAGGCCGGGGTGAAGGTGAGGATCGACGTCGTGGACCCGTCCGTCTTCTACGACACGGTCGGTGACACCGCCCACGCACCCGACATGACGCTCAGCGGCTGGTGTCCCGACTACCCCTCGGGTTCGACCTTCCTGCCCTTCGTCTTCGACGGTCGCACCATCAAGGCCAAGGGCAACCAGGGCAACTTCTCGCAGTTCCGCGACAGCGCGGTGGAGCGGCGGATGGACCAGATCGCCGCGATGTCCAACGCCAACCAGACGAAGGTCGCCTGGATCGGCCTCGACGCGACGATCATGCACAAGTCGCCCGCCGTACCGCTGCTGTGGCAGCGCAAGCCGCTGCTGGTCGGCACCAACGTGGCGGGCGCGTTCGGCCACTCGGCGTGGACCGGGCAGTTCGACTTCGCGGTCATCGGCCTCAAGGACCCCGCTAAGAGCCAGGGGTGAAGGGCGCCACCGGCATGACCACAGAGCGGAAGACCGCCCGGCGGCGGCGCGCCCGACGGTCGCGGCCCAGCGGCTCCACCGACCTGCCGAATCCGATGCATCCGACCGATCCGAAAGTATCTGACGAACCATCAACTCACCTGTCCGGCGGCTTAGTTGACACCACCGGCGGCCCGTGGCGGCGTGCCTGGCGGCAGTTGTGGCACGAGCCCGCCGCCCGCTGCTCCCTCGTCGCGGTCGTCGTGCTGATCGTCGTGTCCGTCGCGGCGCCGCTCCTGGCCCGACTGGGCGGTTGGCGCCCCGACGAGTTCGACGAGAGCGCCATCGACCCCTACCTCGGCGGCATGCCCCGCGGTTCGTTCGGCGGCATGAGCGCCGACCACTGGCTGGGCGTCGAACCCGCCACCGGACGCGACCTGTTCGCCCGCGTCGTGTACGGCGCACAGGTGTCGCTGATGATCGCCTTCGCCGCCACGGCCATCGTGGTCGTCGTCGGCACCGCCGCGGGCATCACCGCCGGTTACTTCGGCGGGCGGGTGGACAGCGTCCTGAGCAGGCTGATGGACCTGACCATGTCCTTCCCCTCCCTCATCTTCATGATCGCCATGATGTCGGTGGCCCAGGACGTCAACCGCGTCGCGCTGATGACCGGCGTCATCGGCCTGTTCGGCTGGCCCGGTATCGCGCGCATCGTCCGCGGCGAGACGCTGTCGCTCCGGCACCGCGAGTACGTCGACGCGGCACGGGTCGGCGGCTCCACGGCGCCGCGCATCCTGGCCCGCGAGGTTCTGCCCAACGTGTCGGGGCCGGTCATCGCGTACACCACCCTGCTCGTCCCCGGCATGATCAGCACCGAGGCGGCGCTCAGCTTCCTGGGTGTGGGTGTGCGGCCCCCCACCTCGTCCTGGGGGCAGATGATCTCCCAGGCCGTCGTCTACTACGACACGGACCCGATGTTCTTCGTGATCCCCAGCGTCTTCCTCTTCCTGGCGGTCCTCGCCTTCACCGTCCTGGGCGACGCCCTGCGCGACATCCTCGACCCGCGGGGAGGGCGGTCGTGACGCTCTACGTGATCCGCCGGCTGATCGGCGTGACGGGCGTGCTGCTCGCCGTCTGCGCCATCACCTTCACCATCTTCTATCTGCTGCCCGCCGACCCGGCCGCGGCGGCCTGCGGAAAGTCCTGCAGCACCGAACGCGTCGAGCAGGTCCGCCACATGATGGGCCTCGACCTGCCGGTCTGGCGGCAGTTCGCGGACTACCTCACCGGTATCTTCGCGGGCCGCGACCTGGGCAGCGGCCCGCACGCCGTGCACTGCGGCTTCCCCTGCTTCGGCTACTCCTACGAGAACTCGCTGCCGGTGTGGAGCCTGCTCACCGACCGGCTGCCGGTGTCCGTCTCGCTCGCGGTCGGCTCGGCCGTGCTGTGGCTCGTCCTCGGGCTGGGCGCGGGAGTCACCGCCGCCCTGAAGAAGGGGTCGCTCACCGACCGCGGACTGATGGTCGGCGCGGTCGCCACCGCCTCGCTTCCCGTCTACTTCACCGCCATGGTGCTGATCTGGGGAGCGGTCCGCATCGCCGGGGTGCTGCCCTATCCGTCCTACGTGGCCCTCACCCGCGACCCCGTGCACTGGGCGTCCAACCTGCTGCTTCCCTGGATCGCCCTGGCCCTGCTGTACGCGGCCATGTACGCACGCCAGAGCCGCAGTTCGATGATCGAGGCGATGGCCCAGCCGTACATCAGGACCGCGCGGGCCAAGGGCATGCCCGAGCGCACGGTCGTGCTCAAGCACGGGCTGCGCTCCGGGATGACACCGGTCCTGACCCTCTTCGGCATGGACCTCGGCGGCCTGCTGGCGGGCGCCGTGATCACCGAGAGCATCTTCGGCATTCCCGGTGTCGGCCAGCTCTTCTTCGACGCGCTCCGCCGTTCCGACCAGCCGGTGATCCTCGGCGTCACGCTGCTGGCCGCCTTCTTCATCGTCGGCGCGAACCTCGTCGTGGACCTGCTCTACGCCGTCATCGACCCGAGGGTGAGGTACTGAGATGGACCAGGACACCGCCGGCGCGGCCACGCCGCCGCTGTTGCGCGTGGACGGCCTCACCGTCTCCTTCCGCACCAAGCGCGGTCCGGTACGGGCCGTCGACGGCATCGGCTTCACCGTCGAGAAGGGGCGGACCCTCGGCCTGGTCGGGGAGTCGGGCTCCGGGAAGTCCGTCACCTCGCTCGCGGTCATGGGACTGCACGAAGACGCCGAGGTCACCGGTTCCATCGCGCTGGGCGGCCGGGAGCTGACCGGTCTGAGCGGTGCGCAACTGAGCGCGCTGCGCGGGCGCCGGATGGCGATGGTCTTCCAGGACCCGCTGTCCAGCCTGCACCCCTACTACACGGTGGGGGAGCAGATCGCCGAGGCGCACCGGCGGCACTTCCGCTCCGGCCGGGCGGTCGCCCGGCGCCGCGCGGTGGAGATGCTCGGCGAGGTCGGCATCCCCGAACCCGCCCGGCGGGTCGCGGAGTACCCGCACCAGTTCTCCGGCGGCATGCGGCAGCGCGTGATGATCGCCATGGCCCTGGCCTGCGAGCCGGACCTGCTCATCGCCGACGAGCCGACCACCGCGCTGGACGTCACCGTGCAGGCGCAGATCCTCGAACTCATCGCCCGCATCCAGCAGGAACGCGGTCTGGGGGTGGTGATGATCACCCACGACCTGGGAGTGGTGGCCCGCGTCGCCCACGAGGTGCTGGTGATGTACGGCGGCAGGGCGGCCGAACAGGCCACGGTGGACGCGCTGTTCGCCGAGCCCGCCCACCCGTACACGCGCGGGCTGCTCGACTCGCTGCTCCGGCTGGACGACGCGGACGACGCGCCGCTGCGTACCGTCCCGGGCTCACCGCCCTCGCTGCTCAGCCTGTCCGAGGGCTGCGCCTTCCTGCCCCGCTGCCCCCGGGCGGCGGTCGCGTCCGAGCCGGAGCGGGAGCGGTGTGCCACCCGGCGCCCGGCCCTGGAGGCGGTGCGCGGCGCGGGGTCGGCCCCGCCGGGGAAGGGCGGCGGGGGAGAGGCCGCCGGGGTCCCACGGGTCCCCGGCGGCGGGGGAGAGGCCGCCGCGGCCCCGCCCGGCCCGGCGCATCTGACCGCCTGTCATCTGACGACGGCGGCGCGGTCCGCCGCCGATCCGCCCGCGGACGCCCGGAGCGGGCCGCCCCTCACCGTCAAGGAAACGCGATGAAGCGCACGGACCGAGCACGACCGGCGACGGGATCAGGCCCCGGTACGGGGGCGGCCGTCGCCGATACGAACGGACAGCGCGCCGGGACCGCCCCCGACCGGCGATGGCACCTCGAACCCGTCGCCGCCGCGGACGGCGGACCGCCGCCCGCCCTGGAGCCGGGCGGCGAACCGCCGTTGCTGTCGGTCCGCGGCCTGGTCAAGACCTTCCCCGGACGACGGCGGCTGGGCAGGGCGACGGCCCCGGTGCGCGCGGTGGACGGGGTCGGCTTCGACCTGGCGGCCGGTGAGACGCTGGGGCTGGTCGGCGAGTCGGGATGCGGCAAGTCCACCACCGGACGGATGGTGGTGCGGCTGCTCGAACCCACGGCCGGCAGTATCCGGTTCGCGGGACAGGACATCACGCATCTGGGCCAGCGGCGGCTCCGGCCGCTGCGGCGGCACATCCAGATGGTCTTCCAGGACCCGTACTCCTCGCTCAACCCCCGGCAGACCGTGGCCCGTATCGTCACCGACCCGCTCCTGGCGCAGGGCACGTCGGCCGGCCGGGCCAGGATCCGCGCCGCCGAACTGCTCGACCTCGTCGGCCTGTTGCCCGAACACCTCGACCGGTATCCGCACGAGTTCTCCGGCGGGCAGGCGCAGCGGGTCGGCATCGCCCGCGCCCTGGCCACCGAACCGCGGCTGGTCATCGCGGACGAACCCGTCTCGGCGCTCGACGTCTCGGTGCAGGCGCAGATCGTCAACCTGATGGAACGTCTCCAGGACGAACTCGGCCTGGCCTACGTGTTCGTGGCCCACGACCTCTCGGTCGTCAAGCGGGTCTGCGACCGGGTGGCGGTGATGTACCTCGGTCGTGTCGTCGAGATCGGTGACAAGTCCCAGGTGTACGAGCGCCCCGCGCACCCGTACACCGCGGCGCTGCTGTCGGCGGTGCCGGTACCCGACCCGGCGGTGGAACGCGTGCGGCAGCGGATCGTGCTGCGCGGCGATCCGCCCAGTCCCGCGGCGCCGCCGTCGGGCTGCGCCTTTCACCCGCGCTGCCACAAGGCACAGGAGATCTGCGGCGTCACCCGCCCCGAACTGGCCGGTCCGCCGCGCCGACAGGTCGCCTGCCACTTCCCGGACGCCGATTGAGGGAGCCGATTGACGGGGCCGCACGACCACGCCGACTGACGGGGCCGCACAAACACGCCGATTGACAGAGCCGCACGCTCGGACCGCTTGACGGGGCCGCCTGACCGGCCGAGGCACGGGTCAGGTCGGCAGGGCTGCTCCGTGCGCCGGACAGCGGGGTCGAGCGGCTCCGCCGCGTCCGCCTGCGCGCGGGCGGGCGCGGTCCGGGCGCGGGGAATTCCCGGGCGCGGGGGAGCGGGGAAACGGCCTGGGGGGGGGGGGGGGGGGGGGGGTGCCCGCAGCTTTCTTTGGCTTTCTCCCCCCAGGTGTCCACCCACGGTGGATCTGTTCCCGGTCCCGGTTCGCAAACCCCAAACCACGCTT
>NZ_JBVHMF010000021.1:0-112239 GCF_055558595.1 Streptomyces sp. NPDC025721 | reverse complement strand
TTTGTTATGGTGGCGGATGCCCCCTACAGTGCTGTGGGGGTTTTCTTCTGCGGTGGGGGGGGGGAGGGGTGGGGGGGGGGTGGGGGGGGGGGGGACCCCCCTCCTCCCTCCCCCCCCCCCCCCCCCCCCCAGGCCGTTTTCGCGAGTTCTCCACCCAGGGTTCCCAAGCGATGTGACATGTGCAATGGTACATGGCGCACAACCTGAAAGCCGTGCTCATGCCAAAAGCTGAGGCACGGCTCGCGGTCCGTCCGGGACCGCACCGCCCACTCCCCACAGTGCCGGGCGGGCCCGGACGGGTGCACCGCGAATCCCCCCTCGCCGCGCAACGGAGCGCGGCACACACCGCTGGGAGGCGGCACGTGAACACCCAACCGGTACGACGAAGTCTCACCGGGTTCCTGATACTCGCCCTGGCCATGTGCCTGGGCATCGGCATGCTGATCCACCCGGAACGGGCCGCGGCAGCGCAGCCGAAGCCCGCCGGGACCGCGGCCACCCGCCCCGGCCCGGCGGCCCAGCCCGCCACGGTCGCCGCGGCGAAGTCCGACCACACCGGAGCCGGTTCGCTCAGCGCGGCCGACCGGGCGCCGCTGCCCGCGTCCAAGGACGCGCTCAAGCAGGACTACGACGCGCCGACGGCGCCGGTGGTCAGCCACTCCGCGCCGTCCATGAAGGCCGCGGCGCGGGCCAAGGCCAGGGCCAACGGCCTGACCGCGGCGGCGACATGCAACGCCTCGGACTTCACCGGCCGGACCGGCAGCGCCCTCGTCGCCCAGATCAGGGCGTCCACCACGGACTGCGTCAACACGCTGTTCAACCTGACCGGCACCGACGCCTACAACGCCTTCCGCGAGGCGCAGATGACCACCGTCGCCTACGCCATGCGCGACGGCTCGGCCGCCTACCCCGGTGACAGCAGCACCGGCATGCCGCAGCTCGTGCTCTACCTGCGGGCGGGCTACTACGTCCAGTACTACAACTCCTCGGCGGTGGGCAGTTACGGCACCGCCATGGTCACGGCCATCCGCAGCGCCCTGGACGCCTTCTTCGCCAGCGCCCACTCCGGCGACGTCACCGACGCCAACGGCGAGGCCCTCGCCGAGGCCGTCACCCTGATCGACAGCTCCGAGCAGGACGCCCGCTACCTGTACGTCGTCAAGCGGCTGCTGAACGGCTACAACAGCTCGTACGACGCGTCCTGGTACATGCTCAACGCCGTCAACAACGTCTACACCGTGCTGTTCCGCGGCCACCAGTTCCCGGACTTCGTCGCGGCCGTCGTGGCCGACCCGAGCGTGCTGGACACGCTGTACAACTTCGCCGGCTCGCACCTGGCGCTGCTGAGCACCGACCAGGCGTACCTGACGTCCAACGCCGGGCGTGAACTTGGCCGGTTCCTCCAGGAGTCGGCCCTGCGCGCCAAGGCCAGCCCGCTGGTGGCCGCGCTGCTGAGCCGGACCGCCATCACCGGACCCACCGCGGCCCTGTGGGTCGGCCTGGCCGAGATGACCAGCTACTACGACGCGTCGAACTGCTCGTACTACGACACGTGCAACCTCGCCGACCGGCTCAAGAGCTCGGTGCTCACGTCCAACTACACGTGCAGTTCCAGCATCCGCATCCTCGCCCAGGACATGACGGCCGCTCAGCTCAGCTCCTCCTGCGCCAGCCTGCGCGCCCAGGACGCGTACTTCCACGGCCTCGTCCACGACAGCGGGCCCGTCGCCAACGACAACAACTCCACCATCGAGGTGGTGGTCTTCAACTCCAGCACCGACTACCAGACATACGCCGGGGCCATGTACGGCATCGACACCAACAACGGCGGCATGTACCTGGAGGGCGACCCCGCCGCGGCCGGAAACCAGCCCCGCTTCATCGCCTACGAGGCCGAGTGGGTGCGCCCGGACTTCCAGATCTGGAACCTGAACCACGAGTACACGCACTACCTCGACGGCCGGTTCGACACCTACGGCGACTTCACCGCGAGCACCGCCACGCCGACCACCATCTGGTGGATCGAGGGCTTCGCCGAGTACGTCTCCTACTCCTACCGCAACGTGGTCTACACCGACGCGCAGAACCAGGCCGCGACACACGGCTACACCCTGCGGTCGATCTTCGGCAACACCTACGACTCGGGCCAGACCCTGGTCTACAACTGGGGCTACCTCGCGGTGCGTTACATGCTCCAGTCGCACCCGGCGGACGTCACCGCGCTGCTCGCCGACTACCGCAGTGGCAACTACGCCGCCGCGCAGACCCTGCTCACCAGCACCATCGGCACGCGCTACAACAGTGACTGGGACGCCTGGCTGACCAAGTGCGCGGTGGGGAACTGCGGCAGCATCGGCGGCGGCAACCCGCCCGGCAACCAGGCGCCCACGGCCGCCTTCACCTCGACCGTCAGCAATCTGACCGCCGCCTTCACCGACAGGTCGACGGACAGCGACGGCACCATCGCCTCCCGCGCCTGGAACTTCGGTGACGGCACCACCTCCACCGCCGCCAACCCGTCCAGGACGTACACGGCCGCGGGCACGTACACCGTGACACTGACCGTCACCGACAACGGCGGCGCCACCAACACCACGTCGCGGACGGTCACGGTCGGCAGCGGCACGGCGCCCGAGTGCACCGGCGCCGACGTCAACCAGCTCGGCAAGAACTGCAAGCGCGGCAATCTGTCGGCGCCCACCGGCGACTACGCCTACCTGTACCTCTACCTGCCCGCGGGCACCACGACCCTGAAGATCACCTCGGCCGGCGGGACCGGCAACGCCGACCTCTACTACAGCAACACCGGGTGGGCCACGACCGCCAGCTACACCAGCAAGGCCACCGGCAGCGGCAACGCCCACACCCTGACCGTCACCAACCCGACGGCCGGTTACGTCTACGTCAGCCTCTACGCCGTCCAGGGCTTCAGCGGAGCCTCGGTCACCACGTCCTACTGATCCCGGCCGCCTGCCGGTAGCGGGCGCACGGAACAGGAGGCACCACGGTCCGAAGGGGCGGACAGCGGTCACCACCGCTGTCCGCCCTCCGGGCCGCCCGTACCCCGGAAGCGGGGCGACCCCTCGCTTCCGGCCGGTCGGTCAGTGGGTAAGTCGGTCGATAAGGCGGTCTCAGCTGGTCAGTCGTCGACGGCGCACCGGAAGCCGCCGTGCGCCGTGGTGCTGTCCGGAGTGTTGGAGGTACGGGCGGCGACCCGGTAGCGGTTGCAGTAGGAGTGGTGGCACAGATACGAACCGCCGCGCAGCACCCGGTTGTCGCCGTCGGGAGGACCCACCGGGTCGACCCGCGTCTCGGGCCGGGGCGCGGCGTGCCAGTCGGGGGAGAACCGGTCCGCGCACCACTCCCAGACATTGCCCGAGGCGTTGTGGAGCCCGTAGCCGTTGGGCGTGAAGGCGTTGGCGGGCGCGGTGCCCAGATATCCGTCCTCGCGGGTGTTGCGGACCGGGAAGTCGCCGCGCCAGATGTTGCAGCGGTGCCGCCCGTTGGGGGTCAGCTCGTCTCCCCAGGGGAAGCGGGCCCGTACCAGTCCGCCGCGTGCGGCCTTCTCCCATTCCGCCTCGGTGGGCAGCCGCTTGCCCGCCCAGGCCGCGTAGGCGACGGCGTCGTGCCAGGAGATGTGCACCACGGGGTGGTTGCCGCGCTCCCCGATCGAGGTGCCGGGGCCTTCGGGCGAGCGCCAGCAGGCGCCCGAGACCGCTCGCCACCACGGCGCGCCCGGCACGCGGCCGGGAAGCACCGCGTGCCGCGCCCGCGGAGGCACGAAGCCGCCGAAGACGTAGGACCAGCCGCTCAGTTCGGCCTGGGTGCGGAAGCCGGTGGCCTTGACGAACACGGCGAAGCGGGAGTTGGTGACGCATGTCGCGTCGATGCGGAAGGCGCTGACCGTCACCTCGCGCACCGGCCCCTCGCCGTCGTCGGGGAACGCGTCCTCGTCGTCGCCGCCCATCAGATAGGGGCCTGCGGGCACGGCGACCATGCCCCGCAGCACCTCCGCGCGCGGGCGGTCGGGAACGGCGAAGTCCCGTGGCGGAGGCGTGAGTTCGGACCCCGTCCCGGCTCCGGCCTCGGCCGTTCCGCCGTGACCGCCGGGGCCGCAGCACGCCGTCACCGGGCACCACCGGCGTCACCCGCGCCACCGGCCGGATCGCCGCGGCGTCCCGGCGGCGGCGCACCCCCGTCCACGAGGATGTCGACCCGCTCGCCCGCCGCGTGCAGCAGCATCGCGACGGCGCCCTGGGCCGCGGCGTCGTCGCCGAGCGTGGAGGCCCTGACGGGGATGGTCCGCGCGGCGGCCGGCAGGGAGAACGCCGTGAGCTGCGCGCGGACCGTGTCGAGGACTGGAGCGCCGAGGGCGGCGAGTTCACCGGCGATCACCACGCACGCGGGGTCCGTCTGGGCGGCGAGCGCGGCGAGCACACGGCCCGCCGCCGTCGCGGCCCCGGCCACGACGTCGGCCGCCGGTCGCTCGCCGGACGCGGCCCGCGCCACCAGTTCGCGCGCGTCCCGGACGCTCGCCCCTCTGGCGCGGCACTCGGCCAGCAGCGCGGGGATGCCGATCACGCCCTCCAGGCAGCCGCGGCCTCCGCAGTAGCAGTCCGCTCCGCGCGGGTCGCAACTGGTGTGGCCGATCTCGCCCGCCGCGCCGTGCGCGCCGCGTACCAGTCGGCCGTCCACCACGAGCCCGCCGCCGACCCCCTGCGACCAGTGCAGGTACACGATGTCGGACAGGCCGCGCGCCGCGCCCCAGGTGATCTCGGCCAGCGCGGCCAGCCGCGTGTTGTTGTCCGTGGCCACCGGCGCCTCGAAGTGGTCGCCGAGCCCGGCGACGATCCGGGCCGCGGAGGCCGCCCGGTCCGCGGGGTCCGGCGGACGTTCGTCGTCCGGGCGCCGCACCGGCCCCGGCAGGCCGAGGCCGACGCCGGTCACCGGGGCGAGGCTCACCCCGCGCTCCGCGACCAGTTCGCCGACGGCGGCGACGACCGCGGCCACCCGCTCGTCGGGTCCGGCCTCCGCCCGCAGCGCGGTGCTGGACCGGGCGACGACCTCGTGGGCGTGGTTGGCGATCACGATCTGCAAGCGGGTCGGAAGCAGCCCGATGCCGATGAGCTGCGCGCCGCGCGGGTTGAGGGAGACCGCCATGGCGGGGCGGCCGGGGCCCCTCGGCGGCCGGGTGCCGGTGCGGGCGCCTGCGTCGGCGGTCGGGTCCGGGGCGCCGTCCGCCGCGGGTACGGTCGCGGCGGCCGTCCCCGTACCGCCGCCGGAGCCCGGCGCCCAAGTGCCGTCCGGCGCGGTCATCGGCCGCTCGACGACGGCCTCGCGGGCGAGCAGGTCCGAGACGATCGTGAACAAGGTGGTGCGGGAGAGCCCCAGCCGCTCGATCAGCTCCGCGCGGCTCAGCGCTCCCGCGCGCCGCAATTCGCCGAGCACCGCCGCCTCGTGGGCGGCGCGCAGTCGGTGCAGTGCGGCTCCGCGTCGGTCTGCCATGTCCGCATGATCGGACCGCGCCGTGGATTCTGTCAAGTTTCGGGACTAATCCATCCGCGCTGGTCAGTGCCTTCGGCGGTGAGGTGCTCGCCGGATTCGGGGACCATCGGCCGGTGATTAGTCCCGAGGGTTGACCAAAATGCCGGGCCGTCCTTACGGTGCACGGGAGCCGACCAAGCGACGACAGCGCCGCGAGCGGTGGGAGCGGAGGGGCGGCGGCCGGTGAGCCCGCACAACATCCTTTTTCTGATGACCGACCAGCACCGGGTGGACACCCTCGGCGCGTACGGCAACACCGTCGTCGAGACCCCGGCCCTGGACGGACTCGCGGCGCGGGGGACGCGGTTCGACCGGTTCTACACTCCGACGGCGATCTGCACACCGGCACGCGCGTCGCTGGCCACCGGCCTGCACCCGTTCCGGCACGGCCTGCTCGCCAACCCCGAGCGCGCCGCCGGCGGCCAGGACGAGCTGAACGAGAGCCAGCCACTGCTCTGGCCCCAACTGCGGGCGGCCGGTTACCAGGTCGGCCACGTCGGCAAGTGGCACATCGGCCGCGAGCACGGCCCCGAGCACCACGGCCTGGACGGCGAGCACCTGCCCGGCGCGCTCAACCCCGTACGCCACCCGTCGTACCAGCGATGGCTGGCGGACCGCGGCCTGCCGCCGTTCGCGGTGACCGACCCCGTCTTCGGCACCGCCGCCAACGGCGTCGGCCGGGGCCACCTCATCGCGGGTCGGCTGCGGCAGCCCGTCGAGGCCACCGTCGAGGCGTTCCTCACCGACCGCACCCTCGCGCTGCTGGAGCGGTACGCCGCCGGCCGGCGCACGTCAGGGCGGCCGTTCATGCTGTCCTGCCACTGGTTCGGACCGCATCTGCCCTATCTCGTGCCCGACCACTACTACGACCTCTACGACCCGGACGATGTCGTGCTGCCCGAGTCGATGGCCGAGACCTTCGCGGGCAAGCCCGACGTACAGCGCCGCTACAGCGAATACTGGTCGGCCGACGCCTTCGACGCGGACGCCTGGCGCAAGCTGATCGCCGTCTACTGGGGCTACGTCACCATGATCGACCACCAGATCGGCCGGATTCTGCGCGCCCTGGAGGAGTACGGCCTGGGCGACGACACCGCCGTGTTCTTCACCGCGGACCACGGCGAGTTCACCGGCGGCCACCGGCTGAACGACAAGGGCCCGGCGATGTACGAGGACATCTACCGCGTCCCCGCCATCGCGCGGGTGCCGGGCGGGTCCGCCCAGGTCTCGGACGCCTTCGCCACGCTCACCGACCTCAACCCCACCCTGCTGGACATCGCGGGCCTGCCCGCCCCCGAACCCTGCGACGGCGACAGCCTGTTGCCGCTGCTGACCGGCAACACCGGGGGAGCGCGCGCGGTCCTGGAGCGGACCGAGGTCGTCGCCGAATTCCACGGCCACCACTTCCCGTACTCCCAGCGCATGATCCGGGACCGCCGGTACAAGCTCGTCCACAACCCGGAGAGCGTGCACGAGCTGTACGACCTGGACCGCGATCCGCACGAGTTGCGCAATGTCCACGGGTCCCCGGCGTACGCCGACGTCAGGCGGGAGCTGACCGGGCGGCTGTACCGAGAACTGCTGCGCCGCGGCGACCCCGCCCACAGTTGGATGGGCTACACGGCCGACATCGGCGGCCACCGCGCACCGGACCTCGACGGCGTGGCCGACGACCTCGGCTGAACCGGCCGGTCACCCGGGCCCGGCCGTCCCGCACCGGCCCGCCCCCGACCGCCGGGCCCGTCCGCCCGCGCCCCACCTCACCATCAGCCCACCAGGGAGACCCACCATGGCAAGCCACGACCCGCGGCGCCCGAACGTCCTGCTCATCCTCAGCGACGACCAGGGCCACTGGGCCCTCGGCTGCGCGGGCAACGACGAGATCCTCACCCCGTCCCTCGACGCGCTCGCCGAGAGCGGCACCCGGCTGGAGAACTTCTTCTGCACCTCCCCGGTCTGCTCACCGGCCAGGGCCAGCCTCTTCACCGGCCAGATCCCGTCCCGCCACGGCGTGCACGACTGGCTCTCCGGCGGCCACGCGGGCCCGGACGGCCAGGACTTCCTCGCCGGACAGCGGCTGTTCACCGACGAGTTCGCCGACGCCGGCTACCGGCTGGGCCTGTCCGGCAAATGGCACCTCGGCGCCAACGACCGGCCGCGCCCCGGCTTCACGCACTGGTACGCGCACGAGAGCGGCGGCAGCGCCTACCACGACGCACCGATGTACCGGCACGGCACGAGGGAACCGGCCGCCGGATACCTCACCGACGTCCTGGCCGACGACGCGGTGGACTTCCTGAACGGCGAGGCCGGACGGGAGGAGCCCTTCTACCTCTCGCTGCACTTCACCGCCCCGCACAAGCCCTGGAAGGGCCAGCACCCGCCGCAGGTCGAACGCCTCTACGCGGACTGCGCGTTCGACACCTGCCCGCAGGAGGAACCGCACCCGTGGCAGCCGCTGGTCGACGGCGTACCGGTCGGCGGCGAGGCCGACGTCCGGGCCGCACTCGTCGGCTACTTCGCCTCCGTCACCGCCATGGACACCGCCGTCGGACAGGTCCTGCGAACCCTCGCGGACCTGGGCCTCACCGACAGCACGCTGGTGGTGTTCTCCAGCGACAACGGCTTCAACTGCGGCCACCACGGCATCTGGGGCAAGGGCAACGGCACCTTTCCGCAGAACATCTACGACAGTTCGGTCAAGGTCCCGGCGATCATCGCGCAGCCCGGCCGGATCAGCGCGGGCTCGGTGCGCCACGAACTGCTGTCGGCGTACGACTTCGCCGCCACGCTGCTGGAGTGCGCCGGGCTGGACGCGGAACCGTTCGAGACCGGACCCGGCAGATCCTTCGCGCCACTGCTGCTGACCGGCCGGCCGAGCCAGCCGCCGCCGCCCCGGCCCGTGGTCGTCTACGACGAGTACGGTCCCGTCCGGATGATCAGGACCGCCGAGTGGAAGTACGTCCACCGGTACCCGCACGGTCCGCACGAGCTGTACGACCTGGCCGCCGATCCGGGCGAGCGCGTCAACCTCGTCGCCGACCCGGCGCACCGCGAACGCGTCGGCGACCTGCGGCGCCGGCTCGACGCGTGGTTCACGGAACACGGGGACCCGGCGCGGGACGGCAGCCGCCTGCCGGTCACCGGAGCCGGGCAGCGCGCGCCGCTGGACGCCGGACGGGGCGGCGCCGACGCTCCGGACGCGGACCCGCTCGGCGCCTTCGACGACCCCGAGTGGCAACCGCCGCATCCGCCGTTCAGTCCTTCTTGAATCGTTCTGTCCCCGGCCGCTGTGATGCAGGCGAACCCCTCCCCTCACGGGAACCCGGCGAGGGAGTACCGGAGGACAGACCATGCCAGAGCAGGCCCAAGGATTCACGCGACGCAAGGCGCTGATCGGCGCCGCACTCGGATCGGCCGCCGCCGCGCTGCCCGTCGCGGCCGCACCGGCGGCGGCCGACAGCCCGGCGGCGAACGGCGCCGCGGCCGGCCCCCCGGGGCAGGCCGCGGACGCGCCGACCGTCGAGGACCAGGCACTCGCCCTCGACCCGCCGGTGTTCCTCTTCGAGACCCGGATACCCGAGCACCTGCGCACCGGGCCCGGCTCGCGGGTGAGCATCAGCGCCGCCACCGCCCGGATCGGCCCGCACTCCCTGCGCTGGGACTACCGGCCGGGCGCCGAACTGGAGATCCGTACCCCGCTGCGCTACGCACCCGACGCGTATCGCGACGGCGACGACCAGGCGACCATGGGGACGGTCGACACCTTCGCCGTGTGGATCCACAACGACCGGGCCCTCGACGACGTGCTCCGGGTGGAGTTCGGGCGCGGCCGGCGCGCCGACGCGTGGTGCGAGATCCACCTCGGCTTCACCGGCTGGCGGACCGTGTGGCTCCGCTACGGGTACGACCTGTCGGGAAAGCCGCGCGCGGGCATGGACACCCTGCGGTTCGTCGCGCCCCGGCGCTCCGGCGCGGGCACCCTCCACCTCGACCAGCTCATCGTCAACACCGAACTGCGCCCCGACCACCCGACCCGTGACCGGCAGGTGCCGTTCGTCAACCGCGAGGGCGACCGGGCCGCCAACGCCCATTGGCTGGCCCTGCTCTCGTACGCCGACCGGCTCGCCGCGCACCCGCTGCCGGAACCCGAGCCCACAGCGGGGGAGAGCGCCTCGCTCGCCGAGGTGACCAGGCGCTATCACGCGGTCCTGCGCAAGTCCCTCACGGTGGACGACGCGGCGGTCGCGGCGCTGGCCGCCGCGACCGACGGCCTCGGTGTGCCGTACCCCGGTGAGCGGGTGCCGGGCCGGGCCGTCGACTCCTACCAGACGGAGATCTACCCGCCGCGGATCGCCGCCGCGCTCAACGCGTTCGTCGCCGGCAGCCCGCTGCGCCAGGTCACCGACCTGATGTACCAGATCGCCTGCGCGTACGACGCCGCGTCGCACGACGCGCACCGGACCCGGCTCACCGATCTGTACGTACGGATCCTGGACCACCTCCGCGAACAGGGCTGGGCGGCGGGGAGCTGCCAGGGCACGATCCACCACCTCGGCTACCAGTTCCGCGGTTTCTACGACTCCGTCCACCTGATCCGTGACGCCCTGGCCGAGCGGGGGCTGCTGGACGGTGTCCGGGAGGACCTGGCCTGGCTCACCGGACTCGGCCGACTGCTCCAGGACTTCGGCGACGCCGAGTCCTACGGCGGCATCTTCGACATCCTCAACACCAACCTCCAGGGCATGCTCGGCACCGCCCTTCTCATGCCGACCCCGGCCGGGCAAGTGGCGCACCTGCACGCGCTGCGGCGCTGGCTGGACGCCGCCCTGACCGTCTCGCCCGGCATCATGGACGGTTTCAAGGCCGACGGCTCCGTCTTCCACCACCTGGGCATGTACCCGGACTACGCCCGCGACGGCTACAAGGGGTCGGCCCCGACCGTCGACATCCTCAGCGGCACCGCCTTCCGGGTGGGGGAGGCGGCACACGGCCGCTACAAGGACGCGTTGCTGCGGATGCGCGTCTACGCCAACGCCTCCGACTGGCCGCTGTCGCTGGCCGCCCGGCACCCCACCGGTCTGACCGCGCTCGCCCTGCCGCCCTACCAGTCGCTCACCACCGCCGGGTCCCCGGACGGCTCGCGGGAGCTGGACCCCGAGGTGGGCGCCGCGTTCCTGCGCCTGCTGCCCGCCAAGCCGAGTTCCGTACAGAAGGCGCTGGCCCAGCGGTTGGCCGCCGCGGGCGTCACGGCGGAAGCCGCGCCGACAGGCAGTTGGGCGATGAACCACAGCGCGCTGGCCCTCCACCGACGCGACAACTGGCTGGTCGCGGTCCGCGGCCACAACCGCTACCTGTGGAGCACCGAGATCTACGCCACCGACAACCTCTACGGGCGGTACACCACCTACGGCCAGATCCAGGTCCTCGGCCGCGGCGACCCGGTCGACAACCTCGCCAGCGGATTCCGGCAGCCCGGCTGGGACTGGAACCAGTGGCCGGGCACCACGGCCATCCGCCTGCCCTACGAAGAGCTGCGGTCCAACCTCGCGGGCGCGATCGAGCAGATGCCGCTCACCGAGTCGCGGTTCGGCGGCGCGGGCACCATCGACGACCGGCACGCCGTCTTCGCGATCGACCTGCGCGAACACCCCGTCTTCAACCCCTCGCACCGGGCACGCAAATCGGTGTTCCTCTTCGACGAGCGGGTCATCGCCCTCGGCTCCGGCATCCGCAACGACGACTCCGTCAACCCGACGCGGACCACGCTCTTCCAGTGCCACCTGGCCGAGCCCTCGGAACCGGTGATCCACAGCGCCCTGGGCGCGGTCGCCGACTTCCCCTACGCCGTCGACCGCACGCCGTCCGACCCGACGTGGCTGATCGACCCGGTCGGCAACGGCTACTGGATACCGCCGGGCCAGCGGCTCGCCCTGACCCGCGCCTCCCAGACCGCTCCCGACCAGAGCACGGGCACACCCGGTACCGCCGACTTCGCCACCGCGTGGCTCGACCACGGGAGCGCGCCGCGCGGCGGCCGTTACGCGTACGCCCTGATCGTGGACGCCACACCGGAGGACATGAGGGACTTCGCGGCGCGGATGGCCGACCCGACGATCGCGCCGTACTCGGTGCTGCGCCATGACGACGGCGCGCACGTCGTGCACGACCGGGCCACCGGGATCACCGCGTACGCCGTCTTCGAGCCGCAGCGCACCCTGGCGGCGGGCGGCCCGATCACGGCGGTGGACACGCCCTCGCTGCTGCTCGCGCGCCCGGACTCGGGCGGCCTCGTGCTGTCCGTCACCGATCCCGACCTGCGCCTGTACGAGGGCCGGGACCGGGACCAGTACGACCGGAACGGCGCGTTCGTCGGCGTGCTCAGCCCCTTCTCCAGGCCCTGGCGGGACAGCCGGGGCGGCACCCACCGGCTGCGGCTGGTCCTGCGTGGCGCCTGGCGGACCGCCGAGCCCCACGCCGAAGTCCGTACCGCCGTGCACGGCGGCCTGACCTCGGTGGACGTCCGGTGCCACCTCGGCCTGGGGGTACAGATCCGGCTGCGGTCCGCGTGAAGGCGCCGGGCGGCGGATGAGCGGGAGACGGGAAGGGCCGGTGCCCGGGGGTTTCCTCCCGGGCACCGGCCCTTCCGGGCGTCGGCGTCAGACGCTCTGCGCGGCGCCCACTCCGACCGGCTCTCCGGTCGCGGCCGAGGCGTACGACGCCAGGACGAGTTCCACGATGTGGCGGCCGTGTTCCGGGGTGACCCGGGGGGCGGCGCCGCCGACGGCCGCGACGAAGTCGGCGAGCTGCTCCCGGAAGGCGTCCGGGATGTCGGTACCACTCGGGGTGTGGATCTGCCGGGTGCGGCCGTCGATGCGCAGAAACGTTCCCGCCCGCGGGTCGGCGACCACCGAACCGCGTTCGCACACCACGGTCAGCTCGTCGACCTTGTGGGGCGGGTCGGAGATCACCGAGACACCGGCCAGCCCGCCGTTGGCGAGCCGCAGCGCGACGGTGCCGTCGGTCTCGACGGGCGCGCCGAACCGCTCGGTGACGGCCGCGGTCAGCGAGACCGCGGGCGCGCCGCCCAGCCAGACCGACCGGTCCAGGCAGTGGGCGCCGATGTTCATCAGCGCGCCGCCGCCCGCCAGTTCACGGGAGAAGAACCAGGGGGAGCGGGTGCCGGGCCGGTAGTCCGTGCTGCGGTAGTCGTGCACGGCCAGCGGCGCGCCCAGCACACCGTCGGCGATCGCCCGCTCGGCGGCGCACTTGTCGGGCAGGAAGTGCTGGATGTGCCCGACGGCCAGGGTGACCCCGGCCTGCCCGCAGGCCGCGGCCATCGCGTCGCAGTCGGCGAGGGTGGTGGCCATCGGCTTCTCCACCAGCACATGCAGGCCGTGCGCGGCGGCGTCCAGGACCATCCGGCTGTGGAGCGCGTGCGGGGTGTTGACGATGACCGCGTCGACCGAGCGGCAGGCGAGCAGGTCGCGGTAGTCGGTGAAGGTCGCGGCCCCGTGCGGCGCGGCGACCCGGCGGGCCGCCGATTCCTCCAGGTCACAGACCGCCGTCAGGCGGGTGTCCGCGATCCGGTCCGCGGCCAGGGCGTGCAGGTCCGCGACCGCGCCCGCGCCGATCAGTCCGATACGCATGGAACTCCTTGTCGGTGGGATTCAGGACATCTCGGGGAGCGGTCGCGGCTCCGCGCGGTGCGCGGCGGCCCCGCAGGAGGCGCGCACGACGATCCGCGGGCGGAGCAGCACTTGGTGCAGGGGACAGGCGTCGCCCTCGGAGAGCCGGCGCAGCAGCACCTCGGCCGCCATCCGGCCGACCCGGTACTTCGGAGGGGAGACCGCGGTGAGCGGCACCTCCGCTATGTCCGCGGTCTCGTCGTCGTACGAGACCAGGGCCAACTGCCCCGGGATCTGCGTGCCGTGACGTCGGGCGGCGGCCTCCAGCAAAATCGCCTCCCGGTCGCCGAAGACCAGGGCCGCGGTCGTCCTGGACTCCATCAGGTCGGCGATCATCCGGTCCGCCAGCGCGGCGGTCCACTGCGCCTTCTCGGCTTCGTGGCGGAAGCTCCCCGACAGCCCGAGGTCGTCCATCGCCCGCCGGAAACCCAGCGCGACGGCGACCCCGGTCGGATTGCGGCTGCGGGTGATCAGCGCGATCCGCTCGTGCCCCAGCCGGTGCAGGTGCAGCACCGCGTCGTACGCGCCGCCCAGATGGTCGGAGCAGACGTGCTCGGTACGGTCACCGGGACCCGCGTCGATGAGGCGGCGCTCCAGCAGGACCGCGGGCACCGGCAGCGACATCAGCTCACCGGCCCGGACCCCGGGGTCCTCGATCCCGGTCAAGGTGGGCACCAGCAGCAGCCCGTCGACGCCGGACTCCAGCAGGAAGTCCAGGTCGCGGTCCTCCTCGGCGCGGTCGTAGTGGTACGTGGCGAGTTGCAGGCCGACACCGGCCGCGGACAGCGCCTCCTCGATGCCCTGGAGCACCCGGGGGTAGTACAGCTTGGTGTCGGGGACGAGGACGCCCACGGTCCGCCGGGTGCGCGGCGCCTGCTGCCGGGGGCTCGCCACGAAGCTGCCCGAGCCCTGCCGCCGTACCACCAGACCCTCTTCGACCAGCAGGTCGAAGGCGCGCCGCACCGTGGTCAGCGACAGGCCGGTCTCCTGGGACAGCCCGCTCTCGGTCGGCAGCTTCGCGCCGGTGGGCCAGTCGCCGGCCAGGATGCCGCGGCGCAGTTCCGCCGCGAGCGACTGGAACTTGAGGTTGCGCGCGGCGGTGTCCCGCACCGAGCCGGTCCTGCGGCGGCTGCCACCGGAACGGGATGAATCGGCCATGTCGTCCCTCTGCTGGAGTGTCGCCGAGCGTGGTCCGCTCCGATTGTCGCGCCCGGCAGGAGAGCAATAAAGGACTAATCAGGGACGGCTTCATGACGGACCGGCGGACTTCTCCGGTGACGGCGGAGCAGCCGCCGACTACCAAGCGGATTCGGGACGCAATACGTCTTGAATGCTCTCTTCCGCGCTCGTGACAGTGGGCCGCACAGAGCAGTCATCCACTGCCCTCATCCAGAGGCGGGAAGTATGGGCACGCATATCTCAGGTCATCGCTGGCAGCTCCCGGTCGCGCTGGGCGCCGTGGGCGTCCTCCTGTGCGCCGCGACGGCGTGCTCGGGCGCCACCTCCTCGTCGGGCTCGTCCCGGCAGTTCACCTACTGGTCGATGTGGAAGGAGGGCGAGCCGCAGCAGAAGGTGCTCGCCCTGGCCGTCACCGACTTCGAGAAGCAGACCGGCATCAAGGTCAAGGTCCAGTGGCAGGGGCGGAACAACCTGCAGAAGCTGGTGCCCGCGCTGAACACCAACAATGTGCCCGACCTGGTCGACGGTCCCTACGTGAAGCTCGTCCCCGCGCTGGTGGCCACCCAGCAGTCGCTCGGCCTGACCTCGGCCTTCGACACCGAGGTCGACGGCTCCACCGCGGGCAAGCTGATCCCGGCCAAGTACCTCAAGACCATCGACATCGACGACGCGGCGGGCCGGCCCTGGATGGTGCCGTACAGCATCACCTCCGACGCCGTCTGGTACGACGCCGCGGCCCACCCCGAGCTGAGACGCGACCCGCCCCGCACCTGGGACGAGTTCATCGCCCTGCTCGACCGGATCAAGAAGGACGGCCGGACCCCGCTCGCCGCGGACGGCGACGTGACCGGCTACAACGCCGCGTTCCTGTCCACCCTGATCGTCCGCAACCTCGGACCCGGCGGGCTCAAGAAGGTCGCCTCCGACCGGACCGGCAAGGCGTGGCTCGACCCGGCCGTGCTGGACGCCGCCAAGAAGGTCGAGCAACTCGTCCGCGGCGGCTACCTGATCGACGGATACAAGGCGAGCAAGTGGCCCGCCGAGCAGCAGAAGTGGGCGAACGGCAAGGCCGAGCTGATGTTCAACGGCTCGTGGCTGCCCACCGAGTCCGCCACCTACGCGGCCAAGGGCTTCGCGTACGCGGCCTTCCCCTTCCCGGTCACCGCCGCCGGTCACTCCAGCATGCGCGCCGACTTCGTGGGCTTCGCCGTGCCGAAGAAGGCCGACGACGCCAAGGACGCGCAGCGGTTCGCCGCCTTCCTGCTCGGCAAGAAGTACCAGGACGCGATGGGCCGGCAGGCCAAGGTCATCCCGGTCCGCGCGGACGCGGCCACCTCGCCCGAGATGGCCGACGTGAAGAAGGCACTGGACCAGGCGGACTCCTTCCACCAGCAGAACGACGGCGTGGCCTTCCCCGGCTACAACGAGAAGCTGTTCTGGGCCAAGGACGACGAACTCTTCTTCGGCAAGATCTCCGCCGAGGAGTTCGTGCACCAGATGCAGGGGGCCCAGGCCACGTACTGGAAGGACCAGCCGCAGTGATCAGGACCGCACCGGCCGGTCCCGACACCGGCCCGGCCGCCGACTCCGCGACCGGCCAGGAGCCAGGACCGGTGCGGCCCGAGCGGGCCCGTCCGGGCGGCACCGCCGCGGGCGGAACGCTCGCCCGGCAGCGACGGCGGCTCTTCGTGCCGTTCGTCGGCCCGGCCCTGCTGCTCTACACCGTGGTCTTCGTGGCGCCGATCGGCGGCGCGGTCTGGATCAGCCTGCACAACTGGGCCGGCTCCGGGCCCATGACCTGGGCGGGACTGCGCAACTACACCCGGCTCTTCCACGACGACCTGTTCATGGAGTCGCTCGGCAACACCCTCAAGCTGCTCTTCCTCGTCGGCATCGCGGTTTTCGCGATCAGCTTCGCCCTGACCCTGATCCTGCGGGACATGGCGGGCCGCAAGGTCGTCCGGTCGATCATCTTCTTCCCGCACCTGGTCAACGCCCTGGTCTACGGAGTCCTGGTCGGATTCATCTTCAATCCCGACGGCCTGGCCAACTCTTTGCTCGCCCACCTCGGCATCCACTCCCCGCCGCAGTGGCTGTCCCAGGACAACATGTTCCCGCTCATCATGGTCACGATGACCTGGATGACGACCGGTTACTTCACCACCATCCTGATGGCCGGTGTCGACCGCATCCCGGTCAGTTACTACGAGGACTGCGCGCTGGCCGGCGCCGGCGCCCTCCAGCGGCTCCGCTACGTCGTCCTCCCGCTGACCTGGGACGTCTTCGGAGTCTGCGCGGTCCTGTGGACGATCTCCTCGGTGAAGATCTTCGAGATCGTCTGGATCTTCGGCGGCAGCAGCGGCAACGGCATCCCGCCCACCAAGACCTGGACCTCCGCCGTCTACACCTACGCCACCGCCTTCTCCGGCGACTCGGTGCCCTCCTACGGGGCGGCCACGGCGTCGGCGATCCTCTCCCTCCTGCTGGTCACCGTGCTCGTCGTGCTGTTGCGGCGCCTGATGCGCAGGGAAGCCGTCGAGTTCTGAAAGGCGCGTACCCCATGAGTTCCCTCTTGCAGGTCAGACGGCCGGCCGGGCCGCGCGGCCGGACACCGCTCGGCGGACGCAGCCCGCTGCGCACCGCGGGCGTGGCCGTGACCTGGCTGTTCGTCGCCGCCAACGTCGCCGGACTGGTCTGGCTGGTGCTCCAGTCGTTCCGCGACACCCGGTCCATCCTCTCCTCGCCGTGGGGTCTGCCGCACTCGCTGTCCGCGCACAATTTCGTGCACGCCTGGACGGTCAGCGGATTCGGGCGGGCGGCGTTCAACTCGGTGGTGGTCACCGGGATCTCCTCGGTGCTGACCGTCGCCGTCGCCGCGCCCGCCGGGTACTACCTGTCCCGGCAGGACACCCGACTGAGCCGCGGACTCACGCTGTTCTTCGTGCTCGGCCTCGGTGTGCCGGTGCAGGTGATCCTCATCCCGCTGTTCGTCATGCTCAACCGCGTCTACCTCACCGACAGCCTGCTCGGCCTCAATCTGGTCTACATCGGCGTCTCGCTGCCCTTCACCGTCTTCCTGCTGACCGGCTTCTTCCGCTCGCTGCCGAAGGAGTTGGAGGAGGCCGCGGCCCTGGACGGGGTCTCCCCGGCCGCCACCTTCTGGCGGATCATGCTGCCCGTCGCCCGCGGCGGCATCGTCACCGCGTTCGTTCTCCAGGTCATCGCGCACTGGAATGAGACGCTGCTCGCCCTGACCCTGCTCCAGTCCACCGACAACTACACGCTGCCGATCGCGCTGATCTCCTTCGTGCAGCAACAGACGTACAGCGGCGCCGACTGGGGCGGCCTGTTCGCCGGGCTGTGCATCGTCGTCCTGCCCATGCTGGTCGTCTACATCTGGCTGGGACGGCGGCTCACCGAAGGTCTCACCCTGGGGATGGGCAAATGACGCCGGGGGAGGACGGTTCCGTACGACGCCCCAATCTCGTCCTGGTGATCGCCGACCAGTGGCGGGCCGGCTGCCTCGGATTCCTGGGCGAGGACCCGGTCCGCACCCCGGCCCTCGACGAACTGGCCGAAAGGTCCAGGGTGCTGACGCAGGCGGTGAGCAACTACCCGGTGTGCAGCCCCTGTCGGGCGATGCTGATGACCGGACGCTACCCGTACGGCAACGGCGTCCACCTCAACGTCAACTCCGCGACCGCCGAACTCGGCGTGGGGCTGCGGCCGGAAACACGGTGCTGGTCGGACGTCCTCGCCGACGAGGGGTACGCGCTCGGCTACATCGGCAAGTGGCATCTGGAGGCCCCGGTGCCGGCGGACACGGCGGCCGGGGAAGGCGTCCGCGAGGACGGCCGGGTCTGGGACGCGTACACCGCGCCCGACCGCAGGCACGGCTTCGGCTTCTGGTACTCCCACGGCTGCTGCGACGACCACGCCCGGCCCCATTACTGGACCGGCGACGCGCCCCGCGAGGCCCCGGTCAGGGTCGACCAGTGGTCGGCCGAGCACGAGACCGATGTCGCCCTGTCCTTCCTCGACGGCGCGGCACGCGACTACCACCGCGGCGGCACGCCGTTCGCCCTCGTGCTGTCCTACAACCCGCCGCACCAGCCCTTCGACCAGGTGCCGCAGCGGTACCTGGACGGCTACTCGACACGGTCAGCGCGGGAACTGCTGACCCGGCCGAACGTCGACTGGGACCGTCCGGAGGCCGCCGAGGCCGCACGCGCCGCGCCCTCCTACTACGCCGCGGTCACCGGCGTGGACCACCAGATCGGCCGGGTGCTCGCCGCCCTGGACGAGCACCGGCTGACCGGCGACACATTCGTGGTGTTCACCTCGGACCACGGTATGCAACTGGGCAGCCACGGTCTGATGTACAAGAACGTGCCCTACGAGGAGTCGATGCGCGTGCCGTTCCTGGTCTCCCGGCCCGGCCACGTCCCGCCCGGCCGCGACGACCTGCTGCTGAGTTCGCCCGATGTCGCGCCCACCGTTCTGGGCCTGCTCGGCGTGGCGGACGCGATCGTCGAGGGCACGCAGGGGCGCGACCTGTCCGGGGCGCTGCTCGCACCGCCCGGCGACCGGGGCGCCGTACGGCCAGGGGCCGCGCTGTATCTGGGACCCGCGGCCGGGCCCGGCGACCCCGACATCCGCGGCCTGCGCACCCGCACGCACAAGCTGGTGGCCGCGTACGCACCCGAAGGCACGGTCACGGTACGGCTGTTCGACCTCGCGGCGGACCCCTACGAGCGCACGGACGTCGTCGCGGACCGGTCCGCCCAGGCGGTCGCCCTCGCGGCGGCGCTGACCGGCGAATTGGACCGCACCGGCGATCCGTGGCCGGGCCGGTCGGCCCTGGCGGCGTGGACGGCGCGAGCGCGGAAGCAGACGGAGGACCACGGCCAGGCGTCCCGTGGCGCCGCGCGATGAAGGCCCCCGCCGGGGCCGAACGCCCCAACATCCTCGTGCTGCTGACCGACCAGCACGCGGCGCACATGCTCGGCTGCGCAGGCGCCGGTCATGTCTCGACACCGCACGTGGACCGCCTCGCCGCGCAGGGCACCCGTTTCGACCGTGCCTACACCACCTTCCCGCTGTGCGTCCCGGCGCGCGGCAGCCTGCTGACCGGGCGGTACCCGCACGAACTGGGCGTCAACGGCAACGCCCCGGCATCCTCCGCCCCCGGCAGCGATCCGGGCCGTCGTCCCGACAGCCTCGGCCACCTGCTCAGGGCCGCCGGCTACGACACCCTCTACGCGGGCAAGTGGCACGCGCGGACTGCGAGCGCGACGCCCGAGGACGGCTTCACCGTGCTGCGCCCCTTCGGCGACGCCGGTCTGGCCGACGCCTGCGCGCGCTGGCTCACCTCCCGCGTGCCCGGCGACCGGCCCTTCGCCCTGGTCGCCTCCTTCGACGATCCACACACTGTCTGCGAGTACGCCAGGGACCAGCCCATGCCGTACGGGGACGTGCCCGCGGTTCCGGTACGCCGAGCCCCGCCGCTCCCGTCGAACTTCGGCCGGCATCCCTACGAACCCGAGGCCGTCCGGCACGAACAGGCCGTCCAGGCCGCGGTGTACGGGACCGCCGGCTACACCCCCGACGACTGGCGGCGGTACCGTCACACCTACGCCCGCCTGGTCGAACAGGCCGACGCGGCACTGGGCACCGTGCTCGACGCGCTGCACTCCACGGGCGCGGCCGACGACACCCTGGTGGTGTTCACCAGCGACCACGGCGACGGCGACGCGGCCCACGCGTGGAACCAGAAGACCGCGCTCTTCGAGGAAGCCGTCAGGGTCCCGCTCGTCATCCGGCCGCCGGGCGGTCGCGGCAGCGGCGGCGTGAGCGACGCGCTGGTCTCCGTCGGCCTGGACCTGCTGCCCACCCTGTGCGCCGCGGCGGGCGTCCCGGCCCCGCCCGGACTGCGCGGCAGGAACCTCCTGGCCGCCCCCGAAGTACCCTGCGGCCACGACCACATCGTGGTCGAGACCCTCTTCGAACGTCCGGACCCGCCCCTGACGCGCGGGCGCTCACTGATCACCGCACGCCACAAATACACGGTCTACAGCTGGGGCCGCTGGCGCGAACAACTCCACGATCTGCGCGCCGATCCGGGCGAGACCCGGAACCTGGCGGTGGAGGAGAGCCACGACGCCCTGCGCGAACGGCTGCGCGCGACGCTCCTCCAATGGTGCCTGGACACCGGGGACACGGACTTCCTCAAACGCCTCGTCCTCCCCGACGGCGTGGCGAGCCGGACCCGCGACCGCGTCTTCGCGATTCCCTACTGAGACCTCGCGCCCCGATCCGCCGCCCGGCCCTCCGGGTAACGCCTCGCGCCGCTGGTCCAGCTCAATTGTGTGTCGTTTCAATCGCCGATGAACGTGTGTCAGGTGGTGCGGTCGCGCACCTTGGCACGGTCAAGCGCGTGCTGATCTTGTCCAAACTCTTGACATGAGACGGCCGTCACATCATTTTTGGAACGTTTCACCTCGTGGCGAGAGCCGCGAGGGCTTTCTCTTGCCACGAACTTGCCACGAAAGGCCCGTCGACATGACGCCTGCCAGACCAGTTGCCGGACTTCCCGCTCCACCCGCCGCGCCCGGAGGGCGACGCCTGATCGCTCTGCTCGCGGCGCTCGTCATGCTTGCCGTCGCCTTCCTGGCCGCCGACCCGGCGGCCGCCGCGGCGCAGGGGAACGGCCTCACGGTCGGCGCTCTTCAGACGAATGCCCGGACCAACCCGCTCGGCATCGCGGGCGACGCCCCGACGTTCAGTTGGAAGTCGACGTCGAGCGCCCGTGGCGTGGTGCAGACGGCGTACGAGGTCCGGGTCGGCACCAGCGCTGCCGCCGACGACGTGTGGTCCTCGGGGAAGGTCGCGTCGAGCGACCAGCTCGATGTGCGGTACGGCGGCCCGAAGTTGACCTCGCAGACCCGCTACTACTGGCAGGCCAGGGTCTGGGACGGAGACGGCCGGGCCAGCGACTGGAGCGCTCCCGGCTGGTTCGAGACCGGCATCCTCGACGCGGCCGAGTGGACCGGCGACTGGATCGGCAAGTCCGCCGGCGGTGAGATCGACAAGTGGAACGACTACACCACGGACATCGACTTCACCCTCGACAACCTGGCGCTGGGCGTCTACCTGCGCGCGTCGGACACCGGCAACGCGTACATGTGGCAGATCAGCACCGCGGACGGGACCGGAGTCCCGAAGTTCCGGCCGCACAAGAAGGTCAACGGCGGCTTCTCCCTGCTCGGGAACATCCCGATCACGACGCTGACGTCCGCCCAACTGCTCACCGGCACGCACCGCCTGTCGCTCACCGTGGACGGCCCGACGATCACCACGAAGCTCGACGGCGCCCAGATCGACAGCCGGACCGACACCACCTTCGCCAAGGGCTTCATCGGTTTCCGCCAGGACCTCGCCAACGAGGGACCGGAGGCCGCGCACATCCACGCCGTCAAGGTCACCTCGAAGGCCGGTGACGTACTGTTCCGGACCGACTTCTCCGGGACCGAGAACCCGTTCACCGGCGGCGCCCTGACGCCGGACGGGCTGCTCGTGGAGAAGAAGCTCGACGTGATCCTGCGGACCAGCGACAGCAATCTGCCGCTGCTGCGCAAGGAGTTCACCACCGAACCCGGCAAGACGGTCGCGCGGGCCCGGGTGTACGCCTCGGCGCACGGCACCTACGAGCTGGAGCTCAACGGCAGGAAGGTCGGCGACCAGTTCCTGGCCCCCGGCGACACCGACTACCGCAAGCGCGTCCAGTACCAGACCTATGACATCACCGACCAGGTCGGCAACGGCCGGAACGCGATCGGCGCGGAGCTCGGTGACGGCTGGTGGGCCGGCAAGGTCGGCATGTGGGGCCCCGGCATGTTCGGCAACTCCGTCGGCCTGATCGCGCAGGTGCGCATCGACTACACCGACGGAACGCACCAGATCGTCAAGACCGACAGCACGTGGAAGAGCCACTCGGGTCCCTACGCGGCCGCCGACAACATCGACGGCGAGACGTACGACGCGCGGGCCGAACAGCCCGGCTGGGACCGCCCCGACTACGACGACGCGGCGTGGAACCCCGTCACGATCGGCGCCTCCGACACCGCCAAGCTCGTGGCCCAGCCCGATGAGCCCGTGCGCGTGACCGGCGAGCTTCCGGCGCTGACGCGGATCAGTCCCGCCGCCGACACGTACATCTACGACCTCGGCCAGAACATGGTCGGTGTCGCCCGGATGCGCCTCCAGGGTGTCGCGGGACAGACCGTCAAGATCCGCTACGGCGAGGTCCTGAACAAGGACGGGAGCCTCTACACCGCCAATCTCCGCGCGGCGAAGGTCACCGACTACTACACGTTCAGCGCGACCGGCACGGTCGTCTACGAACCGAAGTTCACCCAGCACGGCTACCGCTACCTCGAGATCTCCCACATCAAGAGCGCACCCGCGCTCGGCGACGTCACCGGCGTCGTCTGGGGCTCCGACCTCAAGGCGACCGGAACGCTGACGACCTCCAACGCGATGCTCAACCAGCTCCAGAGCAACATCTCGTGGGGACAGCGCGGCAACTTCCTGTCGATCCCGACCGACACCCCGGCCCGTGACGAGCGCCTGGGCTGGACCGGAGACATCAACGTCTTCGCGCCGACCGCGAGTTATCTGCGCGACACCCGCGCATTCCTCAACAAGTGGACGACCGACCTGCGGGACTCCGCCTACAGCGACGGCAACTACCCGGGCATCGCGCCGTCGGTGCCGACGATCGACCTCGGCAGCGGCCTCGGCTGGTCCGACTCGGCCGTCACGGTGCCGTACGCGGTGTGGCACGCGCAGGGCGACAACGCCATCGTGCGGGCCAACTACGCCTCGATGACGAAGTTCCTGGGCTTCGTGAAGAAGGGCGCGGGCGACGACCTCATCGACTCGGCGCGCGGCAACTGGAACGACTGGCTCAACCTCGACGACAACACCGGCACGGACGTCCTCGGCACCGCGTACTACGCCGAAGACGCGCGCATGCTCTCGGAGATGGCCAAGGCGATCGGTGAGGACGCCGACGCGGCGACCTACGCCAAGCTGTCCGCCGATGTGCGCGCCGCGTTCACCGCGAAGCTCGTGGCGGCCGACGGCACCGTCCAGGGCGGCAGCCAGACGGCGTACGCCATGGCGCTCGGCATGAACCTCGTGACCGATCCAGCGCTGCGCGCGAAGGTCGCCGAGAAGTTCGTCGCCAAGCTCAAGACCACCGACTACCACCTCACGACCGGCTTCCTCGGAACGCCGTGGCTGCTCCCCGCGCTCACCAGCATCGGGCGCTCCGACCTGGCCTACACGATGATCCTGAAGAAGGACTACCCGTCGTGGGGCTACGAGATCGAGCACGGCGCCACCACGATGTGGGAGCGCTGGAACTCCATCAACCCCGACGGCAGCTTCGGCGATGTCAGCATGAACTCCTTCAACCACTACGCCTACGGCGCGGTCGGTGACTGGATGTACCAGAACATCGGCGGCATCTCGGCGCTCAAGGCCGGTTACAAGGAGTCGAGGATCGCCCCGGCCGTGGGCGGCGACCTGACCAGCGGTCAGGGCACCTACGAGTCCGTGTACGGCACGATCGGGTCGAGCTGGAAGAAGACCGACCAGGGAATGTCCCTGGACATCACGGTCCCGGTCAACACGACCTCGCGCGTCAGCGTCCCGGCCCGCAACATCGAGGCCGTGACCGAGGGCGGCACGCCGATCACGAAGGCCGAGGGCGTCAGCGACGTCTCGGTGGCCGACGGCGTCGTCACGTTCACCGTCGGCTCGGGTACGTACGCGATCCACTCCGACGCCAAGCGCGCCCTGTTCGGCGACATCGTCACCGAGATCCACAAGACCGACGCGCACGCCGGTGACCTGGCGGCGGCGGGCGACCTCGGCGCGGACGACCGCGCCCGTGTCGGCGCCGCGCTCGACACCGCGAGCGGCAAGGTCGAGGACGCCGTCGCGGCGGACGTCGCGGGCGACTCCGGTCAGGCGTCGCAGCGTCTGAGCGAGGGCGTCGCGCCGATCCGTACCCTCAGGACCTGGCTGGCCGGCTCGTCGGTCGACGGACCGGTCAAGAACGACCTGACGGCGCGCCTGGACGCGATCGAGGCGCTGTTCGGCAAGGCGGTCGCCGCGAATCTCGGAATCTCGGTGGTCGTCCCGCCCGTCGCCGAGCCCGGCGGCCCCGGCGCGAACATCCCCGGAACGGTCGAGATCGCGAACGCCGGTACGGCCGCGATCCGCGACCTGAAGGCCGTCGTGACGGTCGACGACTGGAATGTCGACCCCACCGCTTCGGCCAAGGACACGCTGGGAGCGGGCGACCGCGTCCAACTGCCGTTCACGGTCCGCGTGCCGAAGCACCAGAAGCCCGGCACGTACAACGCGTCGGTCAAGCTGACCTTCACCAGCCAGTACGGCACCTTCACCCTGAACGACTCGACGCCGTGGGTCTCGGTGACGTCGGGCGTCGAGATCACCACCGTGACGTCGGCCGGTCCGGTCGACGGCTCGGACGAGAAGGCGACCCTGACCGCGACGGTCAGGAACAACGGCGGCTCGGCGGTGTCGGGCCAGCTCACGGCGGCCGTGCCGGACGGGTGGAAGACCCCGCCCGCCTCCGACCGGGTCACGATCGAGCCCGGGGCGACCAAGACCGTCGTCCTGCCGCTGTTCCCCGGACTGGAGACCGTCGCGGGTGACCAGGCCGCCGAGGTCGACTTCGTAGACCAGGGTGTGACGCTCGCCGACAAGGCCGCGAAGATCACGGTCAACCTCCCGGCGCCGCCGACCCAGGAAGTCCTCGACTACATCGACTTCGGCAACGCGGCCTCGGAGAAGGCCCACGCGATCATGGCCGCACCGGCCAGCGGGACGAACACCGAAGCCGGTTTCGACCGACGCTACGCGAACTCGGCCAACCCGGGCTCGTGGTACTCGGCCGTGGCGCACGTGACGCCGGGCAAGCCGTTCATGCTCCGCAACCGGGAGACGTTCGACGGCGCCAGGACGAAGAAGTACAACATCTACGTCAACGACACCCTGGTGAAGACGTACACGCTCAAGCGCACCGAGACCGGTATGGGCACGAAGACCTACCAGACGGTCATCGACACCCCCGCCGCGCTCGCCAACGACGGCACCGTACGCATCAAGTACGAGTTCCCGCTCGACGCCTCGGGCTACTTCGACCCGTCGATCGCCGACAGCTGGGTGCTGCCGGTGCCCGCCGACAGCCTGGCTCCGCTGGCCTCCGCGACGGTGACCAGTGCCGCCGCGCCCGGCGACAACGGCTGGTACCGGGGCGACGCCTCGGTGGCCGTCACCGCCGTCGACAACCGGGACGCCGCTCCCACGGTCGAGGTCGGCGGGTCCGCCGGCTGGCAGGCGTACGTCGCTCCCGTCCTGGTCAGCGGGGACGGCAAGCACGCGGTCTCCTACCGGGCGAAGGACGCGGCCGGCAACTCCACCGGTCAGCGGACGGCGTCGGTGTGGATCGACGGGACCGCTCCCGTCACCAAGGTCGCGGTGACCCGCAAGTCCGGGACGGCGGAGGCGGACCGGGCCACGGTCGGCCTCACCGCCCAGGACGCGCTCAGCGGCGTCGCGTCGACGACCTACCGGATCGACGGGAGCGCCTGGAAGGTGCTGGCCGGGGAGACCCCCTCGGTCAAGGGATTCGGCCGGCACACGGTCGACTTCTTCTCCACCGATGTGGCCGGCAACCCTGAGCCGGTGCACTCGGTGGTGGTCGACCTGGCGGACGTGGACACCATCAAGGCCCTGGTCGCGCCCCAGATCGGCGGGACGCCGAAGTACGGTTCGGCGCTGACCGCGACCACCGGTTCGTGGAACACCACGGGCCTGTCCTTCCGCTACCAGTGGCGGCGCGACGGCCGGCTGATCGGCGGCGCGACCGCGTCGGCCTACCGGCCGGTCAAGGCCGACATCGGGCACCGGCTGTCGGTGACGGTGACCGCGTCCAAGTCGGGCAAGGCATCCGCGTCGTCGACCTCGCCGCAGACCGCCAAGGTCACCGCGGCGAAGTCGCGGGTCGCCGTCGGGCTCTCCGCGACATCGCTGAAGAAGAACCAGTCGGTGACGCTCAAGGTCACGGTCTCGTCCACGGCGGGCACGCCCGGCGGGAACGTAGTGGTCTACGAGAACGGGCGCCGGGTCAAGACCCTCAAACTCACGGCCCGAGGCACCGCCTCGGCTTCGCTGAAGATGACCACCCGGGGCCTGCGCACCCTGAAGGTGGTCTACGTCGGCAACTCGTCGATCGAGGGCTCCTCCACCCAGACGCACATCCGCGTGCGCTGACCCGCCGTCGGCCACCGGCCGACCAACCCCCATGAAGACCGCCCCGCGCCCACGGCCCGCCACCTCAGCTCTGGCACCGGCCGTCGGCGCGGGGCGCTCTTCTGCGCCGGTCCGACCCCAGGCCAGGCGTCCGGGCGCCCGCTCATCCCGACGACCTCGACGGGCGGCGCCGACCGCTCAGGCGCGCAGGCCCATCTCGGTGGAGAGCTTCGCCAGGGCGTCCAGGCGGCGTTCCAGGCTGGGGTGGGTGGAGAAGACCGAGGCGAGGGCCGAGCCCTCCTTCAGGGCCGGGGTGAAGAAGAAGGCGTTGAAGGCCCGGACGGTGCGCAGGTCCTCGGTGGGGATACGGGCGATGGTGCCGCTCACCTTGACCAGCGCGGACGCCAGTTCGGAGGGGCGTCCGGTCAGTTCGGCCGCGCTGCGGTCGGCCGCCAGCTCGCGGTACCGGGACAGCGCCCGGATCAGCAGGAAGCTCAGCCCGTACACGACCACGGACACCGCCATGATCATCGCGAGCAGCGCAGCGGTGTTCTGGTCGCGGCGGCCCCGGCCGAACAGTTCCGAGTAGAAGACGAAGCGCACCAGCAGCCCCGCGAGCACGCCCAGGAAGGAGGCGATGGTGATCACCGCGACGTCCCGGTGGGCGACGTGGGACAGCTCGTGGGCGAGCACGCCGTCCAGCTCGCCCGGTTCCAGGCGCCGCAGCAGACCGGTCGTCACGCAGATCACGGCGTGGTCGGCGTTGCGGCCGGTGGCGAAGGCGTTAGGCAGGTCCATCTCGGAGACGGCCACCAGCGGCTTCGGCATGTCGGCCAGGGCGCACAGCCGGTCGACCGCGCCGTGCAGTTCGGGCTGCTGCTGCGGGGTGACCTCATGGGCCCGCATCGCGAACAGCGCGATCCGGTCGGAGAACCAGTACTGCGCCGCCAGTACGCCGGCCGCGATGACCACCACGACCACCACGGACTTCAGCAGCGCGACCAGCACGGCGATGAAGGCCACGAACACCAGGCCCAGCAGGAACATCACCGTCACCATGCGGACCGTGAGCCGCCAGTCGGGCGCGAACCGGGAGCGCACCACCGCTCACCACCTCATCTCAAGCGAGCCGGACCCGGCCCGCCGACCCGCCGTGTGCGGCGGTCGGCCGCCGTGGTCCACTACCTCCCAGTATGCTCCGCGAGGTCGCCCGCGAGACGGTGCCGGGCAGCCGGGCCCCGGCCCCGAGGGGTGCCCGTCGGCGCAGGTCAGCGCGCTCCGGACTCGAACCCGGACTCGGACCCGGACCCGGCTGCGGCTGCGGGCTCGGGCTTGGCTGCGGGCTCGGGCTCGGGCTCGGAACCGTTCCGGTGGACGGTGAGGATCGACAGCAGGTCCGCGACGGTCGGGCCCATGTCGGCGGGGTGGCGCAACACCGTGCCGGCCGGGATCTCGTAGAGGTTGGAGCGTCCGACCCGGGTGTGCGTGAGATACCCCTCGCTCTCCAGGTCGGCGATGATCTTCTGTACGGCGCGCTCGGTGAGCAGGCAGCGCGCCGCTATGTCCCGCACCCGGCTCCCGGGGTCGCGGGCGATGACGGCCAGGACACGTGCGTGATTGGTCAGGAACGTCCATCCGGTGGCGGGGCGCGGCTCAGAATCGTCCATCGCCCTATCGTAGGATCTCCGATTCACGATCTGCAAAGCATGAACACAGATTCACGTTTTGCTTGACGCCTCTGCTGCCCGCCCACAAACTTGGTGTGGCCACCGGATCGGGAAGGCGAGGGCCCTCGACATGTCCGAATGGGATCGCGGACTCTCCGCGCACGACGACGACGCAGGCGCGGCGGTCCACACCTCCCGGATGATCACCCATCCGACCGACGCCCTGGCCGTACGGGTGAGCCAGCGCGCCGGCCACACGGTCGTCACTGTCAGCGGCGAGATCGACTTCACCGGCGCGGACACCTTCGCCCGCGTCCTCATCGACCATCTGCTGTGCGAGAGCGACAGCCTGAGCCTGGAACTGAGCGGCGTCGCCTTCTTCGACTGCGGCGGGCTCAACGCGCTGCTCCGAGCCCGGCGCGTGGCCCAGTGCACCGGAGCGGTACTCCGGCTGACCGCCGTCAGCCCGGCCGTCCAGCGGGTGCTGGGCCTGACCGGCGCCGACGGGCTCTTCGACTACGCCGAGGGCGAGGGGCCGCCGCCGGATCCGGGCCGCCCGCCGGAAGCGGTCCGTTCCGCCGGCGAAAGGCCGCTCCGTATGACGCGGGCGGAAACGTCATTGCCCGGATGGCAGGCCCCCACCCACGAGGATGGGGGCCATGCACCCACTCCTGCACGCGTTGTCCATCACCGGGTCGATGACGTGGGAGATCACGTGGGCGCTGATCCTGGGATTCGCGTTGTCCGCGGTGGTCCAGGCGGTCGTGCGCAAGTCCACGGTCGTACGACTGCTCGGTGACGACCGGCCGCGTACGCTCCTGCGGGCCTCGGCGCTCGGGGCGGCGTCCTCGTCGTGTTCGTACGCGGCCGTCGCGCTGGCACGCTCGCTCTTCCGCAAGGGCGCGGACTTCACCGCGGCCATGGCCTTCGAGATCGCCTCCACGAATCTGGTGGTCGAGCTCGGCGTGATCCTCGCCCTCTTGATGGGCTGGCAGTTCACCGCCGCCGAATTCACCGGCGGCCCGGTCATGATCCTGGTACTCGCGGTCGTCTTCCGGCTCACCCTGCGCGAGCCGCTGGTGCGGCAGGCCCGTGAGCAGGCCGGGCGCGGGCTGGCGGGTTCGATGGAGGGGCATGCGGCGATGGACATGTCCGTGCGGCGGCAGGGCTCCTTCGCCCGGCGGCTGCTGTCGGGCGAGGGCCTCACCTCCGTGGCGCACGTCTTCGTCATGGAATGGGCGGCGATCGCGCGCGACCTGGCGATCGGTCTGTTCGTCGCGGGGGCCGTGGCGGCCTGGGTACCCGACGCCTTCTGGGGCGCGTTCTTCTTCGACGGCCACCCGCTGGCGTCCAAGCTGTGGGGCCCGCTGATCGGTCCCGTGGTGGCGTTGCTGTCCTTCGTCTGCTCGATCGGGAACGTGCCGCTGGCGGTGGTGCTGTGGAAGGGCGGCATCAGCTTCGGCGGGGTCGTGGCCTTCCTCTTCGCCGACCTGCTGATCCTGCCCGTCCTGAACATCTACCGGCGGTACTACGGCGCCCGCATGGCGCTGTACCTGCTCGGCGCCTTCTACGCGGCCATGGTCGTCGCCGGATACGCCGTCGAGTTCGTCTTCGGCGGGCTCGGCCTGATTCCCGATCAGGCCGACGCGAGGATTCCCACCGCCGGGATCTCCTGGGACTACACGACCTGGCTCAACATCGTCTTCCTCCTGGTCGGCGCCGCACTGGTGATCCGCTTCTGGCGGACCGGCGGAATCCCCATGCTCCGCATGATGGGAGGGGCGCCCGAGGGCCCGGACGGTCAGGGCGGCGTCCGGGGGCACGACGGCGGACCGGCCCGCTGACGCCGAATCGGCCCGCTGACGGCGGAACGGATCACCCTCCGCAGGCCCACCGACGCGACATCCCGCGCGGTGGACGTCGTATCGTCCATATAACGGATGATGTGCGATCAGTGGCCGGCGCCGCCGGAGAGCGAGGGACATGCCGAAAGCAGAACTGCCGATCCTCCAAGAACGCCGGGACGACGAGGCGGTGGCCCGCCCCCGGCGCGGCAGCGCGAAAGGCCGCTGGCTCCGGCGCGGCCGGAACAGCCTCCTGGCCGTCGTCGCGCTGCTCGCGGTCTGCGTCGCGTCCATCTGGCTGGCGGTACGTCTCACCCCGATGCAGTCCGTCACCGCGGCCGGCCAGACCGTCGAAGTGGGCGCCGTCGCGCCCGACCTCAGCCTGTCAGGACCCGGCGAACTCGACCTGTTCGGAGAAGCACTGGCGACCGAGCCGCACTTCCAGGGACCGATCCGGCCGCGCCTGAAGCTCGCGGACATCAGCATCAACTCGCAGGTCAACCAGATCGTCCGGTCCGACGACCACGACACACTCCAGCTGACCCTCAGCCGGCAGCTGGCCGCCGGGTGGATCCGCTACTGCGTCTGGGAGCTCCTCATCGCGGCCGGCTGCGCGGCCGTCGTCGCGGTGGCCGTGGCCGGAATCCGGCGCGCCCCGCGCCGTACCACGCTGACGATGGTCGGTGTGTGCGTCCTGACCGTGAGTGCCGTCAACGCGCTCGGCGTGTACCTCATGGCGTCCGGCACTCCTCAGGCGCTCCGGCAGGTGCGTACGCTCGACGACCTGGTGGGGCGCGCGCCGACGGAGCCGGTCGCCCCGGCCAAGGGACCGCAGCTGACCGGCGTGCACGCCGTGGTGCTGGGCGACTCCACCGCCGCGGGAATCGGCAACCAGCCGGTCAAGGACCCCAGCGCGCTGGACAAGACCTGCGGGCGCAGTTCCGACGCGTTCGCCGCCGTTCTCGGCCGGGTCAACGACTGGAACGTGCTGAACCTCGCCTGCCAGGGCGCGACCGTGACCGACGGCCTCCTCGGCGTACAGCTCCGCGGCGACCAGGCCGTACCGCCGCAGCTCGCGGTGGCGCAGCGCGCGTCGAGCGCGTCGGTGATCATTGTCAGCGTCGGGGCCAACGACATGAACTGGGCCGTGCTGACGGGCCTGTGCGCCAAAGCGCCCGTCTGCGACGACAAGGCGTCCACGGCGTACTTCAAGGAGCAGCTCTCGACGTTCTCGCAGAACTACCTCGATCTGCTCCAGCAGCTCTCCGACCTCCCTCACCACCCCGACGTGCTCATCAACCAGTACTACGAGCCCTTCGGCCCCGACATCAGGTGCCTCGAAAAGGACGGCCTCACCGAGGCCAAGGTGAAGGTCCTCAAATCCCGCCTGGCCAACCTCAACGCCGTGCTCCAGCAGGGCGCGGACGCCTTCCACTTCGCAACCGCCCAGCCGGACTTCGAAGGCCACCGGCTGTGCAGCGAGCAGCCCTTCGTCCAGAACGCCGCCGACCAGGCTCCGCTGCACCCCACCGCCGCCGGTGAACTGGCCATCGCCCTCGCCGACCAGCAGGCACTCGCCGAGCTCCGCAATACACCGAGCGACGCGCCCACGGACGGCACGTCACCCGGTACCACGGACAGTTCCTCGCCCTCGGCTCCGGTGCGGTGAGGCGATCGGCCGCCGGGCGTCGGGATCGTGGCGGTAGCGGGCGGGGGTCGCTCCGAGGGCGGCGGTGAACGCCTCGATGAAGCTGGTCGGGTTGGCCCATCCGCAGGCCGCCGCGGTGTGGGTGACCGTGTGTCCGGCGGCGAGGAGGGTGAGGGCGTGGTGGAGGCGCAGTTGGGTACGCCACTGCCGGAAGCTCATGCCGAGCTCGTCGTGGAAGAGCCGGGTCAGGGTCCGTTGGCCGGCGCCGACCCGCGTGCCGAGTTCGGTCAAGGTGGCGTTGTCGGCGGGGTCGTCGTGCAGGAGGCGGCTGAGCGCGCGGAGCCGGTCGTCACGTGGCTCGGGCAGGTGCAACGGTTCCTCGGAGGCGGGCACGAGTTCGTCGATGACGACGGCGCGCAGCCGGTCGAGGGCCGTCGGTGACCGGGGCGTGTCGGTGTCGTCGGTCAGGGCGAGCAGGACCTCGCGGACCAGGGCCGAGACGGCGAACACCGCGGGGCGGTCCGGGAGGCGGGCGGCGAGGGCGGCCGGGAGGAAGATGACGCGCATGTCGGTGAACCCGTAGGCCCGGTGATGGTGCTCGAAGCCGCCGGGCGTCCAGGCCAGCCGGGTCGCGGGTGCGATCCAGGTGCCTTCCCTGGTCGTGACCGACAGCACACCGGTGGCGGGGTACACGAGATGGCCCTGCCCATGGCGGTGCGACGGGACATGGTCGCCGTGCAGGAGCGGCAGGCTGCCCATCTCCAGCGCGTTGTCGACGATGTGGCTACTTTCCGGCATCACCTGGCACTATACCGGTGGTAGGTCGGGCCGGGAATGACGATCTTGGACTCATGACCGTTTCCACCACCGGGCAACCCGTCGCCTCACTACGACCGGTGCCCTCTCCGCGCCATCACCATTTCGGCTTCTGGGCCGCGACCTGGGTCTTCCTGGCGGTGCTCGCCTTCTCCACCGCGCCGAGTCCGCTCTACGTGCTCTACGCCGACCGGGATCACTTCTCGTCGCTGATGGTGACGATCGTGTTCGCCGCCTACGCGGTGGGCGTGGTCGCGAGCCTGTCCCTCGCCAGTCACCTCTCCGACGTCCACGGCCGCCGCGTCCACCTGCTCGCCGCCGTGTGCCTGTCGAGCGTCAGCGCGGTGGTGTTCATCTTCTGGCCCGGCCTGGCCGGGCTGTTCGTCGCGCGCGTCCTGACCGGGGTGGCCGTGGGTCTCACCGTCTCCACCGCCACCGCCTACCTCAACGAATTGCACACGGGACACCGCCCCGGGACCGAGACCGTCCGGCGACCCCAACTGGCCGCCGCGGGCGCCAACTTCGGCGGGCTCGGCCTCGGCGGACTGTGCGCGGGCCTGCTGGCCCAGTACGCGCCGCACCCGCTCGTCCTGCCCTACCTGGTACTGCTCGCCGCTCTGGTCGTCGGGGCGATCGCCTTGATCGCGTCACCCGAGACCCGCCACCGGCCGCGCCCCCTGCCGCCGTACCGCCCCCAGCGGGTCTCGGTCCCGATCCATGCCAGGCCCCGGTACTTCGGGCTGCTGGTCGAGGTGTTCGTGGCCTACGCCGGAGTCGCCATCTTCCTGGGCCTGGCCGGAACGTTCCTGGCCAGGGTGATCGGCGACACGTCGCTGGCGATGGCCGGGCTGGCGATCTTCATCGCGTGCGCCGTCGGCATCGTGGCCCTGGTCGCCACCGGCACGTGGCCGGTCAGGCGACTGCTCGTCGTCGGCCTCCCGATCGACCTCGCCGGCCTGGCGATGGTCGTCGTGGCGGCCTGGCTGCCCACTCCCAGCCTCGGTCTGTTCCTGGCCGGCGGCGGTGTGATCGGCGCCGGGGCCGCGATCCTGTACAAGGGGACCCTCGGCAGCGTCGTCGCCCTCTCGCCTCCCGACAAGCTCGGCGAGAGCCTTTCCGGGTTCTTCCTCGCCGGCTACGTCGGGCTCTCGCTACCGGCGGTGGCGGGCGGCATCGCGCTCCAATACCTCACCCCTCGGACCACGCTGCTCGTCCTCGGCGCGGCGGCCGGGACCGGGGTCCTCGCCTCTTCCTGGCTGGTCCTGCGCAAGCGTGCGTAGGCGAGCACAGGACCGGGGTCCGGCTGTTCTGCCCCGCGGGGAGCCGCACCGCGCCGCACCGCTGGGGAAGCGGGTCAGCGGCGCGGCGCGCGGGGCTCAGTCGAAGTGGCGGACTTCCGTGCGCGGTTCGGTCCGTGCCTCCGCCGGTGCTTCCACCGGCGGTTCGCTGAGCGCTTCGGCCCGGGCTTTCGTCGCCTTGTGGCGGCGGATCCAGAGGAGTCCCGCGCCCCCGGCGCCCAGGACGAGGGCGGCCCAGGCGACCGTCCACACGGCGGCGCGCGCCGTGGGGTGGGCCGTCAGGAGGGCGATGGTGATTCCCGCGACGTAGACGAGGGCGCCCAGCACGTACAGGCGCTGGCCCCATCTGCGGGTGCCGCGGTCGGGCTCGGCGGCGGGCGTGAAGGGGGTGGGGGAGAGCGGGGAAGGGCTCGTGTGGTCGGCAGGCTGCGTCATACGGGGGCGTCTACCCGGTGCGGGGAGCGCGACTCCGCGCGGGCGCGGGGCGGCCGAGGGGATGATCAGGATCGCCAGACCCAGCAGAGCGCAGCCCACGGCGCAGTCGAGCCAGTAGTGGTTGGCCGTGCTGACCACCACCAGGAGAGTGATCAGGGGGTGGAGCAACCACAGCCAGCGCGCCCGGGAGCGGTGGGCGGCGATCATGCCGACCGCGATGGCCAGGGCCCAGCCGACGTGCAGGGACGGCATCGCGGCGAACTGGTTGGACATGGAGTGGTTCTGCGGGGTGCCGTGGTAGACGGCGGGACCGTAGCGGGCCGCGGTGTCGACCATGCCCGAGCCGGTGAGCATCCGGGGCGGGGCGAGCGGGTAGAGCAGGTGGCCCACGAGCGCCAGCGCGGTCTGGACGACGATCGCGCGGCGGATCCACACGTAATGCGTCGGGCGGCGCAGGAACATGTAGCCGAGGAAGAGCGCCATCGCCGGGAAGTGCACCGTCGCGTAGAGGTAGTTCGCGGCGTGGATCACCGTTTCCCAGTGCATGGCGGCGCGTTGGACGAGCCGTTCGCTCGGCAGGTGCAGGGCGCGCTCCAGGCCCCACACCGAGTGCGCGTGGGGAAACGCGTCGTCCGTATGGCCGTTGGCGATTTTGCGGCCGTATTTGTAGCCCGCGTACACCGCCGCCAGCAGGGCCGCCTCGGGCAGCGCGCGGGCCAGTCGGCCGGGCCCTGGTCGGTTGACGGTCGCGATCGGCAGAGCGACGTTCCCGAACACGTTCTCCCCTGTCTCCCGGTGGCGACGTCGTACGTGACGCGTACGAGTTCGTCTGCCCTCGGTCGGCGGGTTCAGTGGCACCGGGTGAGGCCGCGGCGCGGCTACGTATCGCGGCCGGGCCGCCGCCGGGCCGGTGATCTACCAGATCGATGACCTCGACGAGCACGGGGAGTACCTGATGGCGCCCTCGCACGCCCTCGCACGCCCTCACCGACCGGATCGGCCTGCGGCTGCTGGACGGTCGGCCGGATCGTCGTCGTAGGTGACCTGTGTGCGCGGTGTCAGGGCTGGTCGGTCGGCGCGGCGGCCTCCAGGTCGGCGATGGTCCCCGACATGATCGTCCGTACCTGCCCGGTGATGTGCCGCACCGGCCAGTCCCACCACGCCACGGCGAGGAGCCGGGCGATGTCGGCGGCGTCGTAGCGGGTGCGGATGAGCCGGGCGGGGTTGCCGCCGACGATGCCGTAGTCGGGGACGTCGCGGGTGACCAGGGAGCCCGCGGCGACGATCGCGCCGTGACCGATGCGTACGCCGGGCATCACCGTGGCGCCGTGCCCGAACCACACGTCGTTGCCGACGACCGTGTCGCCCCGGCCGGGCAGGTCGGTGATCAGGTCGAAGTGCTCCGCCCAGGAGCCTCCCATGGTGGGGAACGGGAAGGTGGAAGGGCCGTCCATACGGTGGTTGGCGCCGTTCATGATGAACCGGGTGCCCGTCCCCAGCGCGCAGTACTTGCCGATGACGAGCCGCTCGGGACCGTAGTGGTAGAGAACGTTGCGCGTCTCGAACGCGGTCGGGTCGTCCGGATCGTCGTAGTAGGAGAAGTCGCCGACCTCGATCAGCGGCGACTTCACCAACGGCTTGAGCAGCACCACGCGGGGGTGCTCGGGCATCGGGTGGAGCACGGTGGGGTCGGCGGGAACGGGCGGCATCGTGGAGGCGGTTCCTCTCCGGCGGTTAGAGCGACAAGCGTCGCGTTAAGATGCTGGCACGGCCCTGCCGCCTGGATCAACCGGATAATGACTGCCGATGACAGACCCGCTGAACACGACATCGGACCGCCGTCCCGGCGGTCGCACCGCCCGCGTCCGCGCCCAGGTTCTCGACGCGGTGCGAGCCGAACTGGCCGAGAGCGGCCACGAAGGACTCACGATCGAGGGCGTCGCGACGCGGGCCGGAGTGCACCGTGCCACGGTCTACCGGCGGTGGCGCGATGTCGGCGGCCTGCTCGTCGACGTCATCGGCGCCGCCGGCGAGATCGACTGGATACCGCCGGACACCGGCTCGCTGCTCGGCGATCTGACCGCCCTCAACCAGGAGATCCAGGAGTCCCTGGTCGTACAGCCGTCGTTCGCCGTCGCCCTGATGGCCGCCTCGTTCCACTCCGAACAGGCCGCGCTGGCCCAGCGGCAACTGTGGGCCGACCGGTACGCCCAGTGCGAGATCCTCGTCGAGCGCGCCGTCGACCGCGGCGAACTCCCCACCCCGCAGACAGACGCGCGGAGCCTGCTGATCGCCGCCACGGCGCCCGTCTACCACGAGCTGGTACTCCTGCGCGCCGACCCGGACCCCCGACTCCCCGAACGCGCCGCGCACACCGCAGCCCTGGCCGCCGCCGCAGGTGCCTTCTCCACCCGTCGAGCCCCGACCGCGCCACCTCACCCGCCCCCCGCCGCCGCGCCATGAACCGCGCGGCACCGGCGGCGGGGCCCCTTCCGTCCGGCCTTCCGGCCGACGCGCGCAGGAAGTTGCCATCGGGGGCGTCTGGAACCGGGCGGGTGGGCCTTCCCACAATGTCGGTGACGGCCGACGCGCGTTCGGCCGCAGCAGGGGGAAGCCATGAAGCACATGCAGCGTGCCACCGCCCTCGCGGTGGCCGTGGGATCCGCCGCCGTCCTCGCCCTGGCCGCCGTGCCGTCGGCGGATGCCGCGACCGCCGTCAACTGTTCGGGCGGTTCGGTGAGGGCCGCGGGCAACCCCAACAACATCACCTCGCCGCTGACGACCACGACCACAGCCTGCCCCGGCTGGGCGGACTCCGGTCCCACGTACGTCTTCCACCTGGCCAAATTCGTGGAGGAGGTGCTCATTTCCGGGCGCTGGGTGCCCTTCAACGCCTCCAACGTCATCGCGACCTGCTCGCTGGCAGCGGTGTCCGGCACCACGATCACCGCGGGCGGCTGCGCCTACGCCGCCGGCTGACGCAGCGTCATGTTCGGTGCCCGCGGGCGCGGAAGGGTCCGACGCGGCAGAACCGCACGCCCGTCACGCGGGCACGCGGCAGAACCGCACGCCCCGTCACGCGGGTCCGTGATCAGAACCAGGAAGGTCCGGCGTTGACGTAGGGGGCCTCCAGCGCGGCGGCTTCCTCGTCCGACAGGCTCAAGTCGAGCGCGTCCACGGCCTGTTGAAGGTGGTGGGGTTGCGTCGCGCCGACGATGGGCGCGGAGACGAGCGGGTTGCGGAGGACCCAGGCGAGTGCGACGTGGGCCATGGGCACGCCGCGGGATTCGGCGACCTGCTGGACGGCGTCGATGACGGGTCCGTCGTGGGGGCTGTCGAAGGACCGCACGACGTGATCGGTACGGGAACGGGCGCTCTGTTCCCCGGCGGGGCGGGCGAGGCGGCCCTTGCCGTTCGGGGAGTAGGGAACGAGCCCGACGCCCATGTCGCCGCACATGGTCATGAGTTCGGGTTCGTCCTGGCGCCGCAGGAGGTTGTACTGGTTCTGCATGGACCCGAAGCGGGTCCATCCGCCGAGGTCGGCGGCGTGCTGGAGCTTGGCGAACTGCCAGGCGTACATCGACGACGCGCCGAGGTAGCGGACCTTCCCGGCCTTCACGAGGTCGTGCAGCGCCTCCATCGTCTCCTCGACCGGGGTGTCATCGTCGAAGCGGTGGATCTGGTACAGGTCGATGTAGTCGGTGCCCAGCCGGGTCAGGGAGGCGTCGACCTGTTCGAGGACGGCCTTGCGGGACAGGCCCTCGCCGCCGGGACCGTCGTGCATCCTGCCGCGGACCTTGGTGGCGAGCACGATGTCCTCGCGCCGCGCGTACTCGCGGATCGCGCGGCCGGTGATCTCCTCGGACGTGCCCGCCTGGTAGACGTTGGCGGTGTCCCAGAAGGTGATGCCCAGGTCGACGGCCTGCCGGAAGAACGGTCCCGCCTTGTCCTCGGTCAGGGCCCACGGGTGGGCGCCGGGCACGGCCGGGTCGCCGTAGCTCATGCAGCCCAGCGCGAGCCGGCTGACCTTCAGGCCGGTGGCGCCGAGGCGGACGTACTCCATGGTGGAACTCCCTTTCGTGTGCTGGACGTCCGTGAACGGATCAGTGCTGCCCGGCGCCGCCGGATTCGGCGTGCTGGTCGATGAGGGCGCCGAGGGCTTCGGGGTCGTTGGCGGTGCGGTCGCGCTGGGCGGAGCCGAAAGGGCCGTAGGGGTACGGGGCCGGGTCCGGGTCGCTCGCGGTGTCCAGCGCGGTGACGGAGTCCGGGTCCAGGCGCAGGTCCGCGGCGGCGAGGTTGCCGGTGAGCTGCCGCACGGTGCGGGCGCCGACGATTGCGGAGGTGACGCCGGGGCGGTTGACGACCCAGCTCAGGGCGGCCTGGGCGGGCGTGACGCCGTTGTCCCGGGCGACCTCGCGCAGCGCGTCCACGGCGTCCCATGTGCGGTCGGAGTGCTCGTAGTTGGAGGAGGTGTACTGGTAGAGGGCGTGGTCCTGACCGGCCCTGGTGTCGGCGGCCCGCCGCGCGCCGCGCTCGTACTTTCCGGTGAGGAAGCCGCTCGCGAGAGGGGACCAGGCCAGGATGCCGAGTCCGTTGTACCGGGCGGCGGCGGTCATCTCCCACTCGGTCTGGCGGGTGGCGAGGTTGTACTGGGCCTGGAGGGTCACCGGCACCGGGAGGCCGTGCGCCCGCGCGGTGGAGACCGCGAGCTGGAGCTGCCATCCGGTGAAGTTGGACAGGCCGACGTAGCGGATCTTCCCCGCGCGGACGGCGGAGTCGAGGAAGGCCAGCGTCTCCTCGATCGGTGTCAGGGGGTCCCAGGCGTGGAGCTGGTAGAGGTCGACGGCGTCGACTCCCAGCCTGCGCAGGGACGTGGTGAGCGCCCGGTCCAGGTGGCGGCGCGAGTTTCCGGCCTCGTTGGGGTCGGTGCCGGTGCGCGTGCGGCCCTTGGTGGCGAGGACGACGCGGTCGGTGACCTCGTCCGGGCGGGCGGCGAGCCACCGGCCGACGGTCTCCTCGGCCACTCCGCCGTTGTAGACGTCGGCGGTGTCGAGCAGATTGCCGCCGGCGTCGAGGAAGGCGTCCATCTGCGCGAACGCCTCGTCCTCCGGCGTCTGCGGGGTGCCGAAGTTCATCGTGCCGAGGGACAGGTTGGACACCAGCGTTCCGCTGGTGCCGAGACGGCGGTACTCCATGACGTGGGCTCCTTACGTGGCGCGGGGGCGGGCGGCTGCGCGGCGCCGCCGCGTCGGACGGCGGTTGTCAGTGGGCCCTGGGTGCGCATGTGGCGCAGTTCGTGCTTCTGGGCGGCCCAGACGCCGCGCAGATTGACGGCGTTGACGCGGTCGAAGTTCTCGGCGCTCTCGTCGGCGGCGTCCGTGGGCGGGGCCTGGATGCCGGCGTTGTTGAAGGCCATGTCCAGGCGGCCGTAGGCGTCCACCGCGCGGTCGACAGCGGCGGCGGCCCGGGCCTCGTCGGTGACGTCGCAGACCACGCCGAGGGCTTGGTGACCGGCGTCGGTGAGTTCCTTGGCCGCCTTGTCCACGGCGTCCTTGTCGACGTCGGCCAGGACGACCGCGGCGCCCGACCGGGCGAAGGCGCGGGCGGTGGCCAGGCCCATGCCGGAGGCGGCGCCGGTGACCAGGGCGACCTGCCCCTCGAAGCTGTACTGGGGGTTCACGGGAGGGTTTCCAATCTCCGGGCCGGTGTCATTCGCGACCCGTATGGCGCGGGGGAGGAGGGCGGTGTGCGGAGCAGGGCGGTCCGGGGCAGGGCGGTCCGGGGGCAGGGCGGCGGGCCGTGGACGCGCCTCGGCGACCGCGCCGGGTACGGGGGCGCCGTCGGCGGGGGGCACGCGGACGTACGCGGTGACCGTGCGGGCCGTTGGTCAGGAGGTGCGGGCGGGGCGCCGGGGGCCGGTGTACTCGGCGTCGCCGACGTGCTCCAGCCAGTCGACGTCGTCGCCCTCCCACAGGGCGATGTGCGCCATGAAGCGGTCCGGCGCGGCGCCGTGCCAGTGCACCTCGTCGGCGGGGGTGACGATGACGTCCCCGGGGCGGGCCTCGACGATGTCGCCGCCGCGGGACTGGACCAGGGCGATGCCCTCCACGATCCAGAGGGTCTGGCCCAGGCGGTGCGAGTGCCAGGCGGTACGGGCGCCGGGCGCGAAGCGCACCATGTTCATCCGCACGCGGGAGGGGTCCTCGCCGCGGTGGATCACGTCCGCCCACGCGTCTCCGGTGAACATCTCCGGCGGCAGCTTCGCCGTCGCGGGAGGCTGGATGATCTCCATGGTTGTCTCTCCTTGTGTCCGTAAAGCGGCGGCCGACTCACGCGCGGCGGGTGACGGCCGCGCGCGGAGCGAAGCCGGGCCGGGCGGTGTCGGTGAGTGCCTGGCGGGCCCTGCGTCAGGCGGTGTCGGCGAGCGCCTGCCGGGCGGCGGGTCACGCGGTGTCGCGTGTGCCTGGCGGGCCCTGCGTCAGGCACCGTCGGCGAATACCTGGCGGGCGACCGTGAGCGCGGACATGGCCTTGGGCCATCCGGCGTAGAACGCCAGGTGAGTGACCGTCGCGATCAGCTCCTTGTCGCTCAGCCCGTTCTCCCTCGCCCTGCCGAGGTGGAACGCGAGCTGCTCGGTGCTGCCGCTGCTGATCAGACTGGCCACGGTCACCAGGCTGCGGTCGCGCGAGGACAGGTCCGGGTCTTCCCACACCTGCCCGAACAGCACGTCCTCGGTGTATCCGGCCAGTGCCGGGGCGATGTCCCCGAACTGCTGACGCGGTCCTCCGGGCTGCCGGTCCTCCGGCATCACGGTCTCCTTCCACGGGGGCCCGGCGCCTTCTCATGCGACGGCGCGGGTGCCTTCTCGAACGACGGCGCGGGCGTCTGTCCGCCTCCATTCCGCCCTGCCCTCACCGGGGGTGCCAGCGGAGCGGCGGACGGCCGTCAACCGGCCTGTCAACGATGAAACGGCAGGTCGCAGGCGCGCGGAAGGACCCGTTGATACGTGTACTGGCAGTACACCCCTCACCGCTCGGGATCGTCGTAGCCTCGAAGGCATGGACAACCGCAGCGAGGTCCGCGAGTTCCTCACCAGCCGCCGCGCCAGGATCACCCCCCAGCAGGCCGGTCTGCCCGCCGCAGGCCACCGCCGGGTCACCGGGCTGCGCCGCGAGGAGGTCGCGTTGCTCGCCGGGGTCAGCGCCGAGTACTACGCCCGCATGGAACGCGGCAACCTCTCCGGCACCTCGGAAGCCGTCCTGGACGCCCTCGCCCGCGCCCTCCAACTGGACGAGTCCGAGCGTGCCCACCTGATGGACCTGGCCCGTACCGCCAGCTCCACCCGGCGCCCCGCACGCCGCCGGACGGCACAGCCCGTCCGGCCCGGTCTGCGGCAACTGCTGGACGCGATGACCGACGCACCCGCGTTCATCCGCAACGGCCGCCTCGACATGCTCGCCACCAACCGCCTCGGCAAAGCCCTGTACTGGCCCCTCTTCCAGGACCCCGCCCGCCCGGTCAACATGGCCCGCTACCAGTTCCTCAATCCGGGCGCCGACCAGTACATGACCGAACTCGACACGCAGCGCGCCTCCGCCGCGGCCCTGCTCCGCACCGAAGCGGGAAGGGACCCCTACAACCGCGAACTGAGCGACCTGATCGGCGAGTTGTCCACCCGTAGCGAGGCATTCCGTACGCTGTGGGCCGCGCACAACGTCCGCCTGCACCACACCGGCGTCAAACGCTTCCACCACCCCGTCGTCGGCGACCTCGACCTCGCCTTCGAGGCCCTGCCCGTACCCACGGACCCCGGCCTCACCCTCACCGCGCTCAGCGCCGAGCCCGGCAGCCCCGCCCACGACGCGCTGAAACTGCTCGCCACCTGGTTCGCCACCCTCGAACCCACCGGACCCGACCCTCGGCCCTCCGTCGGCGCCGAGCACCATTCCCCCGGCGGCGCGGAGCATGGCGGCCACCTGCACCAGTGAGCCCCGGCGCCACCTGGCCACTGGCGCCAAGCCAAGGGCGGCGGGCCGTGACCTGGTCGTCCGAAGTCCCGACGTACGTACGCGAGGAGCCCTATGAGCACGCCCGGCCCGGACCCAACCCCCGCACCCGCCAGGCCAGTTGTGGTCCTGCGCCCCGCCCCGCAGCGCACGGAGCGCATCTTCACCCCCGCCGCCCTGGGGTCGCTCCGCGACCGCTTCACCGTGGTGGACCTGGAGAGGGAGCCCTCCGAGGAAGCGCTGGAGGAGGTTCTGCCCGACGCCTTCGCGATCGTCGGACAGCCCGACCTTCCGGCCCAACGGCTCTCCCGCGCGGGCAGGTTGCGGGCTCTGCTCAATGTCGAAGGCAACTTCTTCCCCAACGTCGACTACGCGACCTGCTTCGAGCGCGGCATCCACGTCCTGGGCTGCGGCCCCGCCTACGCCCCGGCGGTCGCCGAGTACGCGCTCGCCCTCGCGCTCGACCTCGCCCGGGGCATCAGCCGGGAGGACCGCGCCTTCCGCGCGGGACGGGAGCGGTACGTCTTCGACGGCAACGCCGACGCCGTACTGCTGCAAGGCTCCGACGTGGGCCTGGTCGGTTTCGGCAACCTCGGCCGCGGCCTCAACCGCCTCCTCGCCCCCTTCCGGCCCACCATCCGTGTGTACGATCCCTGGCTGCCGCCCGGCGTCCTGCGCGAACACGGTGTGCTGCCCGCCTCGTTGGACGAGACCTTGTCCCGCAGCCGCTTCGTGTTCGTGCTGGCCACCGTCACCGACGAAAGCCGCCACCTCATCGGCGAGCGCGAGCTCCACCTGCTCCCGGACGGCGCCCGGCTCGTCCTGGTCAGCCGCGCCCCGGTCGTCGACTACCCGGCGCTCCTCTCCCACGTCGCGCGCGGGCGCGTCATGGCCGGCATCGACGTCTGGCCGGACGAACCGGTCGCCCCCGACGACCCGGCCCGCTCCCTCGACGGTCTCGTCCTGTCCGCACACCGCGCGGGCGGCATCCCGGCGGCCTTCGAGACCATCGGCGACATGGTTCTCGACGACCTCACCCTCATCGCCCAGGGACTTCCGCCCGCCCGGATGCAGACCGCCGCCCGTGAACTGGTCGGCCGCTACCGCAACCGCCCCGTGACCTGAGGGACCGTCCATGACCGCACAGCCCCACCCGGCCTCCGCGCTCGACATCCCCTGCGACGGCCTGCTCTTCGACAACGACGGGGTCCTGGTCGACTCCGATCACGGCGTCGACCGGGCATGGAGCCAATGGGCCCGTGACCGCGGCCTGCCGCCGGAACAGGTGACCGCCATGGTGCACGGCCGCCGGTCGGCCGACACCGTCGCCCTCCTGGTGACCGACCCGGACGAACGGCCGGCGGCACTCGCCGCGATCGACCGTATGGAGGTCGAGGCCGCGGCCACCACCACAGCGCTCCCCGGTGCCCTCGACCTCCTCACGAGCCTGCCGCGCGAGCGGTGGGCGGTGGTCACCTCCGGAGTCACCCTCCTGGCACGGGCCCGCCTCGCGGCGGCGGGACTGCCCACTCCGCCCGTGCTCATCACCGCGGACGATGTCAGCCACGGCAAACCAGCCCCTGACGGCTACCGCGCCGCGGCCCGGAAGCTGGGCTTCGCCCCGGCCCGGACGGTCGTCTTCGAGGACAGCGCCGCGGGGGCGGCGGCCGGAGCCGCGGCAGGCGCGGTCGTCGTCGGGGTCGGGCGGCGCGCACTGGCCACCCACGCCCCCGTCGTCGTCCGCGACCTGCGCGGCCTCGCCTGGCACGACGGCGTACTCAGTCTCGCCGCCGCGGACCTGCTGCGCCGGTGAGCGCAGTGATGGACGGGACCGCGCCTCAGTACCCGCCTCCGCCGCTGGCGGAGCCGGTCGACGGTGAGGCCGACGTGGAGGCCGCGGTGGTGACCGCGTTGCCGCTGGGGCTGACCACGTACCACAGCGCGCCGAATTCGTTGAGGCCCTGGCCGTTGGTCTCTCCGGGCTTGGTGTCCTTGGCGAAGTAGTACAGCGGGTGGCCGTTGTAGGTCACTTGGGTCGAGTGGTCCGACCGGGTGCTCGTTCCGACCATTGAGGCGGTCACGCCGCTGTTGTGGGGCTTTCCGGTCGTGGTCTGCGGGGGCCAGGCCCGCGTGCAGGATCCGTTGCAGGTCGACGTCTTCCCGGTGTCGGCCTTGAACAGGTACAGGGTCCTGCCGGAGGCGTCGACCAGGATCTGACCGAGCGGCGAGTTCGCTGTCTTCACCGTGGCGGCGCCGCCGGTCGACGCGGAGGCGCTGGCGCTCGCGGTGGTGGCGCCGGCGCTGGAATGGGGGGTGAGGGACGTCGTGGAACTGGAGCTGCCGCATCCTGAGGCAGTGGCCGCAACGGCGGCCATGCCAACGGCGAGGGAGATGACGCGCTTCATGACAGACCCCTTGACCTGGGGGGATGTGGTGACACCGACTCGCCGACGGCTAGCCGCGGCACCAAGTTACGCACCGGCGCCCCGCCCCCTTGCCCGGTCGAACCGCCCCACGCCGAACCTCACCCGCGCGGGTGACCGAAGGGCCGCGATGGCGTCCCATTGACCTCACAGGCAGGTCCGTGGAAGCCGATCGGAGTCCTTCGGCGCCGAGGTGCGGAGTGCCCGTCAGCCGTTGTGTCCCGACGGGTGCTTGTCGTAGTTGTCGTTCCAGGACGCCTTCGCGCCGGAATCACCGATGCGGTACACGTCGACGACCGCGCCGGCGGACACGACCACCGCGAGTACGGCGGCGGTCGCGCGCAGAGCCGTCGGCAGGCTCCGCCGCGCGCCGGCGGACGGAACGCTCTCGGCGGCCGGCTCCCCGGACCGTGCGGTCCGGCGCCCCAGCCACCAGACCCCGAGCGTCACGAGGAACAGCCCTATCGCCCACGGCAGCAGACCGTCGCCCAGTTCCGCGTGCTTACGCACCAGAGGATCGTCGCCCACACGGGCCTTGAGCCACTCCCCGGCATGCGTCGTGACCGGCACCAGCGCCAGGGTCACCAGACCCAGCAGCGGAAGCGACAGCCCCATGCGCCGGGCATACCGGGGCTGGACCGCGCAGACCACCGCGGCCAGGGCCGTCAGCGGCACCAGCACCACCACGAAGTGCACGAACAGGACGTGCGCCGGAAGGCCGTTGATATGCGTAAGACTCATGGGGGGCTTCTCCACAGACGAGGACGTGCGCAGCGGGCCCACCGGGCAACCCGGCCGCCGCTGCTCGGAAGGAGATCGCAGCCTTCCACGCCAACTTCTCAAGTCCTTCTGAAATACGGCCCGCCGGCAGCCGTCCGCCCAGCGGAGTCCCCGGCTCAGCGGCCGGTCAGGCTGAGCGCGACATCGACGATCGTCGCTGTGTCGATCCCGTGAATCCTGTAGGCGTCTTGGAGTGCGGACGACTGGCCGAACTCGGTGACGCCGAGGTTTTTGGTCCGGTCACCGCGCAGCCCCGCCAGGAAGGCAAGCGTGTGGGGGTGGCCGTCCATGACGGTGAGCAAGGGGGCAGGGCTCTCCGAGGGAAACAGAGCCGAGGCGATATCGCTCCCCTTGCCTTGCGCGGACCGGAAGATGAGGTCCGGGCTCGTCAGGCACACGATTCCGGCGGTCACACCGAGCCCGGTCAGGGCATCGGCCGCCGCCACGACCTCAGGCATGATCGCTCCCACCCCGACCAGGGTGACCCGCTCGTCCGCGAGGGGATGATCGGTCAGGCGGTAGCCGCCGGCAACGGCATGGCGTCGGCGGCGCTCCAGCAGGAGAGGGTCCTCGGGCAAGCGGGCAAGCGCTTGGTCCATCGGGCGGGTCGAGAGCCGGAAGTACGCCGACGTCCCGCCGGGGACACCCACGTGGTCGATCGCGTCCAGGAAGCACCACTCGAGGTCCTGGGCGAACGCCGGCTCCCACGCGACGCAGCCCGGCTGCTGCAAGCCGATCGACGGAGTCGTGATCGACTGGTGCGCTCCTCCCTCGGGAGCGAGGGTGACGCCCGATGGCGTGCCGACGATGATCGACTGACCACCGGCGTAGATGCCGTAGGACCAGGGTTCCAGGGCTCGTGAGAGAAACGGGTCGTAGATGGTGGCGATCGGGACCAGCCGCTCGGCCCACCGCGACCAGGTCGAACCGAGCTCGCTGAGCAGGCTCACCAGGTTGACCTCGGCGATACCGAGCTCGATGTGCTGACCACCGGCGCCCTCGGACCATTTGAGAACCCGTTCGGGGTCATCGGCGAACCAGTCCGGTCGGTCCGCGACCGACCAGACCCCCGTCTTGTTGATCCAGCCGCCGAGGTTGGTCGAGGAGGCGACGTCCGGACTACAGGTCACCACGCGGCGCGCCACTTCCGGTGCCTCGCGGGTCAGATCGGTGAGAAATCGACCCAGAGCCGCCTGGGTCGAGATCGGAGCGCGGTGCTTCCGGGACAAGGCGACGGGAACGGCATCGGGCCGAGGATTCGTGACAGCGGCGCGCCGCCGCAGGGCGTGCCCGCGCTCCGCGCACAGCGTCGCCGCGAAGGACCCGTCCTGGAACCGTCGCCACGGGTCGGCCGGGTTCGCGCCGACCGACTCGGCGAGCGCCACCATCTGGACGTCGGTGAGCAAGACCGAGTGGTTGTTCGGATGCCCTTCCGTAGGCAGGCCGCGCCCCTTCACCGTGTAGGCGAAGACGACCGTCGGCCGATCCGGATCCACGTGGGCGAAGGTGTCGAGCAACAGGCCGATGTCGTGCCCGCCCAGGTCCCGCAGGGCCACCGCGAGATGGTCGGAGGGTACCGACCGCAGCAGCTCGCGCAGCGCTTCGGACCCGTCGTCGCCGACGATCCGGTCGGCGATCTGCTCGGCGTCGACACGCAGGAGGCGCTGGTACTCCTCGTTGGGCATCGTCTCCAGCCGCGTACGCAGGTCGTCCCCTCCGGGACGGTCGAAGAGCGCGCTGACCTTCCGCCCCCACTTGAGCGTGATCACCTGCCACCCGGCTGCCTCGAACATGCCCATGAGGCGGTGGATCTGGACGTCGGGCACGATGCGGTCGAGCGACTGGCGGTTCAGGTCGACGACCCACAGCAATTCGCCCATCTTCGCCGTGGAGGGGTCCGCGACGGCCTCCCAGACCGCGCCCTCGTCGAGCTCGGCGTCCCCGAGAAGGCTGATGAAGCGGCCCGCCTCGGGCGTGGAGTCGAAGTGCGAGGTCAGATAGCGGTGGGACATGGCCGCCCAGAGCGCGGCAGTCGCCCCGATGCCGACCGAGCCGGTGGAGAAATCCACGGTGTCGGGATCCTTGAGCCGACTGGGGTAGGACTGCAACCCGCCCTTGGAGCGAAGTGTCGTGAGGTACTTGGCGTCAAGGTCGCCGATGAGGTAATTGATCGCGTGGAGTACGGGGGACGCGTGCGGTTTGACCGACACCCGGTCGTTCCGGGTCAGCTCGGCGAACCAGAGCGAGACCATGATGTCGACCATCGAGGCGCTGGACGATTGATGGCCCCCGACCTTGACGCCACTGGCGTTGGGACGGCCACGGTTCGCCGCGTCGACGATCGACGTGGCGATCCAGAGCACCTTGCGGGCGATCTCTCGCAGCACCTCCTCCGCGGGAGCCGCCGATGCCACGGAAGAGGAGGTCACGGTCATCGGATTGCCTCGCAGACATGCGGTGGACGCGCGCGGTGTACGCGCCGCGACGGGGTGGGATGACACGGACGACGACGTCCGGGGCGCGCCGGACCGCCCGGCCGCCGCGCGGCCCGCGTACCGCCGGCCGTCACGGCGCAGAGGACTCCGACCGGGGCGGTCACCGCGGAGAGTCTTCCGACCGGGGCCGTCACCGCGGAGAGTCTTCCGACCGGGGAGCGACCCGCATCTGCGACGCGAGGTGGGTCGCGGGTCCGCCAGGCCCGTCCGCCCAGAGGAAGGTGGCCGCCACCGGCTCGGTCACGGGCGGCATCGACATGAGGAACGTCGTTCCGCCCGCGTAGGTCATCGGCGTCGAGAAGTCCCCGTGGAAGTCTGCCCACCGGCCGCTCGTCGTGAAGGACGCGATGAGACCCGATGCCTCCGCCCGTACGTCGATCGTCGCCTCGTCGCTCATCCGGAACCGCCCGACGTACGGCGTGACGTCGATGTCCGCGTCGACCGGGCCCGGCGTGGTCGGCAGGCCGACGCCGACCAGCTCCCGCAACAGCTCGGACACCAGCTCGTCACCCATGCCCTGGATGTCACCGCTCGCCATGACGCAGACGGCGACGCCGTGGTCGGGCGCCAGGACCAGCCGGTACTGCTGACCGCAGGTGCTCCCGATGTGGCCGACGATCCGCGGCTCGAGACGCTCGATCGACCATCCCCAGCCCCACGCGGGACCCCGGCTCGGATCCGGCTGCGCGATGTGGGGCTCCCGCATGGTCCGCGCGGTCCGCGGACTCATGAGTCGCGCGCCCGAAGGCGCCAGACCGTCCTCGAGGTGGTGCCTGGCGAACGCCAGGAGGTCGGCCGGGGTTGCCGCCAGCGTCCCCCCGCACGGCCCCGACGTCCGTGGGTCGAGCCAGGTCGAGACCGGCGTGAGATCGTACGACCCCGGCGCCGCCGGTACGTGGCCGACCACGAGCGGTCTCGTCATGGTCTCCTCGGGAAGCGTCGAGGTGCTGCCGAGCCCCAACGGTTCGATGAGGCGCGTCCGCAACGCCTCGTCCCAGGTCGATCCGGTCACGCACTCGATGAGCCGGCCCAGCACGTTGTACCCGGAGTTGGAGTAGGAGAACACCGCTCCCGGCCGGTGCAGCTGAGCCAGGCCGCTGTAGCTCTCAACGATCTTCTCGACGGCGTCGTCGCTCCGGACGTCCGGCTCGGCGGCATCGCCGAAGAACCCGCCGGAGTGCGAGAGCAGTTGCCCGACGGTGACGGTGCGCGCCACCTCCTCGTCCTCCAACCGCAGCGGCGGCGTCAGGTAGTGATTCACCGGCGAGGACAGGTCGACCAGCCCCTCGTCCACGAGCTGGAGGACGAGCGTCGCGGTCCACACCTTGGTGATGGAGGCGAGCAGGAACACCGAGTCCGTCGTCACCGGAACGGTCGTACCCAGCTTCGCGATCCCGGTGGCGACGACCGTGGTCCTCCCGTCGACCAGCACGCCGGCCGCCGCCCCCGGGACGCCGTACCGATTCGCGAGATCGTCCAGGCGCTGCTGGAACTCCCGTCGGTCCACCCTTGGTGTCGTCATATCGGACAGTGTGCCGGGCCGCTGCCCTGGATTCGTTGTCCGGCCGTACGAAGAGCGCCGCTTGTCTTCGGCGCCACTCACCAATCACGCCGTCGGAGCGGCGAGGAGGATTCGGCCATGCCCAACACCCCCTACCTGCACGTCGACCTGGATCGGCTCGACCGGAACATCCGGCGAGTCGCACAGTGGGCCGCGACGAACGACCTCGCGCTCCGCCCGCACGCCAAGTCCCACAAGTCGCCCCGGATCGCCCGGCGCCAGATCGCGGCCGGCGCCGTCGGACTGACGGTGGCGACGATCGGTGAGGCGGAAGTCTTCGCGGACAGCGGCGTGACCGACTTCTTCATCGCCTACCCCCTGCACATCGACGGCCAGGCGGCCGGCCGGCTCGGCGCTCTGGCGGACAGGGCCCGCATCGCGATCGGCGTGGACTCGGCCGAGGGCGCCGCCCGGGCGGGTCACCTGGTCGGCCGCCTCGGCGTGGAGGTGGTCATCGAAGTGGACTGCGGTCACCACCGCAGTGGTTGCCGCCCCTCGGACGCGGGCCTGGTCGCGACCGCCGCCGCGCTCTCGGGTGCCAAGGTCGCGGGAGTCTTCACGTTTCCGGGACACAGCTACGCCATGGACGCCGGGGCGACGGCCGCCGCAGACGAGGCACGAGCGCTCTCGGTCGCGCGCGCGGCCGTGGAGGACGCCGGAATCGAGGTCGCGGTGGTCAGCGGCGGATCGACGCCGAGCCTGGCCGACACCCGGCCAGAGGCGGTCACCGAGGTGCGCCCCGGCGTCTACGTCTTCGGGGACGCGCAGCAGTGGGAGCTGGGGACGACGCATCCCGATGACGTCGCGCTGACCTGTCGTGCGACGGTCGTCAGCCACGCCGGAGGCCGCGCGGTCCTGGACTCCGGCAGCAAGGTGCTCGCCGCCGACAAGGCTGCCTTCAACACCGGAGGAGGACGTCTGCTCGACCACCCGGACGCCCGGATCGTTCTCGTCTCCGAGCACCACGCCGTCGTGGACCTGGGCGGCGCCCCGTTGCCTCCGCTGGGGAGCCAGGTCGCGGTGGTGCCCAACCACTGCTGCGCGGCCGTCAACCTGGCCGAGCGGCTATGGATCGACGAGGGAGGCGGCCTGCGCCCCTGGGCCGTCGCCGCGCGAGGGCGCAACAGCTAGCAGACTTCCCGCGCCGCGGGTCCCCGTGTGGTGAACCCACACCAATCCCCGCCCGAGGTTCGGTCTCATTCACGAAACGAGGCCGCCGGGGGAGTGACAGTTTGATCGCCCGAGGCACCTTGACGGCCTCGTCGTCGATCGCCAATCCGCGAAGGAGAACGCGCTGTGTCCATCGAGGACTTCGCCCGCCACCCGCTCACCTTCGGCCCCAGTCCGGTGCACCCGCTCCCACGTCTGAGCGCCCACCTCGGCGGTGCCTCGATCTGGATGAAGCGGGAGGACTGCAACTCCGGGCTGGCCTACGGCGGTAACAAGACCCGCAAACTGGAGTACCTCATCCCCGACGTGCTGGCCCAAGGGGCCGACACGCTGGTGTCGATCGGGGGCCACCAGTCCAACCACACCCGGCAGGTCGCCGCGGTCGCCGCCCACCTCGGGCTGGAGTGCGTCCTGGTCCAGGAGAACTGGGTGCCTTCCTGGACCGATCCGCTGAGCACCGAAGTCGGCAACATCCTGCTCAGCCGGGTGATGGGAGCAGAGGTACGACTCGACCCCGCCGGTTTCGACATCGGCTTCCGTGACTCGTGGCGGCAGGCCCTCGACGACGTGGAGAAGCGCGGCGGCAAGCCCTACGGCATCCCCGCCGGCGCGTCCGACCACCGCCTCGGCGGTCTCGGCTTCGCCAACTGGGCGTACGAGGTGGCCCGGCAGGAGCAGGAGCTCGACACCTTCTTCGACACCGTCGTGGTCTGCACCGTCACCGGTTCGACGCACGCGGGCATGATCGCGGGCTTCGCGGCACTCGAAGACGCGGGCGGCCGACCCCGCCGGGTCATCGGCATCGACGCCTCGGCCACCCTCGACACGACGGTCGACCAGGTCGGTCGGATCGCCCGGAACACCGCGGATCTCATCGGGCTGAGGCGTGACCTGCGGGACGACGAGATCACCGTGCTCCCGGGCTGGGCCGGAGACGAGTACGGGGTCCCGGTGCGGTCGACCCTCGACGCGATCCGCCTCACCGGCAAGACGGAGGGGATCATCATCGACCCCGTCTACGAAGGCAAGTCGATGGCGGGCCTCATCGACCTGATCCGCGACGGCGACATCCCGAAGGACTCGAACGTGCTGTACGCGCATCTCGGCGGCCAGCAGGCACTGAACGCGTACGCCAAGGCGTTCTGATGCCCGCGCTGAGGGGGAGCACGAGAGAGGTCCGAGCCCTGTGGAACTGCCGGATCCCGATGCGCGACGGCGTCGAGCTGGCCGCCGACATCATGGTCCCGGCCGGTGACGGCCCGTTCCCGGCGGTGGTGACACGAACCCCGTACAACCGCAAGCCGGGAATCTGGATGCGGCGGCTCGTCGCCGCCGGTTACGCCTACGTCATGATCGACATGCGCGGACGCGGCGACTCCGGCGGTGACTTCCAGCCCTTCGTCCAGGACAGCGACGACGGCTACGACAGCATCGAGTGGGTCGCCGAGCAGACCTGGTGCACGGGCCGGGTCGGCATGGTCGGGCTCAGCTACGAAGGTCTCACCCAGTGGTGGACCGCTCGGGCCCGGCCGCCGCACCTGCGGTGCATCGCGCCGATGGCCATTGGAGTCGCCGGCCTCGGCCCGCGGCCGAGCTTCAACACCGGTGTCCCGCACCTCTACTGGAGCTGGTGGTTCCACCAGGTGACCGGACGTACCCAACAGCACTACGGCGCTCCCTCGTGGGGGCACAACATCAGGCACCTGCCACTGCGCACCCTCCACGAGCAGGTCGGCACCGGTGGACGGTGGTGGCCGAAGTACGTGGACGGGGAGATCGACTACCTCGGCGAGGCGTTCGTGCTCAGCGACGACGACTGGGCGAACCTCGACCTGCCCGTGCTCGTCACCGTCGGCTGGTGGGACGACCAGACCACGATGGCGACGTGGGCCCGGCTGGCGCGGTCGCCCGCGGGCGCCAGGGCCCAGCTCCTGATCGGAGCCTGGGACCACGGAGGGAACCGTTCGCCGAGCCCGGTGCTGGGAGGACTGGATGTCTCCCCGTCGGTCATGGACACCGTCGGACACGTCGAGCGCTTCCTCGCACGGCACCTCAGGGACGACGACGAACCCGCTGATGCCCACCCGTGCCGGGTCTTCCGGACCGGGACGATGCGGTGGGAAGACCTGGACGAGTGGCCGTCCACCGCGGTCGAGCCGACGAGTTGGTACCTGGCCAGCGGCGGCGACGCCCGCACACTGAGCGGAAACGGCCGGCTCACCCGGACTCCGGAGAAAGCCGCCCGCGACACATACGTCTTCGACCCGGAGAACCCGGCCAGGGACTTCACCAACCTCGACCTGTTCGCCTGGAGCGACCCGCCCCACGACCATCGCTACCTGCTGCGCCGCCCCGACGTCCTCGTCTACCCGGGTCCGGCCCTGGACGAGCCCGTCCACGTGAGCGGCCAGGCCGAGCTGGACGTCTTCGTCTCGCTGGACGCGCCCGACGCGGACCTGAGCGTTCTGCTGCTCGACGTCCATCCCGACGGCCGGATGATGCTCGTCGGCAGCGAGCTCGGGTCGTGCGGGCTACAGCGGATCTCGATGCGGTCCGGGCCCGGCTCACCGCCCGTCAGCCCCGGGGAGATCGTCGGGCTGCGCATCCCGCTGGTCTGGCTCCACCACACCTTCCTGCCGGGGCACCGCATCGCGCTCGCGGTGACCGCGGGCGCGTTCCCCGCCTTCTCACGCAACCTCGGCACCGGTGAGCCCTGGGCCGACGCCGTGGATTCACGCGTGGTGAGCGTGACCGTTCACCACGGCCCGGAGCACCCCTCGCGGCTCGTCCTGCCCGTCGAGAACAGCGGGGGAGCGGTATGAGGTTCACCGATGTCTCCCGTGTGCGCTCCCGCTTCGACGTACGGGTCGAGGCGAGCGACGGGGTCGACCTGTCCGTCGACGTCTACATGCCGCCTGCCCCCGGTGATCACCCGGTCCTCGTCACCCGCACGCCCTACGACAACAACCGCGCGGACCAGAAGCCTCCTGCGAGCACGGCGCCGCAGGTCCCCTCGGACCGCTTCAAGCTCCTTGCCGCGCGCGGATACATCGTGGTCGCGGGTGACGTACGGGGCCGGGGTGACTCGGACGGGGATTTCGAGCCGTTCCTCCACGAGGCCGCAGACGGCGCCGACATCGTCACGTGGGCCCGTGACCTTCCCGGGTCCAACGGCCGCCTCGGCTGCTTCGGCGCGGGCTACGCCGGGTTCGCGGCGCTCGCCGCCGCGTCGGCCGCTCCGGTGGACGCGCTCGCCGTGTGGTCCCCGTTCGCGGCGGCCGAGGGCCTGCCGTCGCGGGGCGGTGCCGTGCGACTCGACTGGTTGTTCTGGATGCACCTCGTCGGTGGCCGGGTACGAGGGCCCGTCGACGCGCCGCCATGGAAGTCGGTCTTCAGCAGCAGGCCGCTGGCCGGCATGCACGAAGCGCTGGGCAGACCGGACGCGCCGTGGCCCGACTGGCTCGCCCACCTCGACCCCCAGGACCCGTACTGGAGCAGCCTGGCTGTGGGCGGCGGGATGAATGCGAGCGCGCCGACCCTCCTGGTCTCCGGCCGGTGGGACAGCGGGCTGGGCGCCACGATGGCGCACTGGGAGACCGTCTCCTCCGCCGGAGGGGAGCACTCGCTGGTCATCGGCCCGTGGGACTCAGCCGGAACCCGGAGACCGGTGAGCGTCGTCGGCGGGGTCGAATGGGGGCCCCGTTCCGTCGTCGACCCCGACGAACTGCTCCTCGAGTGGTTCGACCACCACCTGCGGGACGACCCGTCGTCCTGGGCTCCCGCCCCCGTGCGCGTCTTCGTCACGGGCCGCAACGCCTGGGAAGACCTCGACCATTGGCCGGTGGCCGACGAGGTCGAGACCTTGTGGCTGACCTCCGAAGGGCGGGCGAACACCCGGATCGGGGCCGGACGACTGACGCGCGACGCGACACCCCGCGAGGCGGCCGATCACTTCGTCCACGATCCCGGGAATCCCGTTCCGTGGCAGCCGGATCACGGGTCCTTCTCACGGACCGGCCCAGCGGGATTCACCCTTGAGACATCGTTCGCGACCAGCCGCGACGACACGCTCACGTACACGGCGGCGACCGTCGACGTTCCCACACTCGTCCGCGGCACGCCGGTGGTCCATCTGTTCGCCGGGACCGATCGCGATGACGCGGACTGGATGGTGTCCCTCGAGGACGTCTTCCCGGGCGAGACGAGAACGGTTCACCTGGCACACGGGGCCGTGCGCGCGGGATCGGTGCCCGCGTTCCGGACAGGTGCGCCGGTCGGCTACAGGATCGCGATGACGGACGTGGCGCACGAGCTCCAGCCGGGGCACGCCCTGCGCCTCGTGGTGACCTCCAGTCTCTTCCCGCTCTACGCGATCAACCTCGGCTCCGCCGACTACCTCGGTGCGACGGAGGCCGAACGCGGTACGCACTCCGTCTTCCACGGGCCCCGCCTGCCCAGCAGGATCGAGCTCCCCCTCCACCGAATGGAGAACCATGACCAGGCTCCGTGACCTCGGCATCGAGATCGGGATTCTTCCCTCAGGACCCCGCAACGCCATCAGCGACGTCTCCGGCGTCACCGTCGGTCACGCGACCGTCATCCGCGACGACGACGTCATCGCCCGTACCGGCGTGACCGTGATCCGTCCACGGCCGGGACACGTCAGAACACATCCGTTGTTCGCGGGCTGCGCCACGCTCAACGGCAACGGTGAGATGACAGGTCTCGAGTGGGTTCGCGAGAGCGGTCTGCTCACGACCGACCTGGCCCTCACGGGCACCCACAGCGTCGGCGTCGTCAGGGACAGCCTGGTCGCGATCGAAACGGCGCACGACACCTTCCGCAACGCCTTCTCCCTGCCGGTGGTGGGCGAGACCGCGGACCTCTCCTTCAACAGCGGGAACGCCCAGTTCGTCACCGGCGAACACGTCCGAGCGGCCTACGAGTCGGCGTCCGCCGACGTCGAGGAGGGGAGTGTCGGAGGGGGAACCGGCATGGTCTGCCACGGGTTCAAGGGCGGGATCGGAACGGCGTCGCGTCGTCTCGACGCGTCCGCGGGCGGCTGGACCGTGGGCGTGCTCGTCCAGGCGAACCACGGGACCCGCCCCGACTTCAGGGTCGACGGCCGGCCCGTGGGCCGTGACGCGCGCCTGGCACACGTCCCGCTGCCGGCCCGGACCCAGCCGGGCGGAGACCCGCCCATGCCGCCCGGCTCCGGATCGATCATCGTGATCGTGGCGACGGACGCTCCGCTGCTGCCCGGCCAGTGCCGTCGGCTGGCGACCAGGGCGAGCATCGGCATCGGCCGGGTCGGCGGCGGCATCCAGGACTCGAGCGGTGACATCATGCTCGCCTTCTCCACGGCGCCGCAGAACGTGCCCACCGAGGGCTACGCGGGCGGTCACCCGCTGGTGGCGCCCCATTCCGCGGTTCCGCACCAAGCCTTGGACGACCTGTTCCGCGCCGTCGTCGAGGCCACCGAGGAGTCGATCATCAACGCGATGCTCGCCGCTCCCACGATGACCGGTGCGCGCGGCTTCACGGCGTACGGGCTCGAGCCGGACGCACTCCTCGCGGCCTTCGCATCGGCGACCTGAGGCAAGCCGCCCCCGGTTCGGCTGGCAACCACCCGGTGAACGGCCGGGTCAGACCAAGGAAGAAGGGACGGTCTCATGGCCGGTTCTGTCTACATCAGCGTGGACATGGAGGGAGTCGCGGGTGTTTCGCGGCTGCACAACACCGTCCCCGGGCACCGGACCTACGCACGCGGCCAGGAGCTCATGACCGAGGAGGCCAACGCCGCTGTGGCGGGGGCGTTCGACGCGGGAGCCACCCACGTGGTGGTGGCGGACAGCCACGGGCCGATGGACAACATCCTGCCCGCCCTGCTGGACCCGCGTGCACGTCTCGTCAACGGCAGCCCCCGTACCTGCGGCATGGTGCACGGCCTGCACGGCGACTTCGACGCGGCCCTCTTCATCGGCTACCACGCGGCCGCGGGAGCGCCCGGAGTGCTCTCACACACGTTCACCGGATTCTGGTCGGAACTCCGGCTCAACGGTCGGGCCGCGTCCGAGGCAGACGTCAACGCCCTCTACGCCGGCCGGTTCGGAGTCCCGGTGAAGCTCATCACCGGAGACGACCGGACCTGTTCGGCCGGTCTCGCCGGAGTCGAGGCGGTCCACCGCGTCGAGGTCAAGCGCTACCTCTCCTACAACTCGGCCGACGCCCTTTCCCCGGCCACCGCCAGGGCGCACATCCGGGAAGGCGCGGCGCGAGCCGTGGCGGATTCGTCGATCCGGCCGCCGGTCGTCCCTCACGACCTGGTGGTGGAGATCGACCTGAAGCTGTCGACGAGCGCTGATCTGATCGCCATGATTCCGACGGCCGAGCGCTCGTCGGAGTACACCGTGCGGATCCGGTGCGCCACCGTCGACGAGATCTACGACTTCGTCAGCGTCGCCGGAGCACTGGCCGCGCACGTGGTCGCCACTCAGGCGACCGCTTCGCCGTGACGCGGCGAATCACTCGACGGCGGGGTTCATCAGACGCATCTGGAGCATCAACGCGAATCTCTCGTCCGGGTTCTCCAGGTCGATCTTCCCGACCTCGCTGAGCCGCTTGAGCCGGTAGCGGAACGTGTTGTGGTGCACACCGGCCGAGGCCGCGGCGGCGTGGATGTCGCCGAAGGCGTTCAGCCAGCACTTGAGAGTTGCCAGGAGGCTGCCGTTGCGCCGCTCGTCGTACTCGAGGATCAGGCTCAACGGGCCGGTCACCGGGTCATGGCGTGCCAAGGACAAGTCCTGGAGCTCCAGCACCAGCGCGTCTATGTGCACCTCTGACATCGTGGCCGCGGTGCCCGCCGTCCCTCGCGTACGCAGTACGCGCAGCGCACGGTCGGCCCGCGTCCGCGACTCGTTCAAGCGGATCGGGTCGCTGATCGCGGTGCCGATGCCGATGACGGCCGGCACCCGCGTGCCCGTCCGCTTCAGGAAGTCGGCCGCGAGCCGCTTGGCGCGCTGCTCGTTCTGGTCGGCGTCCCCGGTGAGCGAGACCAGCCCGTACGACACGTCGCCGAGCAGGGCCGTCGCCGACCGCGGCGCGACCGAGGTGAGGTGCATCGCGAACGCGTCCGCCAACTGCTGGCGTTCCCTCGCCTGCCGGGAGGGATCGGTCTGTCCGTCGCCGTGGTCGACGATGTCCATGGCGACGACATTGACGGTCTTCCCGAGCAGCCCGAGGCGGCCGAGCGCGTGCGCGGCTTTGGGCCCGCCTTCGAGGGCGGTGGCCACCAGGTCGGAGCGCAGGCGGTGGTCGACGTCGGCTCCGGCTCGTCGGCGCAGCAGGTGGAGGGCGACGAGCTTCGCGGCGTCGGCCAGGGCCTGCGACCGCTCGGTGGACGGCGGTCCGGTGACCGCCGCCCAGATCGATCCCAGGATCTCGTCACCGGCACGCACCGCGATGGCCAGGCGCGGGATCTCGTTCTCGCTGATCTTGGAGGCCTCGATGTACAGCGGCTCCTCCGTTTGGTAGAGGGCCTTGAACACCCCCCGGTCCTCGTCCTCGCGGAGGTAGACCTCGGGCACCTGGCGGTCGAGGATGGTCCGGATGCGAGCGGCGTCGGCCTCGTCCTGCCGTCCCGAGAACGCCAGCACGCGGTACCGGCGGTCCTCGATGGTGACCGGCGCGTCGATCAGTGCCGCCACGGCGTTGGCGAGGGCGAAGAGGTCGCCCGCGGCGACACCGCCCAGGGTGCTCGTCACCTCGTCCCCGACATCGTCCTGGGCCACGATGGTCCGGAGCATGTCAGCGAGCTGAAGCCAGTCCGCGTTCTCCGCCAGCGCGAGTAGGGCGACGCCCGCGTCGCGGGCGGCGTTGAGCACCTCTGGCTCGCGGTCCACGGGCGCCCGCACGATCAGGGCCGCGGCGCTCTGTGTCCCGAGAAGGCGCAGCAGCTCCGCGATGTCGGACGCGCCGTACACCCCGATGCCGAGGACCAGCGCCTTGGGCAGGAGCGTGTGGTTCTGTCCGTGGTCGTGGACGACGACGGCCCCGACCTGCTCGTGGGCACTCACGTCGGCGACGACCACGTCGAGGAACGTACCGCCGAGGTCGTTGAGGATCCTCGACAAGCTCGCACGCTGCGGTTTGGACGTCTCGCTCATATCCGCCGGAGTCTACGGGACGCTCCGCCGCGCGTCTTGGGAAGAACGAACGAACGCGCGGCCTCCGTTCGTTGACCGAAACCGAGGCGTGGCCGGGCCGTTGTGCGCCTTCGTTACATTGAACGATTCCAGGCGGAAAATTGGGCGGATCGTCACCAGGTCCGCGCCGTTCGACGGCCATAGCCTCATCCAAACCCGTGAGCCTGATCACACGGGCGGCACACAACCGGCTGGGGGCTGGACCTCTGGCCCGAGGAGGACGGGTCATGAAGCGTAAACGGTCCATCAGACTCGTGGCGGTCAGCGCCACCGTTGTCTGCTTGGCAGCGCTACTGGCTGCCTGCAACGGCGCCGAGAAGCCGGGAGCGACCGGCGGCAGGGCGGACCTCCTGCGGTGGGGCATCGTCGCGGACAGCCTCGACAGCATCGACCCGCTCACGCTGACCTCGGGCAACAACCTTCTCGCCACGGTCTACGACGCCCTGCTCACCGCCGACCCGAAGGGCCAGCTGGCCCCGGGGCTCGCGGAGTCGTGGGACACCCCGGACCCGCGCACGTACATCTTCCACCTGCGCAAGGGCGTCACGTTCTGGGACGGCACCGGGATGACGTCCGCTGACGTGGTCGCCTCGCTGGACTACGAGCGCCTGGCGCCGTCCCCGTACGAGTCGCTGTTCGTGAACGTGAAGGACGTGACCGCCAGGGACGCGAACACCGTCGTCGTCACGCTCAAGCAGGCTGATTCCAGCGTCCTGTCGCTCCTCGCCAGCGTGGGAGCGAGCATCTTCCAGAAGAAGTTCTACGACGAGCACAAGGCCGACTTCGGCAAGCCGGGCACGCTGACCATGGCGACCGGGCCGTACCGGCTCGACCGGCTGAACCCGACCGAAGGCGCGGACCTCACCGCCAACCCGGACTGGTGGGGAGGCAAGCCGGCGATCCAGAGGGTGTCGGTCAAGCCCTTCAAGACCGTGACGAGCGCCGCGCTCGCCTACCGGTCCGGCCAGCTCGACGCCGCGTACCCGCTCGCGGACCCGCGGGCCTTCGCCGCCAGCTCCAAGGCGAAACTGGTAAAGGTCCCCGGGTGCAAGCAGACGTTCATGTCACTGAACACCCAGGTCGCCCCGTGGGACGACGTGCACGTCCGGCGCGCCTTCGCCTACGCGTTGGACCGCAAGGGCCTCGCCGCCGCCGAAGGCGACGGCGCCGTCACCTACGACAGCCTGTTCCCGGCCCAGGTCCTGGCCAAGGTGGCCGACAAAGCGGACATCGACACCATGATCGGCTCGCTCCCGCCCTACGCGTTCGATGTGTCCAAGGCGAAGGAAGAGATCGCGAAGTCGAGCCACCCGGGCAGCGTCAAGGGAACCTTCGAGGTTCCCGACGACGGAATCCGCCCCAAGATCGCTCAGGCCATCGCCGGAATGGTGGCGAAGGCCGGCATCGAGCTGGACGTCAAGGTCCTCTCCGAGGCCCAGTACACCCAGCGCGTCGGCGAAGGAGCGGCCAAGAAGAAGATCCAGCTCACGATCCAGCGACTTGACTGCTCGGAGGAGCCGAACACCACGGCCAGCTATCTCCTCGACAGCTCGCAGGCGGACATCGCCTACGCGAACTACGCCGCGTACAGCAATCCGGAGGCCGACAAGCTGGTCAACGCGGGGATCTCCACGGCCGACCGGGCGGGACGGTTCCAGGCGTACTCCGCCCTGGACAAGCTCGCCGCGCAGGACGTTCCCTACATCCCGCTCTACCTCGGTGAGAACGTCCTGGCGCTGTCGGACACCTTCACGTGGCCCGAGCTGAACCCGTTCTCCTCGGCCTACGGTCCGGCCGCGTGGGTGGCGCAGGTCAAGCCCGCGTCGTGACGGTGCCACGCGGCCGCGGTGACGCCGGCCGCGTGGGCCGCGAGCCCCAACGAGAAAAAGGCAACGATGCAAACACGAGCAATTTTCTTCCTAGTGCTGAGTCGGGTCCTGGTGTGCGCCGCGATGCTGGTCCTGATCTCGTTCGTCATCTTCTCTCTGCTGTACATCACGCCCGGCGACGCCGTGAGCAATCTGCTCGGCACCCGGAGGCGGACTCCCGAGACAGAGGAGCTGCTCCGGCAGCAGTACCACCTGAACGACCCGTTCCTCACCCAGTACTGGATCTGGTTGAAGGACGCCGTCCGGTTCGATTTCGGAAACTCGTCGGTCTCGACGCTTCCGGTCACGGACGAGATCAAGGCGCGGCTGCCGAATTCCCTGCTCCTCGCGGGCGTGGCCTATCTGCTGACCATGCTCATCGGAATCCCCCTGGGGCTGGCCGCGGCGGTGAAGAAGTCGACGTTCGTCGACCGCGGGATCGTGGCGTCGGTGATCGTCGGATTCAGCACACCGGTCTTCGTGGGCGCCGTGGCCCTGCTCTACGTGTTCGGGGTCCTTTTCGGATGGTTCCCGGTCTTCGGGGCCGGCAGCGGTTTCGTCGACAAACTGTGGCACCTGACCCTTCCGGCGCTCGCGCTCGCGATCTCCGGCGTCGCGCTCATCGTCAAACACACGCGGGCCGTGATGATCAAGGTGCTCGACCAGGACTACGTGACCTTCGCCCGGGCACGCGGGATGTCGTCCCGCCGGGTGTTCCTGTTCTACGCGCTGCGCAACGGCATGATCCCCGTGATCACGGTCAGCGTGCCCCTGCTCGCGTCCTTGGCCACCGGAGCGGTCCTCGTCGAGGTCACCTTCTCGATCCCGGGGATCGGCGACCTGCTCGTGCGGTCCGCGTCGAGCCAGGACCTCCCCACACTCCAGGCCATCGCGCTGCTGGTGGCCGCGCTGATCATGTTCGCGAACCTGGCGGCAGACATGCTCTACCTGGCCGCGGATCCACGCATCAGGCACGGAAGGCCGACCGCATGAGTGCCGCAGTCCCGCAGCTCGAAGATCCCGCCAGGCCGACGCGTCGCTCGGCGCGCCCGTCCTGGACCGTACTGGCCTGCCTGGTGATCGTGGTCGGGGTCGTCGTCATGACCGTCCTCGGATCGGTCCTGGCCCCCCAGGACCCCGGCGCCCAGAACGTCTCGGACGTCCTTGCCTCGCCCAGCGCCGGGCACTGGCTCGGCACGGACGAACTCGGCCGGGACGTCTTCTCCAGACTGATCGCCGGAACACGCACCGCGTTCATCGGCCCGCTGGTCATCACCGTCGGCTCCATGCTGATCGGCAACCTGCTGGGTCTGTGGAGCGGTTACAAGAGAGGTGCCGTCGACGCGGTCGTCATGCGCTGGGTCGACTTCATGTGGGCGCTCCCCGGACTTCTCGTCATCGTGGTTGTCGCCGGTGCGTTCGGCGGCGGCTATTGGATGGCGGTGGCGCTCCTTCTCGTGCTGACGATCCCCTTCGACACACGCGTCATCCGAGGCGCGACACTGGAGCAGGCGCTCCTGCCCTACGTGGAAGCCGCGCGTGCGCTGGGCCTGTCGAACCGACGGATCATGCTCTTCCACATCTGGCCCAACGTCTCCGCGACCGCCGTCGCCAACGCGTTCCTGACCTTCGCCGGCGCCATCGTGACGCTCTCAGGACTGTCGTTCCTCGGATTCGGGGTCGACGCCGGTTCGCCGGACTGGGGTCTCATGCTCAAGGACGGAACCAGCCTGCTCTTCGAGAACCCCGCGGCGGCGCTCGGGCCCGGCGTCATGATCGTGGCGACGGCGATCTCGATGAACATCATCGGCGACTGGATGTACGAGGCGCTCTCGAGTCGTGGAGGAAGCAAGTAATGGCCCCCGAACAGTCGGACCGCGTGACGCGAGGGATGACCTCGGACACGGTCCTGAAAGTGCGCGCCCTCGGCGTTGACGCGGTCGGTCCTGACGGTACCCACCCGATCGTGACGTCGTTCGGACTCGACCTGTCCGCGGGGGAGACGATCGGGATCGTGGGCGAGTCCGGAAGCGGCAAGACCATGACCGCCCGCGCCATCATGGGTCTCCTGCCCGGATCGCTCGTCGCGCGCGGCGAGGTCGAGTACGACGGCCGCAATCTGCTGGAGCTGTCGGAACGCGAGTGGAGTCACGTCAGAGGACGGGAAATCGGGCTCGTACTCCAGGACCCGTTCACGATGCTCAACCCCGTGTTCCGCTGCGGGCGCATCATCGAGGAGTCGCTGATCTGGGAGGGCCGTCGGCGCCCGCCGCGGTCCGAACGCAGGGCGGAGGTCAACCGCCGGCTCGCCGAGGTCGGACTCACCGACCCCTCGGTAGCGGATCGGTACCCGTTCCAGCTCTCCGGAGGCATGCGTCAGCGCGTCGCTGTGGCCGCGTCGCTCGCCCGCGACCCGAAGATCCTGATCGCGGACGAACCGACGACGGCTCTGGACGTCACGACCCAGAAGGAGATGCTCACCCTCCTGCGCGGTGTCCAGAAGTCGCGCGGAATGAGCGTCGTACTGATCACGCACGATCTGCGGGTGGCCTTCGCGATGTGCGACCGCGTCTACGTGATGTACGGCGGATCGCTCATCGAGGTCGCGCCCGGCTCCGATCTGGAGGCCAAGCCGCTGCACCCGTATACCCAGGGCCTGTTGCTGGCCGAACCGTCGGTCGACCGTCGGGTCGCCGAACTCCCCTCCATCCCGGGGTCGGTCCCCAAGGCCCGGGAGACCACGGGCTGCTGTGCCTTCGCCACCCGGTGCGAGTGGGTCACGGACCAGTGCCGCCAGGGACCGCCGCCACTGATCGAGGTCGCCGACCTGCGGTATTCGGCCTGTGTCCGCCTGCCGGAGATCAGTTCCGACATGGCGGCGAAGCGGGCCAGGATCGACGTCGTGGAGGCTCCGGTGCGAGACGTACGGGCGGAGCGGCCGCTGATCGACATCCGGGACCTGCGCAAGGAGTTCCGCGTCGGGCAGCGCACCGTCCACGCGCTCGCCGGGGTGTCGATACAGGTGAACCAGGGGGAGAGCGTCGCCGTCGTCGGGGAGTCCGGTTCCGGCAAGACCACCCTCGCTCGCACGCTGCTGGGACTCGAGCGGTGCACCAGCGGCGACATCATGATCGACGGCATTCCCGCGCACGACTGGTCGCGGCTGAGCGCGGCGGATCTCCGTCGCCTTCGCGGAACCGTGCAGATGGTCTTCCAGGACCCCTACGCGAGCCTCAACCCGATGCGGAGCATCGGCTCGGCACTGTCCGAGGCGATCAGGTCGCACGAGAGCGCCACCAAGCACGCTTCGGGCGCGGTGGCCGACCTGTTGAAGACGGTCGGTCTTCCGGCCTCGTACGCGCAACGCAGGCCGTCGGCCCTCTCCGGCGGAGAGCGTCAGCGCGTCGCGATCGCCAGGGCCCTAGCCGTCAACCCACGGCTCCTGGTCTGCGACGAACCCGTCTCCGCCCTGGACGTCTCGGTGCGAGCCCAGATCATCAACCTCTTCGCGACGCTCCAGCGCGAACGCGGAGTCGGTTTCGTCTTCATCACGCACGACCTCTCGATGCTGCGGCAGATCACCGAGCGCGTCTGCATCATGTACCGCGGACGGCTCGTCGAATCCGGTCCGGTGGACCAGATCCTGGACCATCCGACCGATCCGTACACGATCAAGCTGCTGCGGTCGATCCCCCGGTCGGACGCCGACTGGATCGACGCACCCGTGTCGACCGAGGTCTGACCGGCCGATACGCGCGCGATCCGCGGCGAAATCCGCCGGTTCGCCGCGGCGCGCCGCGCCCGGCCCGTCTGTCCGGGCCGACATGATCATCCGGCTTTCTGGTCCGAATGAACGAACAACGCGTCCGGAAGCCTTGGCAAAGTCCCTCCTTGAGCAACTGACGCACACGAGTGGAAGGGCTGCCGATAGTGGTGAATGGCGAGCATTGCGTGGTCGTTGGCGCCGGCGCCGCCGGCTTGTGGACGGCTTGGGCGCTGACCGAGGTCGGAATGCGCGTGACGGTGCTCGACGCCGGTGCCGCGGCGGCCGGCGCGTCCTGGGGCAACGCGGGCTGGATATGCCCCGCCCAGGCCGGGCCGGTGCCCGAGCCCGGCATCATCATGCACGGCCTCAAGGACCTGACCCGGCGTGATTCCGCGCTCCACTTCTCGCCCGCGGCCCTCTTGCGCCTCGGACCCTGGATCGCGACGTTCGCGCGCTACTGCAACGACCGGTCGTACTCCGACGGGCTGGCGGCGTTGTCCACGCTCGGGTACCCGTCCTTCAAGCTCATCGAACGGCTCGGCCTCGACGAGCACTTCGACAAGACCGGTCTCCTGACCGTCTCCAAGAACCCCGCGGACATCGAGCACTTCATCGAGAAGATCGCGCCGCTGGCCAAGTTCGGGCAGGGAGCCACGACAGAGGTCCTGACGGGCAGCGCGGTCCAGGACCTGGACCCTACGGTGCCACGAGGCCAGGCGGCAGCGTTGATCGGCAACCACTGGCAGATCGTTCCCCACGCCTACATGGCGGCGCTGATCGAGAAGGTGGTCGCCGCAGGTGTCGAGATCCGCGAGCACGAGCCCGTCGAGCACCTCCACGCGCAAGGCGGACGGGTGCGAGCGGTGCGCACGGACCGCGGTACGTACGAGGCCGACCACGTGGTTCTCGCGGCGGGAGTGAACACCACCGCGCTGGCACGCTCGATCGGCCATCCCCTTCCGGTGATCGGCGGCAAGGGCTACAGCTTCGACGTCCGGCCGGGGCGGATGCCGAGGCAGGCGATCCAGACCCTCGACACGCACCTGGCGATCTCGCCGATGGGCGGCACCCTTCGCGTCGCCGGGGCGATGGACTTCACCAACTCACCGACCCGCATCCCCCCACGGCGCGTCAGGGCGATGCGGCGCTCGGCTCAGGCCCTCCTCGGGCCGTGGACCGACGAGTCGGCCGCCTGGTCGGGTCTGCGCCCCGTGGCTCCTGACGGCCTCCCCATGATCGGCAGGCTCGCGCCGGACTCGAACGTGTTCGTCGCCACCGGGTACCAGATGCTCGGCATGACGATCTCACCGGCCGCCGGAGTGCACCTCGCAGAGGCGATCGCCTCGGGGGACGACGGTCGTACCGGGCCCTTCTCGGCGCAGCGGTTCGCCCGCGGGAAGACGCGCAAGACGATGAGGGCCCAGGAGGGGAGTCGGGATGCGTAGTGATCTGGTGGTGCGCGGCGGCCTTGTCGCCGACGGCACCGGCGCACCGCTCAGACGCGCGGACGTACTGGTCCGGGGTGACCGGATCGTTCACGTCGGCGAGGTCCCCGACACCGACGTGCCCGAGGTGGACGCCGCCGGCGCGTTGGTCGCGCCCGGCTTCATCAACGTGCTCAGCCAGGCCTACGAGTCGCTCCAGCGTGACCCCCGAGGTCTCTCCGACCTCTACCAGGGCGTCACGACCGAGGTGTTCGGCGAAGGCTACTCGCTCGGCCCCGTGGAGGGCCGGATGCGCGCCATCGCCAAGGACTACGCCGAGCGAACCCACGTCCGGCATGAATGGCCGCGGCTCAACGACTTCCTGAACCACATGGCCGACGCGGGCGTCGGACCGAATGTCGCGAGCTTCGTCGGGGCGGACAACCTCCGCATGGCCTTCGCCGGTCCGCAAGACCGTCCGCTGACGCCCGACGAGCTGGCCGCCGCCCGCCGGCTCCTCGACGAAGAACTGGCGGACGGCGCGCTGGGTCTGGGCTCCGCTCTCATCTACGCCCCGGGCATGTACGCCTCGACCGATGAGCTGACCGCCTTCGCGGAAGTGCTCGCCGAGCACGACGCGCTCTACATCTCGCACATCCGCAACGAGTCCGACTCCCTGCTCGAAAGCCTGGACGAGCTCATCGGGATCGCCGAGAGGTCGGGAGCGCGGGCCGAGGTCTACCACCTGAAGGCGGCAGGCCGGGACAACTGGCCCCTGATGGCCTCCGCGATCCAGCGCATCGAGGAAGCCAGGGCCGGCGGCCTCGCCGTCACGGCCAACGTCTATCCGTACGAGGCGGGCGCTACCGGCCTTGACGCGTGCATCCCCCCACGATTCCACGACGGCGGCCCGGACGCTTTGCGCGGCAAGCTCGCGCATGAGGACTTCCGGGAAACGGTCAAGGAGGCCATCCGGGCCCCGGGCGCCGACTGGGACAACTGCTACAAGAGCGCGGGCGGCGCTGACGGAATCCTGCTCCTGGGCGGCAACACCTCCGAGTGGAACGGCATGACACTCGCGCAGGTCGCGACGCGGCGCGGTGACGCGGATCCGCTCGACACGCTTCTGGACATCGTCGTGGCGGACTCGCAGATGATCATCGCGCTGTTCGAGATGACGGAGGAGAACGTCCGTCTCGCGCTGCGGAGCCCATGGGTCTCGGTCTGTTCCGACGCCGAAGCGTGGACGGCCTCTCCGCCGTACACCGACGCTCCGACGCATCCGCGGGCCTACGGGTCCTTCGCCCGCGTTCTCGGTCCGTACGTCAGGGACGGCGTCCTGCGGATCGAGGACGCCGTCCGACGGATGACCAGCCTGCCCGCGCGGACGCTGCGTCTCACCGACCGCGGCGTCATCCGCGAGGGCGCCTTCGCGGATCTCGCGATCTTCGAGCCCGACAGGGTCCGGGACCTCGCCACCTACTCCCACCCGCACCAGTACGCCGACGGGATGCGGCACGTGATCATCAACGGCGTCGTCGCGTTCCGCGGGGGAAAGCCGACCGACGAGCTCGGCGGGCGCGCGCTACGACGCGGGACCCGGCCGACGACGAGCGGCTTCCGAGCCCGGTGAACCCGTCGACGAACGACGAAGGAGAGCGATGACAACGCCGTTCAGCGGCATACTCGCGGCAGTGGTGACCCCTTTTCGCGCTGACGGTTCGACCGTCGACGCCGGGGGAGTCCGTCGCCAGGTCGAGCACATCGTCGGTGCGGGCGTGCACGGCGTGGTGCCCTTGGGCAGCACCGGCGAATTCACGACGCTCAGCAACGCGGAGCGGAAGGAGGTCGCGGACCTCTACCTGAAGGCTGTGGACGGTCGGGTGCCCGTCGTCGTGGGCACCGGAGCGTTGACCACCGGCGAGACGATCGACCTCACCCGGCACGCGGCTGACGCCGGTGCGACGGCGGTCATGATCGTGCCCCCCTACTACGGCGCTCTCGGCTGGAAGGAGGTCGTGGCGCACTACGGGGCCGTCTCCGACGCGGTGGACATCGACATCATGTTCTACAACCTGCCGGACGCCACGGGACTGGACATCTCGGCCGGGCGGTTGGCCGAGCTCGCCCGGAGCACCCGCGTGACGTCGTTCAAGGACACCGGGGGTGACGCGGTGAAGTTCGCCACGGTCCTTCACCACTACGCGGACGTCATCCAGCCGCTCAACGGCTACGACACCCTCACGTTCTCCGGCATCGCCGCCGGCGCGCGGGCGGGAGTCTGGGGAGCGGCGAGCGTCATCCCTCAACTGTGCGCGGACTTCTACGAGACCCTCGCGGTCCGCGGCGACATCGCCGAGGCACGGGAGCAGTGGACGAAGATCTTTCCGATCTGCGAATTCCTCGAGGCGCACCCGTACGCAAGCGCGATCAAGACGGGCCTCGACCTGGTCGGCGTCCCCAGCGGACCCCCCCGACTCCCGGCCCTCCCCCTCACCCCCGAGCACGCGACCACCTTCGCCCGGCTCCTCCGCGAAGCCGGGATCGACCTGGCCCGCTAAGGGGTTCTTCACATCGACCTCGTACATCACCACCGGCGTGGTCGTCTCGCACCGCAAACGCCTCGGGCCGGTCACAGGTGCCCGGCGGAGCAGCAGCCGACGCCTCGGATGCGACTGCGCCGGGTCCTGAGCCGGGACCGGCCGAATTCGCTTCGCCATGACGCCACTTCATGCGCTCTTGCATCCGACGGGCTGTCAGGACACGCTTTCCGCGGAGCCCTGTGAACGCCTGTTCAGTGGGAGGTGAGCGCGTGACCGCGCCTGACCAAGCGGGGATCGAGATCGTGCGGGCGACTTCGGCGCATGTCCCGATGATCTTCGCGTTGGCACAGTCCAGGAATCTGGACGGAATCGACCCGGTGGAGGCCAGCCGAGACGGATTCCTGGTGTCGGAGTACACCGACGAGATGTACCAAAGGCGACTGGTGAGCGCCGAGCACTTCTACGTGGCCGTCAAGGGAACCGACGTCCTGGGATTCCTCCTGGCCTACAGCGACGCCCAGATCGAACCTGACGAGTGGTTGAACCACCGGATCAAGACCACGCTCGGCAGCTTCCTGGTGATCAAGCAGGTGTGCGTGGCCCGTGACGCGTCGCGGCAGGGCGTCGCGTCACGCCTGTACCACCATGTGCTGGAGCGCTGGACGGCCAACCCGGTGATCGCCGCGGTGGTCAACGAGCCGCTCAATGAGGCGTCGAGCCAATTCCACCGGAAGCTGGGCTTCGAGGAACTGACACGGTTGCGACCGCCGGACGGCCGTCTGCGCGTGGTGTGGGTCTCGCGCAAGCCGCGTGAGTCGATGTTGCAGACCCAGTACGAGATCGCGGTCGACTTATACAAGCATGAGGACCTCCTCAACTGGAACAAGCTCAATAACTTCCTTTACATCACCGCGGGCCTCGCGGCCACCTTGGCGTTTACCCTCGGCAAAGAGGGCGCGCAGTCACAGGAAGTGGCCCGGGGCGTCGGAGCGGTCATCACGGTGATCGGGTTCGTTTCCGGGCTGGCGTTCGCCGTCATGCTGCGCTATGGACGCCGCTATTTGCAGACCCGCAAGAGCACGGTCGTGGAGCTGGAAGAGCACATGGCGTGGCACGGCGGGCAGCGGATAGTGGGACGCCGGCTGACAGAGCCGGGATCAGGGTGGCTCCAGGCGTCCCCGACCGGTCTCGTGATGGTGCTGCTTCCCGTCTTCGTCTCACTGGGCTGGCTGGCGATGCTGGTGGTCGTGCTGACGAACTGATGCTCCCTCAAATACCCCTCTACGACGGTGCCGTGTGGGGTCAGTGCGGCTTTCGGATGCTGTCGATGATGCGGGTCCAGTTGTCGCTGCCGTGGCCGTTGTCGATGGCGCGGCGGTAGTGGGCCTGGACGGCCAGGGGGAGCGCGGGGTCGAGGCCGAGTGACGTGCTGGTTTCGACGATGTGGTCGGATGTCGCGCCCATCATGGTGACCGTGCTGAGCCCGCCGGGGTGTTCTCCGGCGTCCAGCGCGGTGCCGGGGGTCGCTTCGCCGGCCCTGAGGATGGCGCCGATCGAGTCGGCGGAGGAGAGCAACTCCGGCAGTGCTTCCTTGGCCGTCATTCCCGCGGTGCCCAGCATCGCGGTGGCGTGCATCAGTGCGGACAAGGTGGTGAGGAATACCGTGAGCTGGGCTTGGTACATCATCTGGGCGAGACCTGGATCCACGCCCAGATACGTCGGCGCGCCGAGCAGCGCCAGTGTCGGCCGGTGGCTCTCCATCGCCTCGGTGGGGCCGCTGTAGTAGACGTGGGCCGCGTCCGTGCCGACCATCGGTGCCGGGACCATGACACCACCGGTGAGGAAGGTGGCGCCGTGGGCCGACGCCCAGGATGCCGCTTCGCGTGAGCGGTCAGGGGTGTCGGAGCTCAGGTTGACCAGTGTCCGGCCGGCGAGCGACGCGGTGGCGCTGTCGAGGATGTCGTACATCGCCTGGTAGTCGGTGAGGCTGAGGATCACGAGGTCACTTGCCTCGACCGCCTCGCGGGGTGTCGGTACGAGGACCGCTCCGTCGGCGACGACGCCGTCGGCCCGGTCGGCGGTGCGGTTCCAGACGGTGACCGGGTGGCCTGCGGCGAGGAGGGTACGGGTCATCGCCTGGCCCATCGGGCCGAGTCCGATCACGGTGACATTGCTGTGTTGCCTGGTGGTGCCGTGCTGTTGTTCGTTCACCTCTTCATGCTCGGAGAGGGCCACTAATCTGGGAAGTACCCACTATTTTCTGCGGTACTTACCTTTTAGTAAGGGGATCAGTGATGGCGAGGGCGCCGAGGTGCGGGCCTTACATCTGCGGCATCGACGCCGCGCTCGACGTGGTGAGCGGCAAGTGGAAGGGACTCATCCTCTGGGAACTTGACGCCCATCGTGTGCGCCGCTTCGCCGAGCTCCGTCGCGGCCTGCCCGGAGTGAGCGAGAAGATGCTGACGCAGCACCTGCGCGAGATGGAGGAGGACGGACTGGTGCACCGGAAGGTCTTCGCCGAGGTGCCGCCGCGGGTGGAGTACTCCCTGACCGAGCACGGGCGCACGCTCAATCAAGCGCTCGGGCCGCTCGGCGTCTGGGGGAGCGAACGGATGCGTCGCGAAGGCTCCGAAGTGGTCGAGGTGGCCGAGATCTCCCACGGCTGAGGGCTGTCCGGCACAGATCATGACCTCGTCTCGGGCACGGTGAGCCGCCCTGCGGCCGTACCGCTGGTTCTTCGGCCCGGTGCGCTTCGTCGGGGCCTATGGGCCCGCGGCGCGTCCTCCCGTGCTCATTCGGGTGCGGCTGTCGGCAAGGGCCGCCCGGACCTCGCCCTCGATCTGTTCGGGGTCCAGGCCGAGGGCTCTGCCGATGTGCGCCGACCACACCTCCGAGCGCAGATTCGTCTCGAACATGCCGCGTGCAGAGAGACGAAGCCCATCGTGCCCGCGAACGAGGTGATGGTGTCGGCCATGCGGTCCTGCGTGCCCCGCATCCTGGCGTACACCACCCGTTCGTGCCGGAGCCGGACCGGCGGAAGATGGGGGAGCGGACGGTTTTCGGCGGGGGAGTCGAAACGGCCGATAGTGCCGGTGATCAGTCGGATGACGGCGCGGTTTCCCTGACCGAAGCGGGTGCGGGGCGGATCTGGGTTCCGGTGGTGCCGAGGAGGATGCCCAGGGCGTTGTCGACCGGGCCGATCGCCGCGACGCCGCCGGTGCGGGTGACGAAGTCGGCGGCGATCGCGGCGCGGGTGATCACGGCCTCGGGCAGACGTACGCCGGACAGTTCGTCGGGGGTCAGCCGCAGCAGCGGCCTGGGGCGGCCGTGTCCTCCCGCGGCGAACAGGTGCGTGGCGCCGGTGAGGAACAGCAGGATGTCCGCGTCCAGTTCGACGGCCAGCAGCGCCGCCGTCCGATCCGGGTCCACCGTCACCGGTACGGTCCGCAGGCGCGCGGTGCCGCGTTCCCGTAGGACGGGGATGCCGCCGCCGCAGACCACCACGGTGCCGTCGGCCAGCAGTTCCCGGACGACCTGAGCCTCGGGAACGGCCTGCGGGCGTACGCGGGGCCGGTCCGGCACGCTCACCTGCGGGTCGTGGGCGCCGACCTGGGCGTGGGTCAGGAGCGCGACCACGGTACGGCCGACGAGCACGGAGTCCAGCGCGCGTACCAGACGCGATCCGGTGACGGTCTGGGTCTCGGCGGGAGCGCCGTGGACGATGACGACCTCGTGGCCGGCCCGGAGGAGTTCGGCCAGCGACGCGGCGGCCGGATCGAGACCGTCATCGCCGACGAGGGTGTCGGTGTCGATGCTGACGATGATGCGCATACGGACGCTCCTCGGGAGGGGCGGGACTCCCGAGGGCGCGTATCGCCGTGGCGTCCCGCCCTGTCCACGCTCCCGCGCGCACGGCCGGGTGTCGTGGGGCCCAAGGGCCCGAGACGGGTGCCGGTCGGCCCCGCCCGGTCGGCGCCTGACGGCCCTGCGGCCGTAGCAGCGTCCGTCGCAGGAAGGCGGCAGCGCCTTGCCGGCCGGGCCCCGGTGGACAGCCGGTGCGGGACAGGTCTCAGCCGGCCGGCTGCAAAGCCCAGTAGTGCGGGTCGATGGGGGCTTGCCGCACCACGATGCGGCCGGTGACGTCGGGGCTGTCGACGAGTTTCCCCCACGAGTTGGAGTGGTCGCTGGGGGTGTGCTCGATGTCGGCCCAGACGACGCTGCCAGGACCTGCGGAGCCGTAGGAGACGGTCCACTCGGCGTACTTGTCGGAGCAGGCGTCGGTGACCTTCACGTGGTAGTCCGTCGTCAGGCCCAGGCAGGTGCGCGGGTCGGAGTCCGGTGTGGAGACCTCCATGGTTCCGTTGGGGCGTTGGCGTACCTGCCAGTTCGCCGAGGTGGAGGCGGTGTCCGTGCAGGCGCCCAGCGCCACCATGCCGATGCGCGCCTTCGTTTTGGGCCAGGTCAGGCACATGCCGTCCTTGAGGGCCGCGAAACGGTAGACCCCGTCGACGAGCGGGGCGGCGTGGGCGGGTTGCGCGAGTGCCGCGGTGGCGGCGGCAGCGGCGGCAATGATGGCGATGACGCGTGAACGCATGGGGTGGGACTCCTCGAACAGCCGTGGTCGATCTGATCGCGCGTCACGGGCGCGCGGTCGACGCGCGGCCCGCCGGAGACGGCGGCGGCACCGATCCTGGAGCACCGGCCCGCCCGGCGGCAGCCCGCGGTGGCCGCTGTCACCCGGCTGGCTGAGCCGCGTCACCCGATGGCGTGGCGGTGAGAGGTCCCCGCGCTGTCGCGGGTGCCAGCGGTGTCGGTCGTCGCTGGTTCCACGTACCCCTTGGCCGATACGCCGCGCCGGTCAGCTCGCCGGTTCGCTGCGGGCGGTGTGTTCGGCCTGCGCGGCGAGGAAGTCCGCGAAGCCGCCGCGGGCGCGGCCGTGCAGACGGGGCGAGGTCATGACAGGGGCGGCCGAGGTGCGCAGGACGCGATGACCGCGGCCGACCAGCGCGGCGACCAGTGCGTGGTCCTCGCCGACGTCGAGCGGCGGGAACCCGCCCACATCGCGGTAGGCGCTGGCACTCAGGCCCAGGTTGGCGCCGTGGACATGGGGGTGGTGCCAGTGGGCGCCGTCGGTCGGACGGGTGGCTTCGTAGCTGAGCTGGTGCCGGACGGTGAGGGCGGTCGCCGTCGGCACGGTCACGGTGCCGACCACCGCGTCCCACCCGTCACGGGCGAGAGCGCTGTGGTGTGCCAGCCAGTGCGGGGGTACGGCGCTGTCGGCGTCTGTGGTGGCGAGCCACACCCGCTCGTGCGGGACGGCGATCTCCGCCAGCGCGTGCTCGGCGCCCTCGGCGCGCGCCCGGCCCGGACTGCGGAAACCGACCGGCACCACGAGGGCTCCGGCCCGGTGCGCGATCCGGGCCGTGCCGTCACGGCAGGAGTCCGCGACGACGACCGTGCGAATCCGCACGGCGGCGAGTGCGGGGTGGCGCGCGGCAGCCGCGACCGCCTCCAGCGCGGCGGGCAGGAGCGCCTCCTCGTTGTGCGCCGGGATGACGACGGCGATGGCCTCGACCCTCACACCAGACCCTCGCGCTCGGCGGGACCGGGCGGGCTGCTCCCGTCGGCCAGGTCACGGCCGTGGACCTGGAGGACGAAGTCGGCCTCGCGGTGATCGGCGAGCAGTGACAGCCCGGGCAGGCCGGTCACGCGGTCCGCGATCTCGGTGCCCGTCCACAGGTGTTCGGGCACCGGGTGGTTCCAATGCACGGTGACGAGATGCCCGCCGGGCTCCAACGCCGTCCGGGCCCGGTCCAGAAGCCTGTCGAGATCGGGAGCGGCGAAGTAATAGAGCACTTCGGACAGCACGATCAGATCGAAGGAGCCGTCCGGCCACTCGTCGGGCAGCGTGAGCTGACGTACCGTCACATTCTCTGCTGCGGCGGTACGTTGCCGCGTGGTCGCCACGGCGGACGCGACCCGGTCGCAGGCGAGTACCTCGTCGCAACGGGTCGCGAGTCGGCGAGTCAACTCACCGACCGAGCAGGCGGGTTCGAAGGCACGGCGGTAGCGCGGCAGGGGGAGCGCGGCCACGGTGATGTCGTACTTGCGCCGCTCGTACCAGCGTTCGGCGAGGTGCCAGGGGTCCTCGCCCCCGCCGTACATCGTCTCGAAGTAGGCGGCGGGCGTACTCGCCGCGTTCGTCCGGCTCACTGGAACATCACCTCGTGCGCGCGGAGGTGGTGGGCCACCTCGTCGGGCGGCAGGACCGCGGCGTCCTCCGGCGCGGGGCCGATGGGCTCGACCTGGGTGGCGAACCGGGCGACGGCGGCGCGCTTGCGGGCCTGGACGTCCGCGGGCAGGGTGACCCGGTGCGCGGAAGGCCACGGGACACGCGGGTCGCCGGGGTGCGCCCAGTGCCACATCCACACGGGGTACATCAGGCAGGGCACGGACGCCTGAGCGGCGGCGGCGAGCGCGGCCCGTCCTGCGGCTTCATGGTCACCGTGGACGTCGCCGATCCACGGCGCGAGGCACAACGCGGCGCCCTCCAGCACCGGGACGAGTGCCTTGACGATCTCGTCCTCGTGGAAGGCCACCCGGGTGTCCGGCACTTGCAACCGGACGACGTGGGCCGTGCCCGTGCCCAACGCCGCGAGGGCCTGGCGGAGTTCTTCGGCGCGCAGTTGTGTCAGCCGCTGGGGCGTGACGGCTTTGCTGTCGGCGTGCGACTGTTCCCCGTCGGTGACGGAGACCACGGTGAGGGCGGTCCCCGCGTCCGCCAGCATCGCCATCGTCCCGCCGGCGCCCAGCACTTCGTCATCGGGATGCGCGGCCACCACGACCACCCTGCCCGCCTCGGGCAGCCGCAGCTCGGGAAGCGCGCGCCAGCCGTCCCAGTCCCGCCAGAGCGCCTCGTCGGTGCCCGGCGCCTGGATGGGGTTGGCGTATGCGGGCGACGGGCCTGGTTGCTCGCTCACGACGGCTCCTTGCGGGCGGCGAGGCCGCCCAGTTCGGCGAGGTTGCGCTCGGCGTGGTGTTGGCGGATGTACACGGTCAGGTCGGCGGTGTTCCGGGCGTGGCGTTCGTCGTGGCACAGCGGACCGGCGCCGGTGGCCCGTCCCACGTGGGTGAGGACATCCGCGCACACGGACTCGACGAACGCGCGGGTGCGCAGGCTCCGCATCCGCGCGGTGCCGCCGGTGTCGGACGGATCGCCGTCGATCTCCGCTGCGGCCTGCTTCAGTACGGCCGCCGCGGCATGGAGCAGCATGTCGACCGCGCCCATGTGCGCGTCGGTGTGCGGGTCGGGGCCGCGATCGGCGGCGGCGCGCAGCAGAACGTCGGCGACGGCGCGGGCCCCGCCGTACCAGCAGGCGGCCACGCCGATACCGCCGTGCTGGAACCCCGGCCGCTTCAGATAGCCGCCGACGTCGCCGACCGGCACACCGGGCACATGGTCGAAGCGCACGTCAGGGGTGTCGCTCCCGGCCATCCCGACGGCCTGCCAGGTGCCCGGCACCGGGCGGCAGCCGTCGGCCACCCCCGTCCGTACCGCGAACAGCCGCTTTCCCCGCTCCGTCGCCGCGGTGACCAGCGCGTGGGTGCAGCTGTGGGCTCCCGAGCAGTACTGCTTGAGCCCGGTCAGCACCCAGCCGTCGCGGTCACGGGTGGCGTGCAGTCCTTCGCCCGGCGGTTCGGCCGCCCACACGCCCCACCGCTCTCCCGGCCGGGGCGGCGGCGCGTCCAGTTCCGCCAGGATCGCCGCCGCGTCCACGTGTCCTTCGAAGAGCCGGGCCGCGCACAGATCCCGCTCGGCCACCGAGGTGAGGACGGCGAAGCGCTCCGCCGTACGACCCGAGCCCGGCAACGGGCAGTCCAGCGCTCCCGACGTCAGAGCGGCCACCAGCTCCGCGAAACGCTCCGCCGACTCCCGGGCCGCCGCCGCGACGGGAAGACCCGTCGCCGCGTCGTGGGCCGCCGGATCAGGAGCGGTCGCCGGTGGAGCGGTGGCGGGCCCGTCCTGCCGCGTGGTGCTCCGCATGTGTGGTGGCCTCCCTCGGTGACGACTCGTACGCATTCACAGCCTCACCCGGGACAGTGGCGTACGCATCCGGATGCCCCGCGGGGGCCGTCCTACACGGTCGCGCGGACAGTTCCCATGAGAACGAGCGGGAGAGCCCATGGGCGGCCGCTATCCGGGTAGGGGACCAGGTGAGGCTCCACACGCGGTGCCGGACAACCGCACCGCGTACCGAAGGAGGGTGAGCCATGTTCAAGGCCATCGCAGATGTACTCGGAAAGATCGGCAGCGCTGTCGCCACGGTGGTGTCCCTGCCGTTCCGGGCCGTGGGCCGCCTGTTCGGCGGAGCGTCCGACACAGCCCACGGTCACCACTGACACATCGGGCACCCTGGCGTCGCGCCGCGGGGGCTTGTCTCGGGTCACCGCTCCGGATGCGGGCGTCCGCCGCTTCCCGCAGGATGACAGAGTCGCCGACGTTCTCGGGACCGTCCTGAGCTGGGCTTTTCATAGGGCGCCGCACCATGGCGGGACCGGAGCAGCGTCGCCTCGGCCGCGACCGGTGCCGGCGGGGTGCGTATGGCCCGGTGTGCTCTGGCCGCACTCGACCGTGATGAGCCGGTCATCGCGCGCCCCGAGCACGGAGCCGGACGGTGCCAGCCGTATACCCCTCTCCGGGCGCTCGGTCGCGGCCCTCGTCGGCCTTGACGGATGAAGGAGTCAGCCATGCAGATCACGATCGTCGGTGCGGGCAACATGGCCCGCGGCATCGCCACCCGCGCCCTCGCGGGCGGCCACCGGGTCCGTCTCGTGGACAGCAACCGGGCCAAGGCGGACGCCCTCGCCGCCGACCTCGGCGCGGACGCGAGCGGCGCGGACTTCGACGCGCTGGACGGCGCGGACATCACCGTGCTCGCCCTGCCGTTCGAAGCGGCGAAGACGGTGGCCCGTGAACACGCCCGGGCCCTCGCGGGCAAGGTCGTCGTGGACATCTGCAACCCCGTCGACTTCTCCACCTTCGACTCGCTCGTCACCCCGCCCGGCGTGACCGCAGTCAGCCTCGTCGCGGCCGAGGCTCCGCAGGCCCGCTTCGTCAAGGCGTTCAACACGACGTTCGCGACCACGCTCGTGGCCGGCGAAGTGGCCGGTCAGCCTCTGGACGTGTTCATCGCCACGGATGACGACGACGCACGGGCGACCGTCACCGAATTCGTCACGAGCGGCGGCCTGCGCCCCCTCGACGCCGGACCGCTGCGCCGCGCCCTGGAATTGGAGGCGTTCCAGTTCCTGCACATGACGCTCCAGGACCGGCTCGGACTGAAGTGGTCCAGCGCGATCAAGATCATTCCCGAATCCTGAGGTGTCCCCATCATGTCCGCCGCGAAGGGCTGCCCGGGTGCTCGCGTCTCAGCCGGCCGAACCAGCTCGGTTCAGGGGCGCAGGCCCCGGACGGCGTCCGGCCGCGTCCGGCTCATGTACCAGCCGTCGACGCGGGGCCCGATGAGGTCGGACGGCCAGCCCGACAGCCCGACGGCGGCGTCGTAGACGGCGTCACCGAACGTCACGATGGCCTGGTGCGGGTCGGCCGTCTCCCCGAGCCTGTCCCACGGCAGGAGAACCAGACCGGCGTCGGGATTCCAGACCGCCCCGTCGACACCCCAGGACCGGCCGTCGAGGCCGTCCGGCTGAGGCCAGATGTAGGCGTACATACCGGCGCCGGGCGCTGTGGCGTCCCCGAAGGAGAATCCCACCGCCACGTACTCCCGGAGCTGGGCGTTCTGCATGAACGCCGGACGATCGGGCGGCGGCTCGGTGGGCCGCGCCCGGTGCCGTGTCGCGGACAGGTCGAAGCCGCCCCACATCACCCCGACCCGGGGGCGGTGCCCGAGGAAGGGCGCCTGCCACGTTTCGAGCCCGCCGGCGGCGAGGTTCAGCGCTTGCCACATCAGCCGGGCGACGCCGGGATCCCAGGCGCGTTCGACGTGATCGTCCTCGAAGGTCGGCTCGCAATCCGGAATCTCGCAGATCAGCGAGGTACGCGGCCGGGTTATGCCCAGCTCGGCCGCCGCGTCGCGGAACGCCGCGTAGAACGCGGCGACTGATCCGTCCGACAAGGGCACCGTCCGCGAGCCCGCGTCGGCCTCGACGACCACGTCACCGTCGAGCAGGCGGTAGTGCACCGCGAAGGTCACCCCTCGCCGCCGGAACGTCGGCGTCCTGAGCCCGCGGGGAGTGACGTCGAGGACGACGTTTCCCCAGCCGACTTCGAAGGGCTCGTCGAGGGTGTACTTGCCCGCGACCTGCACCACCCGGTTGACGTATCCGACCATGGCCGCCATGTCCTCGTGGACCAGCGTCGGCCATCCATTGCGACGTGCGCTCACCGAGAGCCTCCCAGTGCGTCGATCGGGTCGGCAGAAGGGATGCGTCGTGGATCGCGTGGGCTTGCGGATCGTGGCGCGATCGTAGGGCCATTTTCGCACGCGGGTCACGGCCCTGCCCGCTCGGTCACGGCCCTTCCCGCCCGATCACGGTCTGATCGACGCCGAGCCGACGCGTGCGTACACGGCCGTCCGCGCGTCGTGGCGCGCCCGCGGAAGGGGGAAGGCGGCCGGTGCGGGTACGCGGGCGGCGGGCGGCCCCGGCTCACCCGGCAGCGGTGATCACGAATGCCAGGTCAGGCAGCACGGCAGGGGCCGGGTTACCGTCGGGTCATCGAGCTGGTCGACCAGCTGGTCGACCATCCGGGCAACCCCCATCGGCGAGGAGCTGGCGGCTGTGGCGATCGACGATTCCACCGGTACGGCGGCTCCCGCGGACGTCGTCCTGGCCGGACTGCCGGAAATCCGTTCCGAGCTGGAGGACGTCTACCGGGACCTGCACGCCCATCCCGAGCTGGGCCACCAGGAGCACAGGACCGCGGCCCGGGTGGCCGAGCGCCTGACGGAGTGGGGCTACAAGGTGCACGCGGGTGTCGGCGGCACCGGCGTGGTCGGCGTGCTCGCCAACGGCGACGGGCCGGTCGTCCTGCTGCGGGCCGACATGGACGCGCTGCCGGTCCGGGAGGACACCGGTCTCCCGTACGCCAGCACGGCCACCGCCACGGACGCGTCCGGCAGGGACGTCCCCGTGGCCCACGCCTGCGGCCACGACATGCACGTCACCTGTCTGCTGGGCGCGGCCAGGCTGATGGCGGCCTCCCCGACGTCGTGGCAGGGCACGCTCGTCGCCCTGTTCCAGCCCGCGGAGGAACCCGGGGACGGCGCCGACCGCATGCTCGCCGACGGTCTCGCCGACCGCGTCCCCCGCCCGGACGTGGCGTTCGCCCAGCACGTACTGCCCTATCCCGCCGGGACCCTGGGCACCCGCTCCGGGTCGTTCCTCTCGGCGGCGGACAATCTGAAGATCACCGTCCACGGCCGGGGTGCCCACGGCTCCGCTCCCCAGGCCGCGATCGACCCGGTGGTCATGGCATCGATGATCGTGGTCCGCCTTCAGACGATCGTCTCCCGAGAGCTGGCCGCGACCGAGCCCGCCGTGCTGACCGTGGGTTCCGTCCACGCCGGTACGACCGGCAACGTGATCCCGGACACGGCCGAGATCCAGCTCAATGTGCGCACCTACGACGAAGGCACCCGTGAAGCCGTCCTGGCCGCCGTGCGGCGCATCGTCACAGCCGAGTGCGACGCCTCCCGCGCGACCCGGGACCCGCAGTACGAAGAGGGCGGCCGCTTCCCGCCGACCGTCAACGACGAGGCCGTCACCGCCGACGTCTCCGCCGCGTTCACCGCCTACTTCGGCGAGCGGGCCCGTACCAGCGCGTTGCAGAGCGCCAGCGAGGACTTCAGCCGCGTCCCTGACGCCTTCGGCACCCCGTACACCTACTGGGGCATCGGCTGCACCGACCCCGACGCCTACCGTGCGGCCGAGCGGCGCGGCACCGTCGCCCAGGACATCCCCGTCAACCACAGCGCCCGCTTCGCCCCGGTCCTTCAGCCCACCTTGGACACCGGCGTGCAAGCCCTGGTCGTCGCCTCCCTGACCCGGCTCGCCCGCCCCGAGCACCGACGCGGCTGAAGCGTCGGTGGTCAGCGCTTCGCGCCGTCGTCAGGAGCGCGCGAGGCGGGCCGCGAGGTAGGGCGCGGTGGCGCTGCCGCGGGCCTTCGCCACCTTGTCCGGCGGGCCCGCCGCGACCACCCGCCCGCCCGCGTCGCCGCCGCCCGGTCCGAGGTCGATGACCCAGTCGGCGGTGGCGATCGTGTCGAGGTCGTGCTCGACGAGGACGACCGTGTTGCCGGCGTCCACGAGCCGGTGCAGCTGTCGTAGCAGCAGCGCGATGTCCGAGGGGTGCAGCCCCGCCGTCGGCTCGTCGAGCAGGTAGAGCGCGTGCCCGCGGCGGGCCCGCTGCAATTCGGTGGCCAGTTTGATGCGTTGCGCCTCGCCACCGCTGAGTTCCGTCGCGGGCTGCCCCAGCCGCAGGTACCCGAGTCCCACCTCGCGCAACGTCTCCAGACTGCGGGAGGCGGCCGGGACGGCGGACAGGAACCCGGCGGCGTCGTCGACGGACATTCCCAGCACTTGCGCGATGTTCTTGCCGCGGTAGGTGACTTCCAGCGTCTCGGCGTTGTAGCGGGCGCCCCGGCAGGTCGGGCACGGCGCGTAGGTGCCGGGCAGGAACAGCAGTTCCACCGCGACGAATCCCTCGCCCTGGCACGTCTCGCACCGCCCTTCGGGCACGTTGAAGGAGAACCGCCCGGCCGAGTAGCCGCGCGCCCTGGCCTCCTCCGTCCCCGCGTACAGCCTGCGCACCGCGTCGAACATCCCCGTGTACGTGGCCAGGTTGGACCGGGGAGTCCGGCCGATGGGCCGCTGGTCGACCCGGACCAGCCGGTCGAACGACTCGACCCCCGACGCGTCCTGGACGTCGACCTCCAGCTCCGCCTCGTCGGGCTCCTCGGGTACGAGCCCGAGGTGGCCGCGGACGACCTCGGCGAGCACCTGCGTCACCAGCGTCGACTTCCCGGAACCGGACACACCCGTCACCGCCGTCAGCACGCACAGCGGCACGTCGACCGACACATCGCGCAGATTGTGGCGTGAGACGCCGCTCAGACGCAGCCAGCCGTGCGGTGTGCGCGGGCGGTGCTCGAGCGACTGGGCGCGCCCGAACAGGTACTGGCTCGTGGCCGACTCCGCGACCCGCTCAAGACCGGCGACCGGGCCGCTGTACAGCACGCGTCCGCCGCCCTCACCCGCGCCGGGGCCGATGTCCACCACCCAGTCCGCCCGCCGCACGACGTCCATGTCGTGCTCCACGACGAACAGCGAATTGCCCGCCGCCTTGAGGCGGTCCAGCACGTCCAGCAGCGGTTCCGCGTCGGCCGGGTGCAGCCCGGCGGAGGGCTCGTCGAGGACGTAGACGACGCCGAACAGCCCCGAGCGCAGTTGGGTGGCGATCCGCAGGCGCTGCGCCTCGCCGGGCGACAGGGTCGTCGAGCGGCGCCCGAGGCTGAGATATCCCAGGCCCAGGTCGAGCAGTACGTCGATCCGCGCGACGAGATCGCCGCAGATCCGGACCGCGGCCTCGGTCGTCTCCCCGGACCGGGCGGTCGACGTGGTGGCGTCGGCCTCGGACCGCCCCACGACGGGCCGCAGCAGCGCCACGACCTCGGTGAGCGGCATCGCGTTGATCTCGGCGATGGAACGTCCGGCGAAGGTCACCGCGATTGCCTCGGGCCGCAGTCCGCTGCCGTGGCACTCGGGGCAGGGCACACTCCTGACGAACCGGAGCGCCCGTTCGCGCATCTTGTCGCTCTTGGAGTCGGCGAGGACGTGCATGACGTGCTTGCGCGCGCTCCAGAACGTGCCCTGGTAGCCGTAGTCGACGCGGTCCTCCTGCGGCTGGATGTACACGGAGGGCTGCTCGTCCGTGTACAGCAGCCAGTCCCGGTCCTTCTTCCTGAGCCTGCGCCACGGCCGGTCGATGTCGATCCCCAGGCCGCTCACGACACTGCGCAGGTTGGCGCCCTGCCAGGCGCCCGGCCAGGCGGCGATCGCCCCCTCGCGGATGCTCAGCGAGGGGTCCGGGACCAGCAGGTCCTCGGCGACGTCGTGCACGACGCCCAGTCCGTGGCACTGCGGGCAGGCGCCTGCCGCGGTGTTGGGTGAGAAGGACTCGGCCTCCAGCCGCGCGGCCCCCGGCGGGTAGGTGCCGGCGCGGGAGTACAGCATGCGCAGCAGATTGGACAGCGTCGTGATGGTGCCGACCGTCGAGCGCGAGCTGGGGGAGCCGCGTCGCTGCTGCAGGGCGACGGCCGGTGGCAGTCCGGTGATTTCCCGCACATGCGGAGCGCCGACCTGTTGCAACAGCCTTCGGGCGTACGGTGCCACGGACTCGAAGTAGCGCCGCTGGGCCTCCGCGTAGAGGGTGCCGAACGCGAGCGAGGACTTGCCCGAACCGGAGACGCCGGTGAAGGCGACCATCGCGTCCCGCGGAACGTCGACATCGATGTTCCGCAGATTGTTCTCACTGGCGCCCCGGACATGCACGAAGGGGTCGGTCGCGTCCTTGTCCACTGTTCCTGACTACCCGATCGCGCCCGCATCCGCGCGACAGGCGCCGCCACCGGGCCTAGGTTCTGTCCGGCGGATCACGAATGGCCCCTTCGGCGACCATGCTCCGGGCGCCGCGCGGGCCCGTCTCTCCACGCGACGGGACGTCTTCCGGCGCGGCCCCATGGCGCCGGAAGACGTCCCTCACCTCATCGGATGAAGTGGGGCGCGGTCAGTTGCCGGCCCATGTCCATTTCTGGTTGCTGCCGCCGGAGCAGGAGTACATCTGGATCTGGGTGCCGTTGGCGGTCCCGGTGCCGACCGCGTCCAGGCAGAGTCCCGACTGGGTGCTGGCGATGGAGCCGTCGGAGTTCAGGCGCCACTTCTGGTTGGCGCCGCCCCAGCAGGAGTAGATCTGCGCCTTGACGCCGTTGCTGGTGCCGGCCGCGTCCAGGCACTTGCCGAGGGATTTGAGTTCGCCGTCCGACGTCAAGGTCCATTTCTGGTTGCTGCCGCCGGAGCAGTCCCACAACTGGACCTGCGTGCCGTCGGTCGTCGTGGAGTTGGGCACATCCAGGCACCGCCCCGAACCCGTCCCCTTGATCTGACCGTTGCTTCCGCCGCCCGGCGGGGTCGTGGGAGGAGTGGTCGGGGGCGTGGTCGGAGGTGTGGTGGGAGGCGTGGTCGTGCCACCTCCGGCCGCGTTGAGAGCGTTCAGGACGGCTGTGTACGCCGCCTTCTTGTTGCCGCTGTTGTCGAACAGCAACGGCGTGTCCTGGCTGCGCCACGAGTCACTGTCCCGGACGCCCCATACCGTCATGCCGAGGCAACGCGAGACCGCCAGGCAGTCGTTGGTGATGTTGGCGTACGTGGTCGGCGACGCGCCCTGGACGTCCAGCTCGGTGATGGCCACGTCGACGCCGAGAGCGGCGAAGCTCTGGAGCGTGGTACGGAAGTTGCTGTTGTACGGGCTGCCGCTGTTGAAGTGGGACTGGAAGCCGACGCAGTCGATCGGAACGCCGCGAGCCTTGAAGTCCTTGACCATGTTGTAGACGCCCTGCGTCTTGGCGTCGTTCCAGTTCTCGATGTTGTAGTCGTTGTAACAGAGCTTCACGTTCGGATCGGCCGCCCGCGCCGTCCGAAAGGCGACCTCGATCCAGTCGTTGCCGGTGCGCTGGAGGTTGGAGTCGCGTCGTCCACCGGAACCGCCGTCGGCGAACGCCTCGTTCACCACGTCCCACTGCGCGAGCTTGCCCTTGTAGTGACCAACCACGCCGTTGATGTGGTTGATCATCGCCTGGCGCAGCGCGCTGCCGCTGAGGGACTGCATCCAGCCCGGCTGCTGGCTGTGCCAGGCCAAGGTGTGGCCGCGTACCTGCTTGCCGTGTTGTACGGCCCAGTTGTAGACCTGATCGCCGCCGTTGAAGTTGAACTGGCCCTGCTGGGGCTCGGTGGCGTCGATCTTCATCTCGTTCTCGGCCGTCACCATGTTGAACTCGCGGTCGGCGATCGTCGTGTAGGCCGAGTCGCCGAGCTTGCCCGAGGAGATGGCGGTGCCGAAGTACCGCCCGCTCTGCGCGGCTGCCGCGCCGAGGGACGTCGCGGCGGCGCCCGAGGGAGCCGCCGCCACCAGGACCGCCGTGGCCGCCACGACCGAGCCGGTCGCGACGGCGACGACGGCCCGGTGGACACGGCTGAGCCGTCGTCGGGTCCCGGGCGGGGGTGGGGGTATGGCCTTTGTGCTCATCGCAGAGCCTCCGTAACCGATTCACAGAACGTGGGGGGACACGCGGGACACGCCCGCGGATTCGTAGGCGTCGACCGTTCCGGCTCCACCGAGTCGGCAGGGCCGTCGCCTCGGGGACTCAGTGTGGAAACGCCCGCGAAACGTGTCAACACTTTCGGAGAAGTTTCGGAAACTATTGCTGGTCAGGGTGATAGCTGGACGGCTTCTGAGCACGTCCGAGGCACCGAAAGTTTCGATCCCATGGGGCGGTGGTGATGTCAATCCCGGCAGAGTCCGGTGCGTTGCACCAGCTTGTTAGCGCTCACAGCACTTCCCCAAAATGGTGGCCGGGCACCGTTTGCTGCCGGTCGAGAAGGAGCCGAGCTTCTTGGGGGAGTACGCCCATCGGCCGGACTCCCCGGTCCAACCTGGCCACGTACACGGGGATGTTCGACAAGCGCCCGTTCGGACCACAACCTTCTGACGTGCGGCGCGGCGTCCGCCAATGTGGGGCCGATCTGGACGAGCACCTGGGCGCGGTGCTCCGCGTTCTCTTGGCGCTCCCGTGCTTGGGCCTGGGACTCGTACCGGTCGTGGTCGAGCCACCCCGGCGGGTACGCCGCCACTGGATCCGGCTCGTGGTCGGGCCCGGCGCGCGGGGTCGTGTCGCGTGCCGGGCCCGGCTGTCGTGCGGTGTCAGGGCATGTCGAGTGCGTAGTCGCAGGGAAAGCGCTGGTGGTAGGTGTGGTCATTCTGCTGGTACGTGATGTCGCAGCCCTTGATGTGGTGGGCGAGCTTCCCGCTGGCCTGGACGCGGATTGTCGCGTAGTAGGGGCTGGTCGCACCGGCCTTGATGGTCAGTGGCTTCTTTGCGTAGTCAGGCTTTTTTGCGAAGTCTGAGTCCTTGCCCTCCAGCAGGTATCCGTCGGTGTCGTTGACCGAGTAGACCGGGTAGCCGAGGACTTTGACCTGCGGCGGAACCGATTCAGCGGTGAAGGCCACGAGTGTTACGGGCTTCTTGCTGGTGTTCCTCAGCAGCGGGAAAGCAAAGTAGTAGGTGACGCCGGGCTTGGCGTGGGGGTAGCCGGAGGTGCCGAACATGGCGGGACCGCCGCCCTGCAGCGCCGTGCCTGTGCGGGGTCCGCTGGTGCCGGTGGCGCAGGCCGCCGCCAGCAGCACTGCTGCCGCGGCGGTAAGCGCTTTAGAAGGAGTAGAGGACACCGGGGTTGCTCCAGACCGGTCCTTTGGCACCCCAGATGTCGTGTTCCTGGGGGCCGTTTCCTGCCGTGATCTTCTGGAAGTGATTCTTGTTGAAGTCGGTGTCGAGGCTGAGTTCGACGTTGAAGACCTTCACCGCGAAACTGTAGGTGACCGATGTGCCGGCGCTGACGGTGTAATACGCCCCCGGGCTCAACCTCGCCCTGTTGGCCGCCTTGGACTTGGAGTAGGCGTTGTAGCCGTCGTGGCTGCGCACGTCACTGCCGAAGGCGCTGACCGCCCCGCCAGAGGGCACCATGTACTTGATCGGGACGATCGAGTAGTTGTGGACGGTCCGGCCGTTGGGGCACAGCAGCTCGTGGTCGCGCTCCTGGTACTGGATCGGGACCCGGAACTGCTGGGCCCAGTACGGGCCCTTGCCAGCGAAACCGGTTGCCCGCCCCATGGTGCTCTTGCGGGAGATCTTGCCCTTCACCGACCAGTACTTGCCGTCGATGCTGGTGGCCACGCCCCAGGTGCTGGACAAGGTGGTGCTGTACTCGAATGCGGCGGTGGCGTCGTAGTACGCGTGTGCTTCGCCGACAGTGGTGTACTGGATGGAGGTGCCCAGGACACGGTCCTTAACTCCGCAGTTCGCCACTGCGGGGATGGCGTTGGCGTAGTTCACGCCGCCGACAACGTCGGGGTTGTAGCCGGTGCTCGACGAACCGTCGACTGCCTGCCAGGCAGGCAGTTGCGGATCCTGCTCGGGCACCGGGGTGCTGTCCTGTGTTCCGGGGTCGCCGTCGGGCATGGTGGCAGGCGCAACAGCGGCGGTGCCGGTGTCGGGGTGGATCGCGACGGTGTCGGGGCTCTCCTGCCGGGCCGCGACCGAGCCGTCAGTGGTCGCTGCTCCGGTGGCCACACCGGCGTCAACGTAGTCCGAACCTGCCAGCACCGTCCCGTCGGCCGCGGTCCCGCTGACGTCCGCCTCCAGCGCCAGCACCCCGCCGTTGGCATCCGCCAGAGCCTGCACAGCGGCCGGCAGCGTGGCCGGAAGGGTGAAGGACCAGGTGCCGTCCGATGCCGTGGTCGCGGTGCCTATCACCGTCGGGGCCGCGGAGGTGCCGTCCGCAGGCACGGAGTCCACCGCCGTCAGCCGTACCGGCGCACCGCCCAGTGGCGCACCCGAACCGGTGGTGAAGCTTCCCCGCACAGTTGCAGGTCCTGACAGGACCTGCGTCGTGGGATCGGGTGACGGCGTCACCGTCGGGCCGCCCGACGGTGCTGGCACCGTGCCGGTCGGCTTGTTGACTGTGTCGCTCGGGTTGGGTGTGGGCGTGCTGCCACACCCGCCGCCTCCCGGCGATGTGTTGGTGCACGCCGCGTATGCGGCCGGTGCGGTTCCTACCCCGGACACCCACACCAGCGAGCCCGCAACCACCGTGGCAAGCACGGCCGCCACCGCAGGTCTATGACTTTTGAGCATGCGTATATCCCCCTCGGAAACCCCCTGGCCCTGCCAGTGCGGAGCCGGGCCCGGAACGTACCTTGCTGGCATATGCATGATCAACGGGTCGCTCGTGGGCCGAGGGTCGCAGTCGCCCACCGCAGCGCGCCGCACTCGGGGAGGCGCACGTTCCTTGGCGCGCCAAGGCGCTGGCACTTCGGGAGTTTTGCGTCTTTCGCCCCACTTAGGAAATACCTGAAAGTAATGCTCTGATTTCGCTTAGGTACATTAATGTTGGATGGAAAGAAAATGCCGCATCGGGCCTCAGTGCCGACAGCTTCTGCCTGACCAACATTTTGCGAAGATCGCCAACCCCGAAGGCCGACCGCTGCAGCCGCGGGGTCGCCGGTGCTGTCAGTAGACGCAGGTTGTTCGTACTCTTCCGGCCTCGAATGGCGACTCGCACTGACTGGCTCGTCGGCCAGCCAATCGTGCACTGGGCGAGATCACGCACAGCATCGGACAAATCCACATCTGAGCGGCTAAAATTGCTGGCCCCCGTCCGTGCGGTGCCTCGGTGCGCTCTGGTCGTCCGTCATGACGGCGACACCACGTGAGCGCAGGCTGTGGGCGAGATCGGCGACGCACTTCGCCAGATCAAGGCACACCATCCCCGAACCGAAGGATCAACGGGCCAACCGTCGACGCCGAGGTAGCGGAATCGGTTTGGCAGCGGGAGCGGAGACCACACCACAAGACAGTCGGGGGACTCCTCACCGACGCGGAAGGCTCCGACGTCGCCCTCACCGACAGTGCCGGCAACTACCGCTACGACCCCACCGGCCTGAACGAGATGGGCGCCCGGTACGACGACCCCACCGTCAGCCGCTTCACCCAGACCGAATCGTCCGGCCGCCCACCGGGCCCCGGCGGGCTCACCCCGCTCATCCACCGCCCGCGCTGCACCCGTGCTCCCGGGATTTGCGCGAGCGTTCGAACTCCGCAGTCGGCTCACCGGCGTCGCCGCGCTCCGGCGCCTGCGACCGATCGCGACAACTGTCACCCGGCGCGAGGTTGCGGCGCGGCGGTCGGCTGAGCCGTGACACGCGATGTCAATGCGAGAACCGGGCCGGGGTCGCGCTAGGGCGAAGCCTTACCGCGAGGGTATGTCGGGGAATCCGACGGGTGTGTGATTGATCGAGGCGGGATCACCTGCTTCCTGCGAGGTCATTCGTCGGCCGGGTCGCTGGTCGCGACCGGCTGCGGAACGACTACGACGGGGCAGGACGCGTGTTGGACGCAGTGCTGGCTGACGGAACCGAGCAGGACGCCGGCGAAGGTGCCGTGTCCCCGGGTTCCCACCACCAGCAGCCGGGCGTCGCGTGCGGCGTCAGTGAGGGCTTGTGCCGGGTGCCCCTCCACCGAGTGGGTTGCCACCTGGACCGTGCTGCCGTTCTGGTTCTTCACGACGCGCGCGACGGTTTCTTCCAGGCATTTCTCGGCCGAAATGGCGAAGTTTCCGCCGTCGGGCATGGACGGCAGGTAGCCCCAGGAGTATCCGTACATACTGGGGTATTGCCATGCGGCGACCGCCGAGAGCGACGCCCCCACCTGTCGGGCGTACTCCATCGCCCAGTGCAGCGCGGCCTCGGACCCGGCGGAGCCGTCCACTCCCACGACGATCCGGTCGGTCTGGTCCACGGGCAAATCTTTCATCGGAACTCCTGCTGATCGTTTGCGTTCGGATCTCAAGCTCGGGTATCAAGCTCGGACCTCAAGCTCGAATTGTGCGGGCCATGCCCTTTGTTCGGTCTCAGCCGACCGTCCGCTCTTCCTTCGAGTCACCCGTCCACCGAGGCGCGTCGGCCACCGTTTCGGGAGCGCGCGTCCACTTGTCCGAGCCGGTGTTCGGTGATGGTGGTCCCGGCGCTGCCGTTCAGGACCGCGGCGGCCTGGGACAGCGAGCCGATGGCCGCTTTCCGGCCGGTCGCGGTGACGAATCGGGCGCAGGCGGTGAGTTTGGGGCCCATGGAGCCGTCAGGGACGGATATCCGGCTCATGTCGTCCACATTGATCCGCCTGCGCAGCATCGCCTGGGGTGTGCCGAAGTGTTCCATCACGCCCGGCACGTCCGTGAGGACGAGCAGCCGGTCGGCGTTCACCTTGATGGCGATCAGCGCCGCGGTGAAGTCCTTGTCGACGACGGCCTCCACGCCGTGGATCCGTCCGGCGTCGTCTTCGGCGACCGGTACTCCGCCGCCGCCACCGCAGATGATCACGGACTGCTGCCTGAGCAAGTGGGTGATGGTGCCCTGTTCGAGGACGCGCTGCGGGTGGGGCGAGGACACGACGCGTCGCCAGCGTCCGCCGTCGGGGGCGATGTCCCAGCCGTGGAGTTCGGCGAGCAGGCGGGCCTGCGGCTGGTCGTAGACCGGTCCGACGAACTTCGTCGGTCTGGCGAAGGCCGGGTCCTCCGCGTCCACGACCGTTTGGGTCACGATGCTGAGGATCGGCTTGGTCACTCCGGCGTTGCGCAGTTCCTGGACCAGCCAGTAGCCGATCATTCCCTGGGTCTGGGCGACGAGTACGTCCAGCGGGTAGGGGCGCGTCAACGAGGTGTCGCTCTCGCTTTCGAGCGCGAGCATGCCGACCTGCGGTCCGTTTCCGTGGCAGATGACCAGTTCGTTCTCGGCGGCGAGCGGGGCGAGGGCCTCAGCCGCGGCGCGGATGTGACCGATCTGGAGCGCGGCATCGGGCTTCTCGCCACGACGCAGGAGCGCGTTGCCGCCGAGGGCGACGACGATGCGCACCTCAGTCACCCAGCGCGGCGACGAGGACGGCCTTGATGGTGTGCAGGCGGTTCTCCGCCTGGTCGAAGACGATCGATCGAGCGGATTCGAAGACCTCGTCGGTGACCTCGGCGCCGGTGAGCCCGTACTGGTCGTTGAGGCGCTGACCGAGTGGTGTGCTGCTGTCGTGGACCGAGGGCAGGCAGTGCAGGAACTTGGTGTCGGGCTTGCCGGAGCCGAGCAGGACCTTCTCGGTGACGCGGTACGGCAGGAGCAGCGGAATGCGCGTCTTCCACTGCTCGTCGGACTCGCCCATGCTGACCCACACATCGGTGTAGACGAAGTCGGCGCCCGCTGTGGCCTGCTCGACGTCCTCGGTCACCAGGACGCGCGCGCCACTGTTCGTGGCGAGGTTCCGGGCGGTGGCGATGACGTCGTCGGGGGGCCACAGTTCGCGCGGCGCCGCGATCCGCACATCCATGCCCAGCAGGGCGCCGGTGACGAGAAGCGAACGGGCGACGTTGTTGCGGCCGTCCCCGAGGAAGCAGTACGCGATCTGCCACATGGGGCCGGGGTGGTGCTCGGTCATGGTGAGCACGTCGGCCAGCGTCTGGGTCGGGTGCCAGGAGTCGGTGAGCCCGTTCCATACGGGGACGCCGGCATGGTCGGCGAGCTGCTCCACGGTGTCCTGGGCGAAACCGCGGAACTCTATGCCGTCGAACATCCGGCCCAGCACCCGCGCCGTGTCGCGTACCGACTCCTCACGACCGATGTGGGAGCCCTCGGGCCCGAGGTAGGTGACATGGGCGCCTTGCTGGTGTGCGGCGACCTCGAATGCGCAGCGGGTGCGGGTGGAGCTCTTCTCGAAGACCAGCGCGATGTTCCGGCCTGTCAGCGCGGGCCGTTCGGTGCCGCCGGCCCTGTCGCGCTTGAGCTGCGCCGCGCGCGTGATCAGCGCGAGGAACTGCTGCTTGTCGAGGTCGGTCTCCTTCAGGAGCGAACCGGGATGCCGAAAGGCGGTGGTCGGGGCGGTGGTCGTCGTCATGGGGCGGACCTCGTTTCTGAGCGGTACGGCGGCGTGCGGGCGGGGCGGAGGCGGTTCAGATGCCGTCGCGCTGAGTGGGACAGGTCATGCACCGGGCTCCGCCGCGGCCTCGGCCCAGCTCGCTGCCGGGGATGCTGATGACCTCGATGCCGTTGTCGCGCAGCATGCTGTTGGTGACGGTGTTGCGTTCGTAGCCGACGACGATGCCGGGGGCGATGGTGAGGAAGTTGTTGGCGTCGTCCCACTGCTCTCGCTCGGCGGCTCGCGCGTCCTCCTCGGCGGACAGGACGCGTAGTTTCTCGATGCCCAAGGCGTCGGCGATGGTGGCGAAGAGGTCGTCGCGCTGCTCCACGTGCAGCGCCGCGGTGTCGTGCTCGACGACCTCGTGCGGGTCGGCAGGCTCGATCACCCAGGTGCGCATGTCCTTCGGGTCGAGGTTGGGGTAGCGGACGAAGGTGTCCGTGTCGATCATGGTCAGGACGGTGTCCAGGTGCATGAACGCGTGGGACTTCGGGAGCTGCACGGCGATGACGGTGGTGGCCTGACCGGTCCGGAAGAGCTCTCGGGCCAGGATTTCCACGCCCATGGGGGTGGAGCGCTCACCCATTCCGATCAGGACGGCGCCTCGCCCCAGGACGTGGATGTCACCGCCTTCCAAGGTGGCCGGCTGGTGATTGCTGTCGTCGTCTCCGTAGTAGCGGGGAAACGCGCGGTCGGCGAAGAGCGGATGGAAGTCGTACACAGCCCTGCTGTGCAGCGATTCGCGCTGCCGGGCGGACTTGGCCATCGGGTTGATGGTGACGCCGCCGTATATCCAGGCGGAGTTGTCGCGTTGGAAGAGCGTGTTGGGCAAGGGCGCCAGTACGAAGTCGTCGGGGTCCAGGGTCTGCCAGCGCAGGCTGCGTACCCGCAGCGGTGACAGGTCCGTGCGAGTGACGCCCCCGATGAGCAGCTCGGCCAGTGTCGCGGAGTCGGTGTCGTCGGCGAGCGCCCGCAACGGGGCTGCCAGGGTGGGTCCGACCTGCTCGGGCGTGCAGACGCGGTCCAGCACGAACGCCCGGGCCTCGGGGAGGGCCAGTGTTTCGGCGAGCAGTACGTCGAAATGGTGCACGGTGACGAAGCGGTCGCGGAGGGCCTGCGTGAACGCGTCGTGTTCTTCGCGGGCTCTGGCAGCCCACAGCACGTCGTCGAAGAGCAGTTGGTCGCAGTTGCCGGGAGTCAGGCGGCTGAGTTCCAGCCCGGGACGGTGGACAACGGCTTCACGCAGTTGGCCGACTTCGGAGTGGACTCCCGGCGTGCGGGTCGACCTGGTTTTCCCGGCGGCTCGGTCGGCGGGGCGCTCGGCGGCGGGAACAGCTTGTGTCGGTCGCGTCATGACGGGATCTCTCCGGTGTCGGTGGTGCGGGTGGCGGGTGCCGGGGTGAGCCGACTGCCCACCGGGGTCTCAGGGACCTCGGGAAGGGCGGCGCTGTCGAAGGGCACGACGAGGCTCTCGCCGTACTCGCCCCGCCCCGACTTCAGCCAGATGTAGACGGGCAGGCCCAGCAGGACGCAGAACAGGCCGTAGTAGACGGCCTGGTACCCGCTGCCGGCCAGCGACCAGAAGGAGAAGACGAGGGCGACCGCGGACACTCCGCAGTCGCGGACCAGGTGCTGCCAGTGGGTCTGCCGGCCGCGCGTGAGGAGCCAGTACAACTGCGCGGCCGCGCTGAACAGATAGGGGATGACGGCGGTGACCACGGAGAGCAGGACGAGCGTGGTGAAGACCTTCTCGAAGCGCGTGTAGCTGACCACGGTCAGGACCGAGGCGAGGAAGGTCGAGCTGATGATGCCGAACGCGGGTATGCCGCGTCGGCCGCGGGCGAACACCGCCGGGAACAGGCGGTCCTTCGCGGCTGCCATGGGCATTTCGCCGACGACCAGGGTCCAGCCGATCAGAGCGCCCAGGCCGGAGACGATCGCCGCGACGGCGACGGTCTGGCCGGCCCAACGGCCGCCGAAGATGGCGTCGGCCGAGTCGGTGAACGGTGCTGTGGACTTCTGCAGGGCGGCGTTGGACACCGTGCCGAACACGGTGACCGTGCCCAGGATGTACACCACGGCGCAGCCGATGGTGCCCAGCACCGTGGCCCGTCCGACATTGCGCCGAGGGTCACGTACGCGGCCGGCCACCACCGAGGCGGTCTCGATGCCGATGTAGCTGAACAGCGCGATGGCCGCGGCGGCCGAGATCGCCGCGGTCGCCGAGGTGCCGGTGGGGTTGAGCGGCCCGAAGTTGTGGGCCTTGATGAACAGCAGCCCGACGGTGGCCATGAACAGTAGGGGAATGAATTTGAGCACGGTCGTGACGTTCTGCGTGATGGCGATGTTCCGCACCCCGGAGAGATTGATGACCGCGGGTATCCACAGACCCGCCATGGCGATCACGACGGACCAGAGCTTGGCGTGCCCGGTGTTCCAGAAGACCTCGACGTATCCGACCCACGCGACGACGATCGCGGCGTTGCCGGCCCAAGCGGTGATCCAGTAGGACCACGCGTTGAGGAAGCCGCCGAAGTCCCCGAAGGCGTCTCTGGCGTAGACATACGGGCCGCCGGAACCCGGCACTCTCTTCGACAGCGACCCGAAGGTGAACGCCAGCGCCAGAGCGCCTACGGTGACCAGGACGAACGCGACCAGACTGATCGGGCCGTACGGCGCCAAGGCACTCGGCAGCGCGAAGACTCCCGTGCCGATCACCGATCCGATGACCAGTGCGGTGGCCGTCGGCAGTCCGAACTGCCGCTTCTTCGCCGTCTTCTGCGTACTCGTCGGGTGCGAGGTTTCTCCGGACGCCTCATCGTGCACCTGCGTACTCAACTGAGTTCCTCCTCGCCTCTGTTCACGACGGCCCACGCTGGGGGCTCGGCAGCGGCAGTCCGGCGGTCCACGTCGGGCTGCCGCTACCGGTCGATCACACCGATGCGTTGGCGTTGGAGCCGTTCAGTACGGGGACGGGGACGGTCTTCACCATGCCGGTCGGCGGTACGGGGGCCGCGGCGGCTGCCTTCTCACGGGCGAGGAAGGATCCGAGCTCGCCGATGGTGCTCATGAGGGGGGCGGGGAAGACCACGGTCGTGTTCTTGTCGACGCCTATCTCGACCAGGCTCTGCAAGTTGCGGAGCTGGAGCGCCAGCGGGTGGTCCATCATGATGTCCGAGGCGTCGCCGAGCGCGGCGGCGGCCATCGATTCGCCTTCGGCGTTGATGATCTTCGCTCGCTTCTCCCGCTCGGCTTCCGCCTGGCGGGCCATCGCGCGCTTCATGCTGTCGGGCAGTTGGATGTCCTTGAGTTCGACCAGGGTGACCTCGACGCCCCATTCGGTGGTCGTCACGTCGAGGATCTCGCGGATGTCCAGATTGATCCGGTCAGTTTCCGACAGCGTCTGGTCGAGGGTGTTCTGGCCGACGACCTTGCGCAGGGTCGTCTGCGCTATCTGATTGATCGCCGTGTTCACGTTCTCTATCGCGATCACCGATTTCACGGCGTCCGCCACTCGGAAATAGGCGACGGCCGACACATCGACGCTCACATTGTCCCGGGTGATGATGCCCTGGGACTGGATGGGCATGGTGACCGTCCGCAGCGACACCCGGTGCAGGACGTCGACGAACGGAACGATGAACCGCAGCCCCGGCGGACGAGCACCGACCAGCCGCCCGAACCGGAACAGAACTCCCTGCTCGTACTGCTTGATCACCTTGACCGCCATGGCGATGGCCACGATGGCCAGGATGACCACGATGACGAGAAGGAAAATCAGAAGTGCCATTGCGTTGCTCCTCAGAAAGGATGGCGGATTCCTGGTCCAGGACATATCGACCGGCAGGACCGCGGGCGGTGCGTGAAGGGCGGAGAGGATGTGACCGGTGGAGGTCATATCAGCAGCCCTCAGACGCTCCCGTTCGTCCAACTCGTCTGCGCAGTCCTGTAGTTCATATCCGCATCGTCGCCGCGCCAGATCGTCGTCGGTAGGGCCGGGTGGTCCCTCCTCTCCGGCTCAGCGGCCCCCTGCGTCCACCGGATTCTCCTGAGGACTGGCCGCAAATCCATTTCGGAGAGCCGGTCGGCCCTTGGCCGCCGTACCGGTGCCGCACCATCGTGGAGTTATGAGAATCCAAGAGACCAACCTGAGGGAATTTTCCGGAGCGCGGCCGATCGTCGTCGGGGTGAACGGTTCCCGTGCGTCCCTTGCTGCCTTGCGATGGGCCGTGGCGGAAGCGGAGGCACGCAAGGTGCCCCTGGTGACGGTGCACGCCTGGGAGCCGTCGGTACGTCGGCGTGCGCCGTATGCCACCGTGGCGGAGCGCCGTACACCGGCCGAGGACCGGGAGTCCGGGCAGAGGCTGGTCCAAGTCGCGGTGGCCGCAGTCCGGATGGCCCATCCGGGCGCTGACGTGCGGGCGGTGCTGGCCGAGGGGCCGCCGGTCGCGGTACTCCTGCGCTACAGCGACGACGCTCTGCTTCTGACGCTCGGGCAGAGCCTGTACAGGGACGGCTCGCCGACCGAACTCGGTCCGGTGACCCGCGCGTGCGTCAGGGAATCCCATTGCCCCGTCGTTACGGTTCCGGAGCTCCGCGCCACAGCCCGGCACAGCGAACTCCCGCCCGTGGCCCCCGTGGCGACGGCCTTGGCCGGCTGACCTCCTGCGACCGCGGCGCGAGCAGTTGGGGCTGAGTCGCGAGGAGGTCGCAGGACGGGCTGGTTCCGCGGGTGGCTACCTCCAGTCTGTGGAGAAGGAGGCCGCTGTGCCCGGCGTCACGTTCCTGCCGCGGTTGGCGAACGCGCTGGAGACGACGGTCGCGGAGCTGGTTGCGCAGGGCAATGTGTCGTTCAGAACCGCACCGGACGCGCTGCCCGCACAGGCGGCGGGCACGGATACCGCATTCGAGGCGGATCACCATCGTGCCGAGGCGGGTCACCGGTCGCAGGATCGCCGTGCGGCAGAATCCCGCCGCGGCGGGGCCGTCAGGAAAACCGCGGTGAGACGCGCCGTCGGGGGACCGGTTCGTCCGCTTGCGACCTCAACGCCGGACAGGGTCAATCGCGGCGGACGGGGACGGTCGGGAGACCATGGAGTACGGAGCGGACCGAATCGCCGTCGCACGGGGCGAACAGGGCCGACAACCCCGCGTTCAGGCGGACGCTGACGGAGCGTTCGGAGACTCCGAGCCGCTGCGAGGCGTCGGCGCAGCTCTGGTCACCGATCAGCATCAGCGCCAGCTCCACCCGGTCGAGCGCGACTGACGCCGTCTCGGGGCACCGGTCCCTTATGTGGGGGACGTGAGGTGGGACAGGTGAAGAGCGCGTCCGATGCGTTGTGATGACGGAGTCCGGTGCGGCGAGCACTTCGGCCATGGCGGCTTCGACCACGACTGGATCGTCCGTCATCAGGGCTGACAGGGCGTGGATGGCGATCAGGTGGCGGTCGCACCAGATGATGATCGAGCGTCGGCGGGCGAGGAGTCGCTCGGTTTCGCGGTTCCGGGTGGAAGCGGCGGCCGGCCTCGTTCTGCGCAGAGTCACTGCGGACCTCTTTTCGAAGCGCGGGTCCCGGTCACCGGGCGCGGGCGCTGAATTGAGCACGAGTTGAGCGAACCTGCGGAAGGAATGCCGCGCGGTGCCGCGCTCCGGTCACGCGGTGCCCGGGCACTGGTGCGGAGCCTGTGGCGAGGCATGTGGCCCGGTTACGCGAGTGGAGGCAACCACGCCAACAGCGCAGTCCGGAGGCGACAGGGCCGGTCCGGAGGCTCGCTCGGAAGCACTCGGATGGTCGGGCGATGGATCATCGTCTCACTCGCCTCAGGTACGTCCGTATCGACTGTGCGGTATGCCGCCGGGGTCACGGACGTCACGGCAACTGTAGCGGCGTTCGACCACGTCGACCATGGCCCGAGGTGATAATCCCATCGGACGCATCCATCCGCGACGGTGGATCGACGGGAACTGCCGAGCAGGACCCTTCGGCCCCCGGAAGGGCCGTTCGGCATCTGCGCGGACCGCGGGAGCGCGGGACAGACTGCGCAGCGGGGCCGGACGTACGACGTACGCAACCGACCGCCCCGGCGCCCGCACTGATCTCACTGGGCGTCCGCACACGATGCGGAACGAGGAAAAGCCATGACACTCACGACGAGGCCCTTCACCATCGGCGCAGAAGTCTCCGACGAGGACGGCGCCTTCGGGGTCCTGCGCCGGGTGGTCGTCGACCCGGTCGCCAGAACCCTCACTCACCTGGTGATCGAGCCCAAGTACCACCACGCGGCCGGCCGCCTCGTACCTGTCGGTCTGATCGACCAGTCCGCCGCACGGATCGCACTGCACTGCACCACGGCCGAGTTCGAGGCTCTGTCGAGCGCCGACGAGAAGCATTTTGTGCCCGCACCGGACAATGAGTGGGGCTATGCGGGCGGCGAGATTTTCGCTCTCCCCTACTACGGACTCGGTATGGGGACAGGCGCGGTCGCCATGAGGCCCGTTCTCCCGGTTCCTGGGCCGCGCCTCATCACGCGGGACCGTATTCCCACCGGCGAGGTGGAGATCCGCCGGGGTGACGCCGTGCACGCGACCGACGGTGAGATCGGCCGGGTCCAGGGCCTGGCCGTGGACACCGGTGATTACCACGTCAGCCATGTGCTGCTGGACGAGGGCCACTTGTGGGGAAAGCGACGCGTCGCGATCCCCATCGACGCGGTCGTCAGCGTCACCGGCGACGTCCGGCTCAGCTTGACCAAGGACGAGGTACGCGACCTGCCGCCGGTCGACCTCGCCCATGACCCCACACCGACCGTCGCCGACGGAGACCCTGTCTGAGCCGCAGGGGGGCAAGCCTCCGCTGACCGGCACGGCACGAGCCGCGACCCTGTGTCGACGTCTCGGCTCCTGCGGTGCCCTCAGGCGTTCACGCGGGCCAATGGCTGCTCTCGCCCCTGACGGCCAGGGAACAGCAGGGCGGCCGATCCGGGCGGAACGGGATCGGAGCCCCCCTTCGCACGGCGCTCCGCCGGACGGCGGTGATGGAAGCCGCGGCCCGCAGTCCGCCACGGCCTCGGGTCGCTGCCCGGGGTGGGGCGGGGGGATGGGAAACTGGCGGGTATGGATATCCGTCACAGGAACAACGTCACCGTCACCGGCTGTGCAGACGGGCCGGTGCTCCTGCTGGCGCACGGGTTCGGCTGTGACCAGAACATGTGGCGCACGGTGGTTCCCGTATTGGCTGAGAGCTACCGGGTGGTGCTCTTCGACTACGTGGGTTCCGGCCGGGCAGACCCGTCGGCCTGGGACGAGCGGCGTTACAGCTCCCTGGAGGGCTACGCGCGGGACGTACTGGAGGTCTGCGAGGAGCTGGACCTGCGGGACGTGACGTTCGTGGGGCACTCGGTCAGCGCGATGGTCGGGGTGCTCGCCGCGGCGAAGGCCCCGCGGCGTGTGTCCCGGCTGGTGATGGTCGCGCCGTCGCCCTGCTACATCGACGGCGACGGTTACCGGGGCGGGTTCAGCGCCGAGGACATCGACGAGCTGCTGGAGTCGCTGGAGTCGAACTATCTGGGCTGGTCGGCGGCGATGGCCCCGGTCATCATGGGCAACGCGGACCGCCCGGAACTCGGCCAGGAGCTGACCGCCTCGTTCTGCGCGACCGACCCGGACATGGCTCGCGTCTTCGCCCGCACGACGTTCCTGTCCGACAGCCGCGAGGACCTGAAAACGGTCACGGCGCCGACGCTGGTCCTTGAATGCAGGCAGGACGTGATCGCGCCCCGGGAGGTCGGCGCCTACGTCCACGCGGCGATCCCCGGCAGCCGCCTGGTCACGCTGGAGGCGACGGGTCACTGCCCGCAGCTGAGCGCGCCGCAGGCCACCGCGGGCGCGATCATCGAGTTCGTCGGGACAAGCCGGTGATGTGCAGGACCGACCAGGCGCCCGAGCCGGGCGAGGAGCAGGACGTGGACACCACGGACGCGGTGTTCACCTCATTGCTGGAGGACAGTGCGGAGGAGCTGTACGAGCAGGCCCCGTGCGGATATCTGTCGACGCTGATGGACGGCACCATCGCGAGGATCAACACCACCCTGCTGGACTGGCTGGGCATGGAGCGTGCGCAGGTGGTGGGGCGGATGCGGTTCACCGATCTGCTCACTGTGGGGGGCAAGCTCTATCACGAGACGCACTTCGCGCCGCTGTTGCAGATGAAGGGCGAGGTCAGCGGCATCGCCCTGGACATCAGGGCCGCCGGAAAGGCGCGGATGCCGGTGCTGGTCACCTCGAAGGTGAAGACCAGCGAGGACGGCGAGCCCCTGCTGATCCGCACCACCGTTTTCGACGCCCGCGACCGCCGCGCCTATGAGGCGGAGTTGCTGCGCGGCCGCGAGGCGGCTGAGGAAGCCCACCGGCAGGCCGAAGCGGCGCGCCGGCGCGCGGAGGCTGATCGCGTCCGGCTCCAGGAGGCGCTCGCCGTTCTCCAGCAGAGCCTGCTGCCCTCGCAACTGCCCGCGATCCCGGGCCTGGAGGCCGGTTCCTACTACCACACGGCATCCCCGGATCTGCTGGGCGGAGACTTCTACGACCTGTTCCCCCTGGACTGCGGCCGGTGGGCGTTCTTCCTCGGGGACGTGTGCGGCAAGGGGCCCCAAGCCGCCGCGGTCACCTCACTGGCCCGCTACACCCTGCGCGCCGCCGCTCTGCACGATGCCGACCCGGTCACCGTGCTCACCACCCTGAACACGGTGCTGCACGAGCGGTACGCCAGCGGCGAGGGCCGCTACTGCACCGCCGTCTTCGGAGTCCTGGAAACCGATGAGGGCCACGTCGGCGTGCACCTGGCTTCCGGCGGACACCCCTCCGCGGTGATCCAGCGCGCGGACGGCAGCACCGATTACGTTCCCACTCCGGGCGGCCTGCTCGTCGGCGTCCTGCCGCAGGCCCCGTTCACGGCCGCCCGCGCCGATCTGCTGCCCGGCGACACCCTGCTCCTGTACACCGACGGCCTGACCGAGGCCCGCACCGGGCCGGACCGTGAGCTGTACGGCGAGGACGCTCTGTGTGCTTTCATCGCCGCCCAGCCGCCGACGGGCCCGCAGGCTCTCATCACCGCCCTGAGCGGGCTGCTCGCCACCTTCGGCGACGGGCTCGACGACGACACCGCCCTGCTCGCCCTCGGCATGCCCGCCCCGCTTCCCACCACCGCGAGTGACGAGCTGACATGAACCCCTTGACGATCACCGCCCGAGCCACCGCCACCGGTCCCGTCCTGGAGATCACCGGTGACCTCGACTACGCGACGGCACCCGAACTGCGCAGGGCCGTAGACGGCCTGGCGGTCGCCGCGGGGCAACTGCTGGTCCTGGACCTGGCCGGCCTGGACTTCTGCGACTCCAGCGGGATCAGCGCTCTGCTGTCGGTTCGGAGTCTGGCTATCGAACACGGCGGCGACATGACCCTCGCCGCGGTTCCCGCGAACACCGCCCGCATCCTGGGCATCATCGGCCTGGACCAGGTTTTCACCATCCACCCGGACGCCACGACGGCCACCGCCCGCCACTCCGCCGCCAGTTGATCCTGCTCCGGACAGCGTCAGCCAAGGGGGTCAGTGTTGGGGTGGCCGCGCTATGCCGCCTCCCAGGCAGAGGCGCTGCCAAAGAGCCATTCGCCGATCGGTGCGGCGTAGGCGGGGGAGTTGGACGGCGATGCCGCCCACGGCACTGGCCGCGCCGGTGATCAGAACGTTGTCTGGTGGGTGCGGCCGCCAGCGGCCGGGCGGGCAGGGAGACCCGCTCGGCCCGGGTACCGCAGCTGGGACGGGGAATCAGGCGTTGATCGAGGCTTCGTGTCCGGCGTCCTTCGCCGATGTCCGTGTCCGCGGCAGGACGAGATAGGTCAGGGCCAGTCCGATCAGGCTCAGGACCGCGCCCGCCAGGCCGGTCCACCGCAGAGCACCGGCGGCGACGATCGCGCCGCCGATGACCGAGCCGGCTGCCGCACCGAGGTTGAAGGCGCCCACGTTGACGGAGACCGCCAGGCTCGGCGCGGCGCCCGCGTGGTGCAGGATCAGTCCCTGCAGCGGGGCGATGGTCGCGGTGGCGAACAGACCGAGCACCAGGACTGCCGCCACGGCGGTGGGCTGCCACACCACGGCGAACGGGATGAGCGAGAGCGTCGCCGCGAGGCCGCCGAAGACCCCGCGTACGGTGGCGCTCATCGACTTGTCGGTCAGCTTTCCGGCGGTGAGGTTGCCGAGAAAACTACCCGCGCCGTAGGCGAGCAGCAGACCGGAGACCGCGTCGGCGGAGAAGCCGGAGACCCGGGTCAGCAGCGGCGCGATGTAGGTGAACAGTGTGGCGACCCCGGAAAAGCCCACCGCGGTGGTGGCGATGGCGAGCATGACCGGCCGACGGGTCACCACGCGCATCTCGTCACGCAACCGCGTGGACGGGGCTTCCTGACGGGGCAGTACGGCGGCCAGGAGCACGGTGCCCACCAGGGACAGAACGGTCAGCGCGGCGAATGGAGCCCGCCATCCGGCGCTTTGCCCGAGCAGTGCCCCCAGGGGCACTCCGAGGAGCGTGGCCACGGTGAAGCCGGAGGCCACGGTGGCGATGGCCGAGCCCGTCTTCTCGGCCGGGACCACCCGAACCGCCGTCACCAGCGCCAGCGCCAGGAAAGCGGCGTGACTCAGCGAGGACACCACGCGGCCCACCAGGAGCAGGCCGAACGACGGCGCCACGGCGCTCGTCGCACTGCCCGCCGCGAACAGCAGCATCAGCCCGATGGCGAGGCCCTTGCGCGGCAGACGCGAGGTCAGCAGGGCCATGAGCGGCCCTCCGACCACGACTCCGAGCGCGTATGCGGTCACTGCCTGTCCGGCGGTTCCCACGGAGACGTCCAGATCCTCGCCGACCTGGGGCAGCAACCCGGCGATCAGGTACTCCGAGGTACCCACGACGAAGACGCTTACGCACAGTGCGGCGAGCGTCGCGAAACCCTTGTTCACCTTCATGCCGCAGACGCTAAAGTCTCACATGGGTATGAGAGTCAAGCCCGAACGGGCAATGTCCGCGCGACTGTCAGGAGGTCCCTGTGCGTATCGGTGAGTTGTCCCGGCGGACCGATGTGGCCGTGTACCTGTTGCGCTACTACGAGGAGCAGGGTCTGCTCCATCCGCAGCGTCGTCCCAGCGGTTACCGGGAATACGTCGAGGAGGACGTCGCCGTGGTCCGCCGCATCCGCAGCCTGCTCGCCGCCGGCTTGGGCACCTCCACCATCACCGCGGTCCTGCCGTGCCTGCGGGATACCGGCGACCGTCTCGTCCCCACCTGCTCGGACCTGCTCGCCGACCTCCACCAGGAACGCGACCGCATCGCTCAGGCCATCAGCGACCTTCAGGCTTCCATGGACGCGCTCAACAACGTCATCGCTGCGGCCCCAGCCGACGTCACTCGCAGGGCACTTGCTTCACTCGACGTGTGAACGAATCGACTCTCACCGCCGTACCCCGACGGCGCTGAGGTCCCCAAGGTGGTGCCCGGCCTGTCGAAAGGGTTACGGAGTTGGCCCGCATATGGCCCGGATCTTGGTGATGGACTCCCGCCAGATGCCGAGCAGTGCCCGCACCTCTACTTGTCCTCGCGGCACCCGGATTGCCACCGCGGTCCTGCCCGTGGAAGCGCACCGGCGGACAGGTGCGAGGCAGAAATGGCCGTGCGGTATCGCGGTCACCGTCGAACAGCCGAGGCCGTGCGAACTGTCCAGGAGCCGCCGGGTCGTCGGGGTCCCTGCGGGCGTCTGTCTCGGCTGCGGGCCCATGCTCCATGCCGGCCCAGCGACCCCATTCTGATTGTGGAGAACGCCGTCCGTCCGTGGGGGCCGGGGTGGTCGTATGGGCTGATATGCCATACCGCCCAGTAGGCGCAGACCAGCGCGTCGGCTACGAAGGGGCTTTGTACCTGTGCTACGGCAGAGTCCTCGGCGCGAGTGTTGCCAACACATCTGCGAGAGTTGGCTTTGGTGAGTTGGGCGATGGCCGCACCAACCAGGCCCCCGCGGCGCCGCCGCACCGGCTAATCGTTGCATGCCATGATCCTGATGGGCTGGTGCCACCGGCATCACGCCACACGCTGGGGATGCCGCGTCGGAACAACGCCTCCAGCCAAGGCCGAGGTGGTCGTGCTGTGCTGCCGAAGCGAAGGTGTGGAAGCAGCGCGGCCAACCGCGGGCAGGCCCGATATTCTTGGTACCGGCCGTATCGGTTCGTAAACGGCGCTTTGCGCCTCAGCGGGTCTGCTCGATGACGCAGTGGCCTCGCCGGAGTTCGGGTCTCCTGGAGTGCCGTAGAAGTGAGCGTCCCAGGCGATCGGCTGTGGCTGAGCCTGGCGAACTCCGCGGCGAGATTGTGGACTTCTCCGCTGTGGATCAGGGCGAATATGACCTGGCCTCTACCGCGCTGCCCCAAATGCTCTGTCAGCAAAGCTGTGACCAACTCGCCGACGAGTACGCCGCCGCAGACCAACTGGTTCAGCAGATCGCCGTGACTGTTCTTGGCGGGACCAAGGGCGGTAGGAGAGGATCGGCCCTGCTGATGACCGTCGGCCTCTTGGATTTGAGGGGGCGCGCTTGAGTGGCGTCATGGAGGACGTACTCCTCTGGGGCCCAGGTGGTCGCGTTCTCGTTGCGGTTACCAGAGGCACGGGATCCAGAATTGGTCATGTCTTCAATGTGGTCAACGTGGACGGTAATATCGTCTTCCTCGACTACCAGTTAGGAACGGTCCAGCCGGTAGGCTGGGGGAGTGCTAACTCATGAGGATGAACTGACGAGCTGTCAATGACTGAAGTGCTGGGCGCGGCCTCTACTTTGTTGGTGCAGGGCGGTGCAGGCCGGGACCCGGAGACGATGAGGCTTGAGCCGGAGCACGCCTACGTCGAAGACGGGCACGCAGTCATTCCCTACAACTCTCGAGCCTTTTCGGACGAAGGCCGGAAAAGCGAGCGGCTGATGGGAAATCTACCGGTCCTGGTAGATCTCTCTACTGGAGTGTGCCGATACATGACCATCCAGGAAGTACTGGCACGCCCAGAGGCTCAGGACAGCGAATGATACGGCGAGGAGTTCGCCTTGCTTGACCGGACGGCCCTGCCGCCCGACGGAGTCGTAGCGGTACTGCGCCACGGCTGCGGCTGTCGAGGCGCTCGCGCCGGCGGCGGTTGCCCACAAGTTGATGGCTGAGACTTGTCCCGTGCATCACCCGCCGGTCCTCCCGCCGCAGCGGGCAACCGGCCTCCCGCGAAGCCGAACGCGACTGATCGTTCTCAAGGGCACCACGGTCACCCTGGCACGAAGCGACCCTGACCCTGGGCCCCGAGGCCACTTTTTCATAGAGTCCGTGGACGTGACCATAGTCCTGAACCTCGCCACCATAGTGATCGCCTCTCTGGCATTGCTGCTGGCCCTGCGGCAGAACCGCCTCAGCAACGGAGGGAACCACCTGCCGGTGATCCTCGAAGCCTTCAAGTTAGTCCACGGCCCGGAGTCGACCTACCTCGAAGATGAGAAGTATGTCTTGAACGATCTAGCCCGGCACTCCGTCGACTGCGGCGTTACCGAACTTCCCGACGAAGCTCGCCCCCATGCATTGAAGATAGGGATGTTCTTCGACGACCTCGGCAGGCTCGTCGCCCACGGCATAATCGATCAGGAACTGGTTGTCGGCTCCTTCGGTACGGGAATCGTCCGCATGTGGGACGCCCTGGCTCCATACGTCTACCAACAGAGACGCGTCCACGACAACCACTTCTGGATCTACTTCGAGGACCTCGCAGCCCGCACCGCTGCTACACCGAACACCCTGGTCTACGCCGCCTTGGGCCTGCGTTCACGCCCACCTCGGAGCCGGTGACACCCAGCGTCATCGCCCGCCCCACCCAGCACAGCATCCGTCACGGAACTGGGGCGGCCTCCGGATCGGCGGCCGCGAGCCGGGCAGCGAACGCCAGTTGGTCGACGCCCGTGCCAGGATCGAGTCGGGTGAGCGCGGACAGCACGGCGTGGGTGAGCGAAGGGGTCGGCAGGAGGACGTAGCCGGTCCGACGGTGTTCAAGGACTGTCCGCAGGTGCGGGTTATCGCCGTAGACTTCGTCGCCCGCGACCCAGCGAGCGGAAGCTCCCGCGTCCAGGGCCCGCTCAACCATGGGGGCAGCGAGTTGGGGCTTGGAGGCGAAGGCCAGATCGTCAGGGATGCCCGCGCTCCGGCAGCGATCCGGGTTCTCAGTCCACGAGCGTGGCACGTACAGGGCTCGGTCGATGGCGGCGTGTCCGCGGGCGGCGTAGTAAGCGAGATAGACGGTGACCTGGACGTTCTCGATGTGGCCGGCCGTGCCGGTGTACAGGCGCTGGACGCCGACGGTCGCCGTGCCCTTCTTCAGGTCGCCCGTCTCGTCGACCACGAGCACCGCCTGGTCGTCGGCGAGGTGCTCGATCACGTAGGCGCGCACGTCGTCAGGGGCTGCGTCGGCGTCCCATTTCGCACGGTGGAGCAGGTGCTGCATGCCGTCTGGGGCTGCGTCGCCGGCGTGCTCGGCCAGCGTCCAGCAGTTCTTCCTCGGCAGGTCCGAGAGTAGGCCGAGCACCAACGCGGTTGCGCGACGTCGGGGTTCGACCCGAGCGAACCGGCCCGTCACGCGACTCATCAGCTGGTCGAACATCGCCCGCCACCGGGCAGGCACTCCGCTGTGCCCCGCGGCCACCGCCTGATTTTCGTTTGTCCACACAACTCACGATGATCAACGGGGGCCGCAGCCATCTCCGCACCAGCCCCGACCAGCAAGGTCACGATCTACGACTGGAGTACTAACAACGGCCAACACAATGAGTTGACCTGTCGCAGGGTGATCAAGCAGCAGGCGAGTTTGAGGATGGCCTCGTGGATGTCAGCTCGTCGTTCCCAGGGGATGCGGAGTCGTTTGAAACCGTGGAGCCAGGCGAAGGTTCGCTCGACGACCCAGCGGTAGGTGCCCAGTCCGGTGCCGTGCCGAGTGCCACGGCGACCGACAGCACGAGCGCCGCAGCGGTGACGCACGAAGCTTCCCGCAGCGCCGGAGCCCGGCGTGGCCTACGGGCTGGCGGCGGCCGAGGACTACGAGACGCGTAATGAGGCCAAGGTCGGCGTCTCCGACGTTCGGCGCATCGTTCCGCTCGAACACCCACCGGGCTGGCTGCGCCAGGACCAGCTGTGCCGTCTCAGTAACCACCAGGTGCCTTCAACGGTGTAGGAGACGTGGCACAGCGGCCCGATCAGCGTCTTCACCCGCGTCGGCGTCCACCGCTGGTCCGCCCATCCGTGGACTAGCGGACCGCGCTGCAACTCTTGCTCCAGCCGGGCGATCTGCGCGTCACTGAGGCGAGGACGGCCGGGCGAACCCTTCAAGGCCACTCCAGCCTCGCGACACTCACCGGCGGTGTGGCCTGGCGGTGGTCAGACGGCGTCGATCACCCGCCGTACTGCGGATTCGATGGCGCGTTGTCCGGCGGGCAGGGGGTGGCCGCGGTTGTCGCCGCCGTTCCGGCCGACGTCGTAGACCCATGGTGAGGCGCTGCACAGTTCGTGACCGTCGAAGCTGTTCAGGACCGAGACGTAGGTAACGTGAGCGCGGGCGGCCGCGGCCCGGGTGGCGGCATCCATCTGCGCGGCCAGGTCGTTGAGATTGGAGCGCTCAGAAGGTGTGAGCCAGCCGCACCGCCTGGTGGCCGACTGCTGCGCGGGGAACAACCGCGGATAGCCGACCACGACTACCCGGGCATGCGGAGCTGTCGTTTTGACCAGCTGATAGGCGCTCAGCAGCTTCCCCGGGAGCGTCTGGCTGATGTAGCTCCTCGCGTGGGCGACGGTGCGATCCAGGACGCAGTCGCTGAGGAAGCAGTGGGTCAGGATGCCGGAGAAGCCGACATCGTTTCCACCGATAGTGAGCGTGACCAGGCTCGGTGCGGGCCGAAGGGAACGCAGACGGGTCGTCACCTGTGCGGGTTCCCCCTTGAACGTCGAGCTGAGCGCCGAGATTTCCGCCCCTGAACACGCCAGGTGCGCCGCGAGATGCACGGCCGCGTCGTCTACCGCCAGCAGCCGGGGCCACGCCTGCGGGCTACGATCGCAGGCGTGGGAAGCGGCGTCGAACGGCGGATTGCCCTCGCCAGAGGAGTAGGAGTCGCCCAGCGCGACAGTCGAGACCGGCGCCGGAAGCGCCGCACTGGATTTCAGGAGCGTGGCGCGAGGTTCGTCCATCCCCAGCCCCGGGCGCGGCATGGACACCAGCACGGTCTGCCAAGTGCCACATAGCCCGTCCGGGGCGGTGCACTGGACTTGTTCGACGTAGAGACGGCCTTCGGCTAGGGCGTACTGGCTGCTGTTTCCGCCTGCGCCGGAGTCGAGCGCGGAGGTGTCGAAGGAGTCCACCGGCGCGCCGGTGGTGTGGCTGTAGGTGTCTACCTGAAAGCTGGTGGAGGTGTACGCGTTATAGGCGACATTGCGCAGCAGCACGATGTGGCCGCGGCTGTCGGCTTGGACGGCGACCGGTGCGTAGGCGCGGTCGCGGGCGTCGTCTCTTTCGGGGACGGTACGGGTGAACAGCAGATGGCCCCTGGGATCGACAGCGATCAGGCGGTCGGTGCTGCTTCCAGCCTGAGTGACAGTCAGCAGGACCGGCACCCCCCACGAGGCAGCGGTCCAAGCGTTGATGAGTGGGTCGGCGCAGTATGGCAGGGTGTAACGGCCGGTGCGGCCACTGATGTTGAACACATCGAGGCGGTTAACCGGGTCGTACCGCCAGCAGTCGGGTTTGGAGGTGGGGCCGCTGCGGTTGGTGAGGTACGCGAACACGTAGCCGTCGGGGTTCACAGCGAGCCGCTGCGGCATCTCGGCAGCGGCGGACACCACGCGAACGCGGCCGATGTCGTTGCCGTGGTAGTCGACGTACCGCACGCCGTCTCCGGCGTAGTTCTCCACTACCAGGCCCCGCCGGTAGGCCCCGACGATGCCGGAAGCGTCCGCGGACCGGTTGGCGAACAGCAATGCCCCGGTCGTCGCGGATATGCCGAAGATCACGGCCTGCCAGCCGCAGTTGGTGTACGCGGTGCCGGCGCCGTAGATGTTGCCGTCCGCGCCCGGGACGAGCTGTCCGTATCCGATAGCGACAGGAGACTGGCCGCACGTCACGCTGATGGGGCGGGTCCACTTCAACGCCGCGCCCTGGTACGCCGCCACGACCGAAGGATCGGTGCCGTTGCCGAGCGGGCGTGGGCGGATGCCTACCGTCAGACCACTGGCGCTCACCATGCTGACACAAGACGCCAGCGCTCCTGCGGGCGCGCCGGGAAGCGGAGACCCACCGGCAGTGAACCGCTGCACCATCGGCCCTGTGCTGTCGTTGCCCGTGCATCCCTGGACGCTGGAGTTCCCCTGCAAGTCCGTATGGAGCAGCCCTGAACTCTCAACGGGCTGCTGCCATGCCGCAGCCGACGGCTGCGGCATGTCCTGCGGGAGTTCGGCACGTGCCGCGGGTGCCATGAGCCCCGCCGCTAATAGCATTCCTGTCACCGCTGCGACCAGCGCACGTCGTGTCCCCGGCATAAGTCCCACCCCTCAGCTCACCTCCGCGGACCGCCGGGCGGATCACCCGGGCCAAGCGGAATCAGGCGATGTTAGCGGCCGATGTGTCCTTATGAGCCCTGTTCGCCGTTATTGCCTGTCAGACGCTCATTTGGCATCTACTCCGATACGCACCGACAAGCACCTGCCTGTCAGCAGGTGCGTCCGCCCCACCGACTCTCCGGTGCCCTCTGCGCCGTCACAGGCCCCGGGCCCGGACGGATCCCGCTTCGAAATTCCCCGGGCCCGCTGTCACCGTGGATGACCCGTCTAACCGAACTAAGTTGATCGCATGGCGTTGACCTGTGTGGACTTGATTGAGTGAGACGGCTGCGCGTTGCGATTCCGTGGACCAGCACAACACCTAACTGTTCGTTCCCCACCAGCACACGCCCCCCTCACCCCTCGCGCGGACTGAACACGCTATCCGCCGACTCCCCCCGGCCGCTGGCCAAGCGAAGGACCCACCTCGGCGCAGCAACCCCACTCTGAGAACGCGGCCTCATTCCGTCACCCCGCACACGCCATTTCGTCGGTGCTCCTTCGTGTTGGCAGGGACTGGAGCCGGGTGACAGCGCCTCCCGGTCAGATACCGGCCGACGTCCCGGAAACCAGAACCGCCGCTCCCTCCTCGGCAGCAGCGGCTCGATCCGCTCCTAGGTAGCCGTTGTAAGAGCTCGTCTACGTGTGATGCCCCGACCGTGCGGCGGTGGCCGCACGAGTCTGCCCGCCGAACGAGCAGAGCGCGACGACCAGCTGTGAAGCTGACGGCGTACCGTCTCGCAGCCCCGGCCGTCCACGCCACCGGGTAACGCCCGGGTCTCGATTCCCTCCGATTCCAGTGTGGAATCCAGGTGGGCGCCTGGGTGCCGGCGCGCGGAGGGCATAGAGGCGGTCGGGGTCCCGGGGCGGGTTTCGCCGACTGCGGCGAGCAGTTTGCCCGCCGTGCGGGATACCGCCCGCTCGATTCGGGGTGCCGGGCCGGGATGCGGCTTGTACTGGCCGAGCCATGACGCGGTTGTGGGTTCGCCGCGTGGCAGGTGACAGGTACAGGCAGTGGGAGGCTGCGCGGTCCTCACCGGCGGCGTACTGCCACCACCGGCGGGCGTCGTAGGTGGCGTCGGCGAGGTGGAGGATGCAGCCCAGGACGCGGGCCGCAGCGTTGTCGGCAGTTGCTCGGTGACCCATTCACTGAGGTTCACGGCGCCCTGGGCCACGACGGCCTCGCCCAGTTGCGTCAGCAGCGCGGCGGGGCTCTGTGGGCCTGTTTCGCTGCCGCGTGGTCCAGGCCCACCCGGTCCTCGCTGAAGCGGTCCGAGGCGACCGGGCGCAGCCCGAGCAGGGAGTCACCGAGTCGGCAGCTGACGCCGCCGTAGAGGAACGACAGTTCCTCGCGCGTCTTGTCGTCCGCGTCCGCGGGCAGCTCGAAGGCCACGGGCAGTCCGAAGAGGTCCTCGTAGAAGGCGCGGGAGCGGTCGACGCCGGTGACCGTGAGGCGGATATGGGCGAAGGCGCGCGGAGTGATCTGCATCCACCCATCATGTGGCCCGGGCGACGGAACGCCCGGTAATCGGGGAAGCGTGAGCGTTCCGGGTGTTGGTGGCGGCCCGCACGGTACGGGCTATTTTCGACGTCGGATGATGATGTAGTACCCGACGACGATTGCCAACGAGGCGAGGAACACTACGGCAACCGCCTGTCCGGCACCGGGCTCCGTCGTTGAAACGAGGCTGAGCTGACCGAATGCCTGTGTGGGATCAGGGATGCGAGGACTCATTTATTGCCACCGGCGGAGGCGCGGTGGCTGATCCACGCTATAGCCCCGATCATGCCTATACCGAAGACGAGGGGGATGACGGCCAGCGCCCCGTTGCCGTTTATCGCCGCGCTGACACCCAGAACGATAAGAATGACCGTAGCGAAACCCGCGATCGTCAGAAGCGGTTTGACCATATGTATCTCCTCACGAGGGTGGGTGCCGCGTGACACCCACCCTCGCCACGGTTTATTACTGAGCGGCTTCTGTGCCAGCGGTGGCCGCCGCAGCGAGGCCGGATGCCAGCACGGTGCAGCCCGTGATGCCTAGGCCGATACTCGCTCCCAGAGTAGGCGCGGCTCCGGCAGCGGCGGCTGCATCGCAAATCGCTTCTGTTCCGATTCCCACCAAAAATCCGACTTTAGCAGCGAACGCTCCGCTGTCGTCTTCGGTTATTACTTTCTTCATCAAACTGGCGAAATATCCGAACTTTAGGCTTTGCCGAAGAATGATCTTCCGTTGGGGTCGGTGTGGTTGATGGGGTCACCGGCGAGGGCGAGGTAGGGGGTTGGTTTTCTGGCCGGAGGGGTCGGTTTGGGTGAAGCGGCCGGGGGTGGGGTCGTAGTAGCGGGCGCCCGTTCTGTACGGGCCGGTGGGGTAGAGGCGTCCTGGCCGTAGGGGTTGTGGTTGTGGGTGCGGGCGGCGTTGGCCAGGCCGAGGACGGAGCCGTCGATGTCGGTGGGGTAGTAGTACGAAGTGCCCCCGGTATTCATGGAGTTGAGTGTGCCCTGGGGATCGCGGGTGTATCCGGTGTCGGTTCCTGCGGTGGTGGAGGCGGCGAGTCCTTCGGGTCCGTTGTGGAAGGTGGTCGCGCCGAGGCGGGTGCGTTCGCCGTTGTCGGTGCCGGAGTATGCGGCGCTGAGGCGGGTGAGCTGGTTGAAGGCGTAGGTGGTCCTGGTGTCGGGGCACGTGAGGGGGCGTCGACGCCGGTCGTGTTGCCCGCCGCGTCCAGGCAGTCGTGGATGGCAGTGGGGGTGTCCGCTTCGGTGAGCCGGTTGTCCGGACGGGGTTACCGGCGCCGAGCCGTCGTTCATCGTCTCGCACGAGCTGCCCCTGTACGCCGACGCCTACCGGCACTTCGACGACCGCGACCGGGGATGGACGAAGGTCGTCCTGAAGCCGTGACCCGGCGCAGTGCCGCGGCCGGGGGGGGGGTGGGGGGGGGGCGGGGGCGGGGGGGGAGGGGGCCCGGGAAAAACCCCGCCCCCCGTTTCGCGCGATGGATAGGCGGAGGGGGGGGGGGACCGGGGAAAGATCAACAGA
>NZ_JBVHMF010000020.1:0-159147 GCF_055558595.1 Streptomyces sp. NPDC025721 | reverse complement strand
CCGACGGATTGGGATGTGCTGGATCTGGACCGGGATCCGGTGCCGGGTGATCCGTTCGAGGTGAAGGAACTCGCGCGGAAGCTGGGGGATTTCGCCGATGATGTCGCCTCGGCGCTGCGGTCGGTGCGGGGCCTGAGCGGTGACACCGTCGTCCAGGAGTGGGCGGGGCTGTCGGGGGACGCCTACCGGCAGCAGTTCGGGGACCTTCCCGGTGAGCTGGACAAGCTGGAGCGCTCCTACCGCCTCGCGTCCGGGGCCCTGGACGATTACTGGCCGAAGCTGGAGACGGCGCAGGGTGACGCGGACCGGGCGCTGGCGCAGGGGCGCACCGCCCGCCAGGAACTGGACACCGCGCAAAGCCAGTTGACGAACGCCGATGCGTGGGTGAAGCGGGCGCAGGACAAGTCCAGGCAGTATCAGGAGGACCCGAAGCCGGACGTGCCGCCGCCGTCGGCGGAGGAGGTGCGTGCGGCGGCCCGTAATGCCACGGACGCTAACAGCGCCCACACCACCGCCTCCACCGCCGTCCACAGCGCGCAGGCGAAGCTGGACGCGGCCAAGCAGCTCGCGGCCGACGCGGCCCAGCTCAGGGACGACGCCGCCTCCACCGCCCAGCACGCGCTGCATGAGGCGTCGGATGCGGGGATCAGGAACAAGCACTGGTGGGAGAAGGCGGTCGACTGGGTCGCGGACCACTGGGACGACATCATCGCGGTCTGCAAGGTCATCGTCGCGGTCCTGGGCATCGTCGTCCTGATCATCGGCGGCCCCCTGGCGTGGCTGGTCCTGGCCGCCGCCGTCCTGGTCCTGGCCGACACCGTCATGAAATACCTCAAAGGCCAGGCCAGCCTCTGGGATGTCCTGTTCGCCGCCCTGGACTGCATCCCGATGTTCAAGGGCCTCACCACCGCCGGCGGCCTGTTGAAGATGGCCCGCGAACTCCCCGCCCTCCTCAAATCCGGCAAGGCCCTGGAGAACATCGCCAACAGCATCCGCAAGGGCGCGGGAGCGATACGCGACGCCGGCCGCACCATCAAGGGCCTGTTCACCTCGGGCGACCCCATCGACATGGCCACCGGTGAGATGGTCATGTCCGCCACCGACGTGCATCTGCCCGGCATCCTCCCGCTGTTGCTGGAGCGCGCCCATCGCACCGGGTTCCGCGGCGGCCGGTGGTTCGGGCCGACCTGGGCCTCCACGCTGGACCAGCGGCTGGTCCTGGACGACCAGGGCATCCGGTTCACCACCGCCGACGGCATGGTCCTGCACTACCCGGTACCTGAGCCAGGCCACCCACTGCTCCCCGTCGAGGGCCCGCGCTGGCCCCTGACCTGGGACGGCACCCCCGGCAGCACCATGACCGTCGCCCAGCCCGACACCGGTCGCACCCTGCGCTTCCGGGCGCAGCCGCGCGGGTGGCTGGCCCTGGCGGAGATCACCGACCGCAACGCCAACAGGATCGTGATCACGTACGACGACCTCGGCGCCCCCGTCGACGTCACCCACAGCGGCGGCTACCGCGTCGCCGTCAGCACCGCGGACGGCCGGATCACCGCCCTCCACCTGGCTTCCGCCGATGACCGGCCCGCCCTGTGCGCGTTCGGCTACACCGACGGCCACCTCACCGCCGTCACCGACTCCTCCGGCGTGCCCCTGACCTTCGGCTACGACGACCGGGGCCGCGTCACCCGCTGGCAGGACCGCAACGACACCTGGTACACGTACGCCTACGACGACCGGGGCCGCTGCGTCCGCACCGGGGGAACCGACGGCGTCCTCGCCTACAGCTATGTCTACGACAGCGCGCCGGGGACGACGGTGGCCACCGATTCGGTCGGCGCCACGACGACCTACGAGTTCAACGTCGCTCGCCAACTGATCCGGCAGACCGATCACTTCGGGCACAGCACGACGTCGGCGTGGGACCGCTACGACCGGCTGCTGAGCCGTACGGATCCGCTGGGACGCACGACGCGCTACACGTACGACGGCCTGGGCCACTGCACCGGCATCACCTATCCGGACGGTGCCGTCGCACGGATCGAGTACGACGGCCTCGGATTTCCCGTACGGGCCGTCGATCCGGACGGGGCGCGGGTCGGCCAGCGGTTCGACGCGCACGGGAATCTGCTGGACACCACGGACGCGGCCGGTGCGACGACCGCGTACACGTACGACGACCGCGGCGCGCTGACGTCGGTCACCGACGCTCTCGGTGCGACCCGGCGCATACGGACCGACGCGGCCGGGCTGCCCGTGGCGGTCGTGGACCCCGACGGCGGGGAATCCGCGTACGTCCGTGACGCCTTCGGCCGTGTCGCGGAGGTCACCGACCACACGGGACAGTCCGTCAGGACCGGCTGGTCGTCCGAGGGCCGGCCGCTGTGGCGGAGGCGGCCGGACGGTTCGGCGGAGGAGTGGGAGTACGACGCCGAGGGCGACCTTGTCGCCTACCGCGATCCGGCGGGCGGTGTGCACCGCTTCACGATGACGCACTTCGGCCTCCCGGCCGAGCGGACCGCACCCGACGGATCACGTCTGCGCTACACCTACGACACCGAGCTGCGACTGACCGAGGTGCGCGACGACGACGGTCTGACCTGGTCGTACACCTACGACGCCGTGGGCAACCTGGTCAGTGAGACCGACTTCAACGGGCGTACGCGCACGCACCGTTACGACGCCGCGCGGCAGCTCATCGGCAGTGTCGACGCCCACGGGGGGACGACCGGCTACGAGCGGGACTCGGGCGGACGAGTGACCAGGATGGTCACGCCCGACGGCGACGCGGTCTTCGCCTACTCGGCCACCGGTCGCATGCTGCGCGCCGAAAACGCCTCCGCCGTCGTGGAGTTCACCTACGACGAGGGCGGTCGGCTCGTCGCCGAGAGCTGCGACGGGCTGGTCATGACCAGCCGCTACGACGCGATGGGACGCCGAATCGGCCGCCGGACTCCCTCGGGCGTCGAGAGTGCGTGGACCTACGACGAGGGCAACCGACCGGTGGGCCTGCGGATGGGCGACCAGTCGCTTCGGTTCACCTACGACCGCGACGGCCGGGAGACCGAGCGGCGGTTGGGGCAGGCGGCCCGGCTGCGGCAGAGCTGGGACCCGGTCGGCCGCCTGACGGTCCAGTCCCTCGTGGACGAGGCGAGCGGGCGCCCGGTCCAGGAGCGCAGGTACCGCTACCGGCCCGACGGATATCCGACGGAGATAGCCGAACTCGTCGGCGGCACGCACCGGTTCACGCTCGATGCCGCCGGGCGGATCACTGACGTCGACACCGGTGATCCCCGCGGTGCCGGGCCGGACGACCGGCGTCCGCCGCTTCCTGAGGTGTCGGGATCGCGGGTGCTGCGTTCCGGCCGCGTCCGCTACACGTACGACGAGCGGGGCCGCGTCGCCGTCAAGACCCGGATGCTGCTGTCCGGCGGTCGGCTGCGCTGGACCTTCGGGTGGGACGCGGAGGACCGGCTCCGGTCGGTCACCAACCCGGACGGCAGTGTCGCCGCGTACGCCTACGACGCGCTGGGACGCCGTACGTCCAAGAAGCTGGTGACGGCGGACGGCAGTGCGGCCGGGGAAGTCCGGTTCGCCTGGGACGGAGAGGTCCTCGCGGAGCAGGTGCGCGTCCCGGCCGCGGCGGCGGACACCGTGGTCACCGGGTCCCAGGAAGCGGTCACCACCTGGGAGTGCCTGCTGGGAGAGGGCCCGCGCGCGGTCGCGCAGGTGCAGAGCAGGCGTACGGCCGAGGCGGTGGCGGACCTGTCGCAGGAAGAGATCGACCGCCGGTTCCTCGCCGTCATCACGGACCTGGCCGGTGCTCCCACCGAACTCGTCGGTCCTGAAGGCGTCGTCGCCTGGCGGCGACGCGGTCATCCGTGGCTGCCGGAGACCACGCGGACGGCGGAAGGCGAAACCGCGGCTGCCGCGTCGGAGACGGCCGCCGGGGACCCGGTCGACTGCCCGCTGCGCAGTCCGGGCCGCTACCACGACCCCGAGACCGGCCTCGACTACAACTACCACCGCTACTTCGACCCCGAGACCGGACGCTACCTGAGCCCCGATCCGCTCGGTCTGGCTCCGGGGGCCGACGACTACGCCGATGTCATCAACCCCACGGTGCTGGCCGATCCGCTCGGCCTCTCACCCTGTTCCTCGTTGATCAACGTGTTCCGGGGCCCGTCGCAGGGCCTTCCCGGCGGCCAGCTCGGTGCGCCCATCAGCATCCGGCAGTTGCGCATGGCGCTGGGCAAGGCGGACATGTCCGTGAGCCACTACGACATCGTGCACGTTCCCGAGATCCACACGCCGACCGGACTCGGTTTCGGCAACAGCCCGCACCTGGTGTCCGGCACGCCCCAACTCGGGCCCCGGGGGCTCCCGTTGATCCAGATCTCCGACCTGGGTCTGCGCAGCATGGACGAGGGCGTCGCCACCGTCTTCCACGAGATCTACCACCATCAGCAGTTCCGGCTGTCGCTCAATTCGAAGCCGCTGTGGGGCGAGACCGTCGCGCCCAGTCATATCTGGGGCGGCACCGAGGACGCGGCGGAGGAATACGGCCAACGTATGCTGTCGCTGTTCAAGTCCAGGACAGGCTGACGAGGGGCGAGCGGTGCGGGAATTCGATGCGGAGCAGGTCCAGCAGCTACTGGCCGGCCCGAGATTCGTCGATGAACCCGGTGAGCGCGCCTGCCCGGCATGCGGAGCCGTCGCGGTGCGGACGTACGTCTACCGGCGGGTGGGACCCCACCGCACCGTACGCATCACCTACATGTGGTGCGCGTCCTGTCGGCGCCACAAGGGATGGACGGGCCCCGACGCCGGGCCGAGCTTCGATGACCCGCTCCTCCAACTCCCCGAAGCGGCGCGCGACATCCTCCTGAAGGACTTGGAATCGCTCTTCGCCAAGCTCGACGCGCTCTGGGATGCCGGAGACCTGCCCCAGCACTTCGGCGACTGACCGCTCGCGGAACACGGGGCCGGGCGTTGGAGAGGCCGATCCACGGGGGCGACCGGCGTCGGCCGGTGCCGGGCGGCGGCCCGGTCCCGCCGCGTTGGTCCGCCCTGACCAAGCGTGTCGCGCGGTCGGCCGGGTGGTATCCGGGACGCGCGGTGCCGGTCGGGCGGATTGGCGGAGGTGCTGCGCCCGCCTGTCCCGTCCGGCGGACCGCGTGACCGCCGGGAAACGGCTCGGCAAACCTCCCGAATCGGTCGGCCGGGCACAGACCGGGGGCTTGCGGCAGTACGCACCGGCTTGTGCGGCGTACGGGACCTCGTGTGCATCAAGCGGGGCGGCGCGCGCCGATGTGCGCAGGGGCGGGGGGCGGGGAGGGTGACCGCAGACGCGCAACGCGTCGGCACGGCGGGCCTGTTGACGAGCGATCGGACGGCGCACCGGCGTGCCCGTACGAAGGAGATTGTCGATGAGAGGCTTCGGCCTGGCAGATACCGGTATCGACGGAAGACGGCGCGGCGAAGGGAGCGGCGGGGCCAGTGGCCGGGCGGACCGGCGGTGGCGCAGGCGGGTGGCCACGGCGCTGTTAGGGGTGACCGTGCTGGCCACGGGATCGCTGGTCGCGGGCGGCCCGGCGCAGGCGAACACGCCCGGTCAGCCCGGTACGCCGAGCGCGCCGACGAGCGTGTTCACGGAGGACTTCGAGAACGGTCAGGGCCCGGCGGTGACGACGCTGCCGGACTACACGGGCGCGGCGCCGCTGGCGGAGACGTACACCGCCGATCCGGCGTGGCTGACCTCCTGCAACGGTCTGCTCGTCTCGCAGCAGGGCCCCGCGAGTCCCCCGCCGGGCGTCAACTGCGGCGGCTTCTGGAACGCGAACAAGCAGATGGCCGTCGCGCTGGGCACGTGGGCGGGCGGCAACGCGTCCACCAACCACTCGCTCACCGCCTACACCTCGGGCGATCCGGGCGCCGGGCGCACCGAGTTGGAGACCGTACGGCCGATCCCGCTGAGCGCGAACCACCGGTTCCTGACCTTCTCGGTGGACGCGGCGGCCCAGAACTGCTTCGCCAGCCACCCCCTGCTCGCCTTCTACCTGCTCGACGGCGGCACCGCGCGCGCCGCGTTCACCTCCCCCATCGACCCGTGCCAGAACCCCGGTTCGGTGATCGGCGGCACCTCGGTGGGTACGTACGCCAGCAACGGCTCGGTGCTGTTCAGCGGCGACTCGGCCGGTATCCGGCTGGTCAACGAGCAGGCCAGCGGCAACGGCAACGACGGCGCGATCGACAACGTCCGTCTGCTGGACGCCACTCCGCAGCTCGACCAGGGCTTCGCACCGGCGCACCTGCCCGTGGGCGCGCCCACCACCCTGACCTTCACCGTCACCAACACCAGTGAGCTGGCCGCCAAGAACGGCTGGTCCTTCGGCGCCCAACTCCCGGACGGGCTGCGGCTGGACGGCAGCAGCGCGACCACCGACTGCGGTACGGGAACGGCCACCGCGAACGCGGCGGACGGCACGGTGACCGTGAGCGGTGACCTCGCCGCCGGTCAGCAGTCCTGCACCGCGACCGTCAAGCTCACCTCCAACGACGGTGGCACGTACCAGATCTGCGGCTCGTCGATCACCGACCCGGTCGGCGTCGACCTGCCGGGCTGCGCCTCGGTGACCTTCACCGCGCCCGTCTTCGACGCCCGCGCGCACGGCGTACGGCTCACCTCGCCGCTGCTCGACATCGGGCCGCTGGCACCGTCCGCCCACTCCTGCACGCCGCTGCCCGGCAGCGACAGCCACTCCGTGGTGAGCGCCGGGCTCGGCACCGTCGGCAACCTCGGTGTCCTGACCACCGACGCCTCGGGGACCGTCGACAGCGACGGGACCCGTACGGCCGCGGCCCACGCCCAGACCACCGGCGTCAATCTCCTCGGCGGCCTGATCACCGCCGACCTCGTCGGCACCTCGGCCCGGGCACGGCAGTCCCTCACCGACACCGGGCCGGGACCGGTCTCCTCGACCGGCTCGACCGTCCTGACCAACCTCCGCGTCGCCGGTGTCACCGTCGCCGCCAACGCCGCGCCCAACACCACCATCGCCCTGCCGCTCGTCGGCTCCCTCGTCATCAATCAGCAGACGACCGTCGCCGGAGGCAAGGGCATCACCGTCACCGCCCTCTCCCTGACCCTCCTCACCGGCGTCCACGTCACGATCGCCCAGAGCACCGCCGCCCTCCTCACCTCCACCGACCCCTGCCCCGCCACCTGACCCAACCCGACCCGACCCACCCGCCCTGCCCGGGGCCGCGCGGACACCCCCCGGGCAGGGCGGCTCCACGCCGAGAGAAGGCCCCCGGACCGGACCCGGTCAGCCGACAGCGGCCCGAAGCCGGGCGATGAGTTCGGGGGGTGGTGGGGGTCTACCTCTTGGACGGGGAAAAGACACCGATCGGGAGTACGTCATGGGTCTCATTCACATCGAGCTGTTCACGACGCTGGACCTGGTGGGGCAGGCGCCCGGGGGGCCGGAGGAGGATCCGGAGGGGTTCTCGTACGGGGGGTGGCAGGTGCCGATGCTGGACGAGGTGGCCGGGGCGCAGGTGGACGCGGCGTACGAGGGGACGGACGCGCTGCTGCTCGGGCGGCGGACGTACGACATCTTCGCCGGGTACTGGCCGCATCAGAAGGACGGGGACAACGGGGGGTTCGCCACGCTCTTCAACAGCGTGCCGAAGTACGTGGCCTCGCGGGGTACGCCCGATCTGTCGTGGGCGGGGTCGACGCACCTGGGGCCGGACCTGGTGGCGGCGGTGCGCGAGGTGCGGGAGCGGCACGAGCACATCAAGGTGGTCGGGAGCCTGAACCTGGTGCAGACGCTGCTGCGCGAGAAGCTGTTCGACCGGCTGGACCTCTGGGTGCACCCGATCATGCTGGGCGTCGGGAAGAAGGTGTTCGACGGCGGCGCGGTCCCCACGAACGTCACCCTGCTCGCACCGCCCGTGGCCAGCCCGAAGGGCACCGTGCACCTGCGGTACGCGCGCGCCGACGGCGTCCCCGGCACCGGCGACATGAGCGCGGTCGACCGCGACGCCGGGCAGGGCGCCTGAAGCACCGTTCGGCGGCTTTGCCAGCTCTTTACAATCCGTTCCGCCCGCGTCTCGTCTTTTCAGTCGATCCGCACCTCAGCCCGCGCGTGACCGCGCGGGCGGGCCGACGAAAGAGAGCGATTCATGCGCCGAACTGTTCTGAGCGCCGTGGCACTCGCGTGCACTGCCGTGCTGGCGAGCGGTGTGCCCGCGTTCGCCGACGGGGCGTCCCCGACCCCCACTCCGACCAGCGTGAAGACGCAGTCGGCCGCGCCGTCGACCGGGCCTTCGGACGCCACCTCGTCCGCGCGGCCCTCCGCGTCCCCCGCGCCGACCAAGGCGACGTCGGGCCAGGTCCCCGCGGTGCCGAAGGGAGCGCCGAACACCGGTGAGGCGCCGGTGGCCTCGCACGGCGGAAACGACGGCGGCCTGATCGGCGGAGGCGCGGCCGCGGTGCTCGCGCTCGGCGGCGGGGCGGTCCTCCTCGTACGCCGCCGGCGGGCGACCGGGGCGTGACCTCCGGCCGCGCGGGCGACCACGGTGAGGGATTCCGAGACGTGAGCGACCGCGGCGCGGGCGACCGGACCGCGGGCGACCGGACCGCGGGCTTCCGACTCACCGGCCCCCGGCGCGCCTTCGTCACCGCGGTGACGGCCGCCCTCCTGCTCACCGGCTGCGGCGGCCATCACGCCGCGGGCCACGCAGCGGGCGACGCCTCGGGTGACACCTCGCGCCGTACCGCCGTGACCGAACATCCCACCGGCGCACCGCCCTCTTCGCGGCCCGCCGCGAAGTCGGTACGCGCGCTGGCGCGTTCGGTCCCGGTGCGGCTGGAGGTCCCGGCCATCGGGGTCAACACCCCGGTCATGGAACTGGGGTTGGCCCCGGACGGCACCGTGGAGGTCCCGCCGATCACGGCGCACGACCGCGCGGGCTGGTACCGGGGCTCACCGACACCGGGTCAGACCGGCCCCTCGGTGATCCTCGCCCACGTCACGGTCGGCGCCTACGGGGACGGGGTCTTCCGTCACCTCGCGCGGCTGCGCGCGGGCGACCGGATCGTGGCACGCCTGAAGAACGGCGAGGCGGCGCGGTTCGCCGTCACCGACGTCCGTACGGTCGCCAAGTCGGACTTCCCGACGGACGCGGTCTACGGCGACGTGAACCGTCCCGAGCTGCGGCTCATCACGTGCGGCGGCCCGCGCGAAGGCACCGGCTACCGCGACAACGTCATCGTCTTCGCCTCGCTGATCCCGTAGCGGGCGCGTCACGACAAACCACAGCCAAGGCGGTCTCCTGACGCCTTCCCCGAGTCCCGGGCCGCCGCCGATCCCCGTACGTCGGCGGCCCGGGACCCTCTCCGAGCGACCGCACAGGACCGCGAGGAACCGTAAGAAAACATAAGGAACCGTAAGAAACCAAAAAGACCGCGAGAGTCGGCGACGACCCGCACGACCCGCACGAAGTCCGCGACAGCACCACCCTGCCCCCGACATGGAGAGCGTTGAAACGGTCCCGCGAGAAGGCAGCGTCCGAGCTGTTCGCCGCCTTCTATCCGCGCCTCGCCGGCTGGTGCCGCCGCCTGGTCGACGACGACGAGACGGCCCACGAGATCGCCTCGGAGGCGTTCACCCGGCTCTGGGCGCGCTGGACGGCGGTGGCCGAGCCGCGCGGCTTCCTGTACGTCACCGCGACCAATCTCGTACGGGATCATTGGCGCAAGCTGGAGCGCGAGCGCAGGGCCGTACGCCGGGCCACCGTGGAAGCCGCGGTACGGCCGCCGGCCGAGCAGACCGACCCGTCGCTGCGCATGCTGGTGCAGTCGCTGCCGGAACGCCTGCGCGTGCCGATCCTGCTGCACTACTACGCCGACCTCCCGATCCGGGAGATAGCCCTGCTCACCGGCCGCAAGGAGGGGACGGTCATGTCCGACCTCCACACCGCCAGGGAACTGCTGCGCGCCCACTTGAGGAGAAGCCTTGATCACACAGTCTGACGACGGTCAGGACTTTGACCCCGAGGACCCGCTGACGGTCATCCTGCGGCCCGCCCCCGACCATCTCGGGCTGCCGCCCGGCCGGTACGAGAAGATCCGCCGGGGCGCGGCCCGCCGCCGCCTGCTCCGTATCGCCGTCGGGGTCGGCCTGTCCGGCGCCGTCGCCGTCCTCGTCGCGCTGCCGCTGCGCATGGCGGGACCGCAGTCGCCCGCCGCGCCCGCGATCCCGCTCGGCACGCCGCCCGCGAGCGGCCCCGCGGCCAGGCCCGCCGCCACCACCCCGACGCCGCGCCCCGCGCCGACCGACGCCCCCGCCACGGCGAAGACCCGGCCCACGGCCCAGGCCCCGTCACCGAGCGCCGCCACGCGGACCGGACCGCCCTTCAAATCCGCCTCCGCCTCGCCCACTCCGACCCCCACCACGGCCCGCCCGACGGACCGTTCCTCGGACGGTCCCGCCACCTCGAACCGGTAGGCCGCGCAGGGGTGTTGCGCCCGCGAGCCGCGCAACACACCGCGGGGCCCGGCCAGGATGCGGTCGGGCCCCGCGGGGCTACGCGGATCGGGGCGCGGTCAGTGCCCGTTGCCCCGCGCGGACCGGTGGAAGGCGACGGTGTAGGTACGGGTCACCGAGCCGTTGGGTGAGGTCAGGGTGACGGTGCGGGTGGTGGAGCGCGGCGCGGTCGAGGAGACGACCGCGCTTCCGTCGGTGACCTTGACCCGGGTGCCGGGCTGGGCCGGGACGGCGGTGACGGCCGGGACCTTGCCGTTGGCGGGGAGGTCGACGACATACGTGGAGACCTCGGGGTCGAAGCCGTCGACGGCGACTCCCCCGACCTTGAGGGCACTCGCGTCGGCGACGCTCGCCTTCGTGGCGTCGGCGTGGTTGGTGACGGTGACCGAGCCGTCGTGGTTGACCACGACGCGCGCGGCCATCGCGGCGGCCAGATTGATCCGCTCCCAGCTCGGTGCGCCGTCCGCCGTGAGGTCGAGCGGGTAGCCCGAGTCGGTGGCGGTCTGCTGGAGGATCTGGGTGCGCTGCCCGGCGGTGAGGTCGGGGAACGCGGTGATCAGCAGGGCCGCCGCGTCGGCCGGCGCCGTGAGGGGCTGACCGGCCTTGCCCGTACGGGAGAAGCCGTAGGTCAGGCGCTGCGTGTAGACGTCGATGTCCTGCGCCGTGGTGAGGCCGCCGTAGGAGTCGCCCGCGCAGGCGGCGAGCGTGTCTCCGTATCCCCGCTTCTCGCACTGCGCGAGCAGCACGTTCTCGATCTCGGTGTGGGCCTGTGTGAGCAGGTGCGCGAAGTCGGGGTCGGCCCACCGGTGGGCCACGGTGGCCTGTCCGGTGATGCGCCCGCCCATGACATCGAGCGGGTAGTGGAAGCCGAGGATGACCCGGTTGTCGCCGTACTCCGAGGTGCGGGCGAGGATCGACGGTGCCAACTCCGGCAGGAGCGTGGCCAGTACGGTCCCGGCCTCGTAACCGCCGTACGTGTGACCGCTCGGGTACGAGCCGCTGGTGGCGAGGCCGCTGTACGAGCCGTCCTGCGACTCGTAGACGTCCCCGCCGTCGCCGACGAAGCCGAGCCGGACGTACGGGCGCAGGTAGCCGTAGTGGTCCTTGGCCGCGTCGTGGGTGTCGAGACCCTGGGTGACCCGGCCGAACAGGGCGTTGGTCTTGGGCAGTTGGCCGCCGCTCAGCGCGTCGCTGTAGATCGCGCCGAGCCGGGACCCGAGGCCGTCCGCCAGGGTGACGGTGGCGCTGTGCGTCGCGTCGACCTCGGCCCTGTCGACCTCCTTCTGCGTGGCCGCGTTGTTGACGCGCACCGCGATCTCGTCGTTCTCCGCGGGGAGCGAGGCGCCCTTAGCGACCTTGGAGTTGGCGCCGAGGACGCTGGAGGGGAGGTGGTCGAAACCGCTGAGGAGGTTGGTGAAGTAGTCGGAACCGTCGCCGGTCGCGGGCCACTTGTCCGACGCGTAGCTCGCCTTCAGCGTCTCGTCGGGGAACGGGGACGGGGTGTACGCCGGGGCCGCCGCGTCCTGAGCGGCGGCCGGGTCGTCCGAGGTCCCGGCCAGCGTCACCGCGGTGACGGTGACCGAGTGGGCCTTGGCCTTGGCCGCCGCCTTGCCCGCCGCCCTGCCCTCCGTGTTGCCCTCGGACTTGGCCGCCGTCGTGCCCGCCGCCTTGCCCTCTGACTTGCCCGAGACCGTGAGCAGCGCCGTGCCGGTCGTGGCCGGAAGGTGCGCGGTGGAACCGTCGTCGAGGGTCACGGTGTAGCCGATGACCGGGAATCCGCCGTCTCCGGCCGCCCGCCAGGTCACCCGGACGTGGCTGCCGTCCGTGGTCACCCCCGTCACGTGCGGCTTCTGCGGCTTGCCGCCGCCGGTCACCACGGGCGCGGTGGCGGCGCTCTGCCGCGAGGCGCCGACGGCGTTCAGCGCCTGGACGCGCGCGGTGTACGAGCGGCCCGCGGGCAGCGAAGTGAACACCGTGCTGCGGCTGTTCGGGTCGCGGATCTCGACCTGGTGGCCGTCGCCGAGGCTGATCCGGTAGCCGGTGACGGGCGAGCCGCCGGTGTCCTGCGGCGCGGCCCAGGCGACGGTCACACTCGCGCCGGACGAGGTCGCCGACACCGCGCCGGGCGCGGCCGGAACGGTCTTGGGCTTCGTCCTGAGCGCGGACATCGCGCGGTCGAGGGCCTGGTAGCGCGCGGTGAGCGTCGTGTCCGTCGCCTTGTCGTCCGCGACGGCCGCCTTGGCCGCGGTGAGCGCGGTGGTGAACGCCTTCCACGACGCGTCCGGGTAGCGCACGTTGTCGAGGGCCGACGCCGTGCCGACCAGGTTCTCAAGTCGCAGCCGGGGCAGCGGAATCAGCTGGTCGGCGGCGAGGGTGAGGCTGCGGGTCTGCGTGTCGACTTCGAGCTGGGCCGCGTCGTCGGCGGCCAACAGAGCTTGCGCGGAGCCGAGTTCACGCCGGAACACGCCGAAGTCGATCGTGTCGTAGCGCGCCGCGTCACCGGACAGTCCCGCGTACCGGTCGATCGCCTCGCGCAGCGCGGTCTTGTCCGTCGCGGTGGGCGTGTCGACGTGGCTGAAGGTGATCCGGCCCAGATTCGCGACGTACGGGTGCGAGGAGTCCGGCGTCGTCAGCAGCCGCAGGTGGACGGTGTGGGTGCCGGTGACCGGCGTGGGCAGCGTCAGGCTCGTCGTGCCTCCCGACGACCACGCGCTTCCGGTGACCGGCAGCGGGACGGTCGCGTACGGCGTCCCCGGATCGGCCGCGTCGAAGGAGTCCAGGTAGAGCTGGACGGCGGAACCGGTGCCGCAGCGCGCCGAGTTGTTGACGTAGGTGAAGGTGACGGTGTTCTTCGGAGCGGACCCGAAGTCGACGGCGCCGTAGCCGGCCCAGGCGCCGTTGTACGTACCGCCGAGGTCGGTGGTGGAGCCGGAGCCGGTCCAGCCGACCGGCTCGCTCTTGAGGCCGCCGCCGCTGTTGGAGTCGAACGCGGTCGCGTCGAAGCCCACCGGGGCGTCGGCGGTGCGCGTCAGGGTCAGCGAGTAGACGTTGGCCACGTACGGCTGCGAGGACGACTGGGTGCTGGAGACGAAGTCGGCGTACACGTCCTGGACGCCGGTGAAGACCGCCGGGTCGAGCTGGACGGTCGCGGTGGCGAGGGTTCCCCAGCCGGAGCCGGTGTAGTCGAGCGGGATGTCGACGGCCTTCTCGCCGTCCTTCGAGCCGAGGTGCAGTTCGAGGTGCGAGTCGGACGCGGCGCGCGACTGCGGCTTGTCGTAGCTGACGGTGACGGTGTCGGCGCCGTCCTTGAGGTCGGTGGCCTTCCACTGGGCCCACGCGCCGTTCGTGGTGTTCTCGAAGATGCCGTTGCCGAGGCTGAGCGGCAGCGAACCGCCGCCGGTCGTGGTGCTGTTGGCCGCCGTGAGCGAGGCGAGCGTGGTCGAGGGCGACGAGGAGACCGCCTCGGGCGAGAACTGGTACCAGTCGAAGTTCGACACCCACTGCTGGCCGGACGGCGCGTGGAAGACGAATGTCGCACCTGACGCGGCCAGCAGCGCGTCCGGGTCGGTGACGGCCGCCCGCACGGTGGTGTAGGTCTGCCAACTGCCCGTGCCGGGCAGGGAGACGGTGGCGACGACGGGACCGTCCGCGGCGCCCGCGTGCACGTCCACGCTGCTCGGCTTCGCGCTCGCGGCCTGCGAGTTGGCGTAGCGGACCGCGACGCTGCGCGGGGCGACCCCGCCGAAGTCCAGCTTGTTGTACCGCTCCCAGGCGCCCTCGGTGACCCCGCCGAGGTCGCCGTCGGAGTAGTACGCCTCCTTCACGAGGCTGGGGCCCTCCATCTGGTCGGGGGCCTCGGCCTGGAGTACGGCGTAGCCGCCCTCGTCGAGGGTGAGCGCGTCGGCGGCCGAACGCAGCGCGTCCTGCGCCGCCATGAGCGTGCCCGTCCTGGCGGCGGTGTCCGCGAGGACGGTCCGCGCGCGCTCCAGCGCCGAACGGAACAGCGTCCAGGAGCCGTCGGAGTAGTTGCCGCCGCGCACCAGGGACGCCTGGTCGACGAGCGCGCCGAGCGAGGCGCGGTACACCGCGGCGGCGGAGACGGTCAGCGGGTCGGTCGCCGAGATGCCCGTGCCGCTCACCGTGGAGGCGCGCACGCCGTGGGCGAAGGCCGCGTCGCGGAAGGTGATGCCGTAGCGCGCGTCGACCTTCGCGGTGCCGGTGAGCGACAGCGTCGCCGTACGCGAGCCGGTCACCCGGAGGTCGGCCGTGACGCCGCCGGGCAGGCCGGTCACGCTCGCCGCGCCGGTCCTGGTGAGGCTGGTGCCGCTGCGGGCGGCGAAGGACGCCGGTCCCGACAGGGTGAGCTTCACGCTGCCGTGGACGGAGCCGTCGGCGGCGGTGGCGACGGTGTCCGGGCGGGCGGACATGACGGTGCCTGTGCTGCCCGTTCCGGTGCCGCCGTGGCCGGTGTCGGTGTCCAGCGAATACGCGGGCTTGGTGTCGACGCCCCACCGGGAGGGCTTGGCGCCCATGGTGAAGTCGAGGGTCCCGCCGGCGATGATCTGCGAGTAGTCCAGCCAAGTGTCGCCGAAACGCTTGCCGTTGAGGGTCGCGCTCTGCACGTAGTAGTTCGTCGGCGAGACCCCGCCGGCCTTCACCGTGAAGCGCGAGCCGTTGGCGTACGTGATCGTCGTGGAGTCGAAGAACGGGCTGCCGATCTGGAACTGGCTGGAGCCCGCGGTCACCGGGAACAGGCCGAGGGCCGCCGCGACGAACATGGTCGACATGGTGCCCGCGTCGTTGTCCATGGTCGGCAGGAAGCCGTTCGGGGCGAGCTTGTAGACCTGCGTCTTGACCGGCGGAGTGAACTCGCCGCCGCCGCTGGGGACTTCGCTGGTGGAGCCCGTCGCGATGTACCGGTTCCAGGTCGAGCCGGTGTAGATGGCGCGCACCCACTTCTGCGTCAGGCTGGGCTCGCCGACGTAGTTGAAGAGGTACGGGGCCTGGAGGTCGATCTCGTTCGCGTTGGAATGCAGCATGGTCGAGCCGTTGTCGAGGGCGGAGTCCTCGCCGAACATGTGGTCGACGGCGGCCTTTCCGGCCCTGGCGCCGCCCATGGCCTTGATGAGGCCGCCCATGTCGTAGGCGTCGTACCAGTGGTACTGCCAGAGCGTGCCCTGGTAGAGATCGGCCGCCTCGAACTTCTCGTAGTCGGCGCTCTGCCAGTCGCCGCCGGACGCGCGCGGCGTCAGCAGGCCGACCTTGGTGCCGTCACCGGCCGTCCAGGCACCGGACTTCACCAGGTTGTCGATCGCCATCGTCGACTGCGTGCGCAACTTGGCGGCGTCCGCGTCCTTGCCGAGCGCGCCCGCGATGACGGACAACGCCCACTGGTCGTAACCGCGTTGGACCGTCGTACCGGGATCACCGGTGACGTATCCCTGGCGCAACTGCGCGCCCGTGTAGAACCCCGAGTACGACAGCAGCGCCGGATACGCCTCGTCCAGCCGGTCGAAGTTCTTGTAGCCCTTCGACAGCGCGTCGGCGATCACCACCGCCGAGCGCTCCCACCGCACGGTCGGCACCGAGTGGGTGAGGCTGCCGAGGCTCTTGCCCGAGGCGTGCGCGTCGGCGAAGAGCACGATGAGCGACTGCACCAGGTCCCGGTACGTGGCCGGGTCGATGTACGCCTCGACCGAGTACTTCCTGAAGTCGTCCCAGGTGGACCAGCCGTCGTAGTACGTGAAGCCGTTCGCGGTGTGCACCGCGCCGTCCGCGCCGCGGTAGGTCCCGCTGGTGCTCGTGGCGTTCACCGGCAGCCCGTACATCCGGTACAGGTGCGTGTAGAACTCCTTGGTGAGCGTCGACCCGGGGTCGGACGTCGCGGACGCGCTGACGGCGACGGCGCCGAGCGTGCTGTTCCACTCCGCCTTCGTCCGTGCGCGCGCCTGGTCGAAGGTGAGGCCGCCGACCTCGTTGCGCTGGTCGGTCACGGCCTGGTCCGCGCTGATCGGCGAGAGCGTGACGCGCAGTTCGACGTCGCGCCCGTCCGCCGTGTCGAATCCGAGGACCGCTCCGGCGTCGGAGCCGTCCCGCGTGGTCGCGTCGCCCAGCGTGCCGTCGTTGCCCCAGCTCTTCAGCGACGTCACCGGGACATTGGTCGTGGCGGCGTAATAGAGCTGGTACGAGGCGCCGTTGAACGAACCCGCGATGAGGCCGGTGATCGAGGTCGTCCCGTTCGGGAGCGTCGTCGCCTTCATCGTCGTGCGGGTGCGGCTGGTGAAGTTGTTCGCGAGGTCGAGGACGAGTTGGGGCTCGGCGCCGTCGGGGAAGCTGTAGCGCTCCAGGGCCGTACGCGTCGTCGCCGTCATCTCGGCCTTGACGGTCCCGGCGTCCCGCGTCACCGCCGAGGCGGTCCCGGAGACCGACCCGAGCCCCACCTGGTAGTAACCGGGCGTCGCCGTCTCGTCGTTGTGGCTGTACGGGTGCGCGTACGTGCTGGGCGCCGGGCGCTTGTCGTAGCGCACGGACGTCGGGACGACCAGCAGGTCACCGCCGCCGCCCGAGCCGCCGACGCCGTCGAGATTCGTCGCGGTGAACCCGGCGATGCGGCTCTCGTTGTAGTCGTACCCGGTGTGGTTGCGGCCCGGTGTGGTCAGCGGGTTGACCTTGGCGAGGCTGTGCGGCGCCTCGGCGCCCGGCAGGTCGTTGCCGTCGTCACCCGCGGTGGAGACGAAGGGGTCGACGAGCTTGGTGTAGTCGGTGCCGCTCGACGCGCCGGACGTGCCGGACGTGTGCGACGTGTTGGACGCTTTGGCCGAGGGTGCCGCCGCGGCCGTACCGGCGCCCGCCAGCGCGGCCAAGGCGAGCGACCCGGTGAGCAGCGCCGCGACCGTGGCGCGCAGGCGGCCGTGGTGCCCGCGGGCGGCTCCCGGTGGCGTCACGCGCGGCGTCGGGGCGTGGGATCTGATGGGCATGTGGCCTCTCCGGAGTCGCGGAACGCACGCACGACCCCGGGACGACAACGTTGTCAACCCAACACTGGAGCGTGCAGAGTGAGATGGCGGTGGACACGCCGGAGTATTCCCGCAAGCGCCCACGGACGTCCACCATCAGACACGGGAAAGGCGTACGGGGGACAAACGGAATCCGCACAGAAGGTGCGCTCCGGGCGCACGGGCCGGGGCGTGAGCGCGGTGACCGGACATCCGCAGTCCGGCGCCGCGTGTAGCGGCTCGACGATGCCTGTACGTCGAGTCCATCGCACACGTGGCACAACGGCCACCGGTCTCAGTCCTGGATCAACGGCAGCTCAGCCACCATCACGGCGTAGAGCGGCGAGTCCGCGAAGGGGCGCTGCGTGCCGACACGGCGGTATCCCCAGGCTTCGTACAGCGCCTCGACACGGCGGTGGGTGGTGTCGACCAGCAATACGGCGAGGGCTTCGGGGCGGTCTCGCAGCAGGGAGTGGTGCAGGCGCTCGGATATCCCCCGCTTCCGCCACTGGGGCCGAACCATCAACTCGGAGACCGAGAAGGTGGAGGGGTCCTCCGGTGCGGGGACGAGGTACTCGCGCCACCACTCCCTGCCGGTACCGGCAGGTGCGCCGTACGCGAAGCCGACGGGTTCGTCACCGTCGTAGGCCACGACGCAGGTGAAGCCGTCCATCGCACCCCAGTGGTCGACGAACCAGGGGAAGCGCTGGTGGAATTCGTCGTCCATCTGGTCGGCGTAGGCGTCGGCGTGCACGTCGATCAGGAGCTGCCGGACCGTCGGGAGGTCGTCGCTCGTGAACGGGCGCAACTCGATGACGTCGGGCACAGTCAGCTCCATTCGGTGCGGTATCGGTCGCCCCACTCGTACGCGCTCCTCGCGTCCGGCGCGGCGGTGAGCAGATCACGGTAGAAGTCGCCGATCACGGATCGTAGACGGCCGGGCAAAGGGCCACCATCCATGAGGGTGAAGACCTGCTCGGCACTGGCGCAGCCTTGTTCGATGTCTCCCTGGTGCACCTGCGCCAGCGCGAGGCGTGCGGTGACGAGCGCCCGGTTCCTGCGGAATCGCTGGGGAAGAGTCGCCAACGACTTGAAGGAGGCCGCCTCGGATTCCTCGTGTCGGCCGAGCAGATCCTCCGCGATGGCGGTGAGCGAGTGGAGCTCCGCCGCCCCGTAGAAGGCGACCCAGCTCGGACGTGCTTCGCTCCCGGCCTTGCCGAGGGATTCCTGCGCGTAGCCCAGGTTGCGCAAAGTCGGTTGTTTCTGCCCGACGACGGCGTGAGCGATGGCCGTACGCGCATGGGCGAGGGAGGCGAAGAGGGGGTCCCGTCGGGTAATGCCGACCCGTTGGGCTGCCTGCGCGGCGGCCAGTGCCTCGGAGTAGTGGCGGTTGTTGTAGCCGAGCATCGAGAGTGTGTTCCAGACACGGAACTGCGTGACGGAGTCCTGCGCCATACCGGCGAGGCTCAGCGCCTGGTCCAAGTGCGCCCGAGCGCGTGCGAGTTGCCGCGCGTCCAGGGCGACCCACGCGGCGGTGGCCGTCAGATCCGCGGCCAGACCGAACAGGCGGTTGCGCACCCGCTGCGTCGCCGCGCCGTTCTGCAGGGCGAGCGCCTGCTTGGCCGCGGCCAAAGCGCTGTCCTCCAAGTTGGTGGTGCCGCCCGTCTGGTCGTCCAGCGCGTTCAACACGTCCAGCTTGTTGCGGACGCGCTCGGCGTCGGTCGTGCCGACAGTGGAGCGCGAGGTCAGTAACGGGGCGGCTGCGCCGGCCGTGGTGGAAGCGAGAAACGATCTACGGTTCACGGGCTGCTCCGCGGTGCGTGACGGGCTGGCGGGTGGCGGCTGGAGAAAGCCGAGTTCCTCCATGGAACACCCGAATACTGCCTGCAACGCGAGCCGCATACGGCGATAGGGCCAGCGGGTCTTTCCGGTCAGCCAGTACCGGACCACCCGGTCGGTGGCCGTGCCCTCGTGTCCTGCGGCGCGCAGCCATTCGTTCAGGGCCTCGGCCAAACCCGCCTGGGTGAAGCCGACTTCGGCCATCCGCAGTCGGAGTCGCATATTGCCCGTCACACACTCACCGTAGCCGCGCCTCAGCGTTCGGTGAAGGCGAGTGCGGTGCGCGCGCCTCGAACTTTCCGGTTGGCGCCGAGCCGGGCGCCCCCGGACTTTCCTTTCCGGCCGCTCGGCCTCTGCGTTGACTGTCCATGGGCGGTTGAGCCGCCGTCAGGGGCGGACGGTCCCATGGCATCGGCACGGACAGGCGAGAGGCGTGACCAATGACATTCGGCAGGGGCTACCAGAGCAGGCTGGAGCTCGACTCCCAGCCGACGTCGGTTCGCTGGGTCCGTGCACATACGGAGGGTGTCCTGCGCAGTTGGTCAGCGCCTGAGGCTCTCGTGGAGAACGCCGTGCTGATCGTCTCCGAGTTGGCGACCAACGCGGTGCAGCACGCCGCCGATGACTCCGCAGAGGCTTGCGACGGAGGGCACGGCACCGGGTCCCGGTTCGCGGTCGGCCTGTGGATGGCGGACAGCGGACTCGTCGTCGCCGTCTACGACCAGATGCGTCGGCCGCCCGTACAGCAGAAGTCGTCACTGGAGTCGGACGGCGGACGTGGCCTGGCACTCGTCGACGCGCTCAGTGCGAGGTGGGGATACGCCTACCTGTCGCAGGGCTACGGGAAGTTGGTTTACGCGGTGCTGAGCCCGCCGGGGCATGGGGATACGACGGTGGCCTTGATGGAACCGACGCTCCAGCGACTGCTCACCGCGGACGCGGGCTTATTGGCGGCGGTGAGCGCATGAGTGGTGAACACACGAGCATCAAGGCCGGAGCAAATCCCCCCGGCCCGGCCGACGATGCCCACCCGAATGGGGAACAGCCCAGGCCGTTCAGCGTGCCGGGACGGTGGACGATCACAACGCCGAACGGCCCGGAGGTCTCCGGCTACCTGCCCGACTGGGCGGAGGACGATCCGAGCGAGTCCGGAGTGCCGTTCGACTTGCTGCCCCTCCGGCTGACGCACATCGAGCATCGCACCTTCTTCGAGGGCCAGACGGTGAGCCTCGTGGAAACGTGGCCGGGAAACGCCGCGGAGGAGGAGGTGGTTCTCGGGGGCAGTATCGACTGCGCTCCGTACGCCTCCGATCCACGGTTTCGTCTCCCGGTCGTCAACATCCAGGTGTGCCCCGAGCACTGGATCGCCGGTCTCGATCCGGACGGAGTCGCCGAGATCGCCGCGCGCCTCCTCGACCAGGCCGAACTCCTCATACGCGAGGTGCGTCCGGCCTTGATCGCCGCCCGCAAAGACTGGGAAGCCCACCATCCCGTGCGGGACCAGGACGCCCGGACGGACAGCAACTCGGAGTTCCCGGAACCTCCCTCATCCATGTCCTCGTAGGAACACAAACGTTGCGCTCCGCGCAGCCAGGCGGCTGCGTCAACCGTTCGGGCCCATCAGCCCCGGGACACCAACCCAGCGCAAACCCATAGCGACCGCCCACGCCTTGACGGGGCTCTCCCGCGCTGCGCATGGCGGTTGGCAGAAGCAGTGTCCGTATTCACAACCCACCAGGAGGAGTTGGCATGGCCAACATCACGCACACCATCGGCGCGGGGCCCGCGACCGTGGGCACGACCGCGCAGGACGACTTCGAGCTGGACGTCACCCTGGTCGAGATCGGCGACACCGCCGGTCTGGTCAACCTGACGGACGACGGCTGTGGCTCGACCTGTGGCGCCTGCGTGTCCAGCGTCGCCTGATCCAAGCCGCACGACAGTTCTGTCCGGTGCCTTCACCGCTCACCGCGTGAGGGCACCGGCCGCCAGATCGGGACCAGGAGGTCGCTATGCCCGCAACCGCGTTCCGTGCCGGTCGCACCGCGCTCGTACGTGCGGTGGCCCGGCCCGAACTTTCCATTCCGCCCTGCCCGGGCATCGACGACACGTCGGCCTGCGGTGAGGCCGCCCGCCTTGCCTGGTTACGGCACGTGTGGTCCGAGGAGGACATGGCCGAGGCGTTGGCCCACGCCAGCCCCGATCTCGCCTCCCAGGTACGTGCCTTGTGTTCTTCCGACGGCCCCGCCGCGTCCGACGTGCGTCGCGCGGTCGTGTCCGTGGCCCGCTACGTACTGCGCGCCGAGCACCGGCCCACGCCGTTCGGCCTGTTCGCGGGGGTGACCACTGCCGCGCTGGGACCAGGGTCGGGGGCGAGCGCGAGGTGGGGTACGAACCACGCGGTGATCGGCCGGGCGAGCGCCGAATGGCTGACGGCCGTGGTCGAGCGGCTGGAGTCCTGCCCCGAACTGGTGGACCGCCTGCTGGTGGTCGTCAACAACGCCGCTGCCCACCGTGGTGATCGCCTCATCGTGCCGTACCGGTCCGACACCACGAGCGCTCGGACGCGCAGGGTCGAGGCATCCGTGGCTCTGACCGAACCGGTGCGGGCGGTGCTCGAAATGGCCTCGGAGCCGATCCGCGCCGACGTACTCGTGGACAAGCTCGTATCCGACTTCCCCACCGCGAACGCGGAGCGAGCCCGTCACCTTGTGCGAGAGCTGATTCGCAACGAGGTCCTGATCACGAACCTGCGCACCCCGAGCACCGAGACGGACGCCCTGTCCTACACGGTGGAGCAGCTCGACGCGGTGGAGGCGGCCACGGTGGCGCCAGTCGCAGAGGCGGTCGAGACGCTGCACGCTGTGCGGACCGGCCTGCGCGGCTGCGGCTCCCGCGAGGGTCGCGCCGGTGTTGCCGCGTGGATGCGTGCCTTGGTGCCGGAACTTCGCGGCCACCCCCTGGCGCTGGACCTTCGCCTTGACGCGGAGACCGAACTGCCCGAGCAAGTGGCCCGGGAGGTCGAGCGGGCCGCCTTCGTCCTGGCCCGGGTCAGCACCGCCCCGTACGGGACCGAGGCGTGGAAGGCGTACCAGCGACGGTTCTACGAGCGGTACGGCATCGGCACGATGGTCCCGCTCAAGGAAGTGGTCGCCGACAGCGGCACCGGCTTCCCCGACGGCTATCCGGGCGCGGCCGCAGACACCCGCCGTTCCCGGCTGTCCGTACGCGACGACACGCTTGTACGGCTTGCGCAGGCAGCCGCCCTAGACGGCCGCGACGAGGTCGTCCTCACGGACGAGCTGATCGACGCGATGAGCCTCGGCCCCGAAAACCCGCGCATCCCACCGCACTTGGAGATCGGCGTCCGGGTGCATGCGGACACCGCGGAGGAGCTGGCCCGTGGTCGATTCCGCCTCGAAGTAGTCAGCGTGTCACGGGGTTTCGGCGTCACTACCGGGCGGTTCCTCGGCGTGCTGACGACTGAAGACCGCGAGCACCTGTCAGCGGAACTGGCGGATCTGCCGACCGCCGACGCCGGTACCGTCCCCGCGCAGTTGTCGTTCCCGCCGCTGCTCGCGTCGAGCGCCCATGTCACCCGTGCCCCGCAGGTCCTGCCCACCGTGATCAGTGTCCAGGAACACCGCGCCACCAGCGCCGGCGTACTCACCCCGGACGACCTGGCCGTGGCATGCGACGGCCGCCGCATGTACCTCGCCGCGCCTGAACACGGGGTCCGGGTTGAAGCGGTGGGCATGCACGCGCTGAACCTCGTCACGCACACCCCACCGCTGGTCCGCTTCGTCGCCGAGTTGTCGCGTGCCCAGTGCGCGCAGGTCACGACCTTCGACTGGGGCGCCGCGAACGCGATGCCGTACCTGCCGAGGATCCGTTACGGGCGTACGGTGCTCGCCCCCGCACGGTGGCGGCTGGACGCCTGCGAACTGCCCGGCCGCGCCAGCGCCCAGGCCCAGTGGGACGCCGCACTTGAAGAGTGGCGGACCGGACGACGGATGCCGTGCCGGGTCGAACTCGCCGAGTCCGATCGGCGCCTGTACCTGGACCTCGCCCAGGCCGCGCACCGGAGCCTGCTGCGCCACCATCACCTCCGCGCGTCCTCGGCCGTCCTCGTCGAAGCCCCAGCCGCCGACGCGTACGGCTGGTGCGGCGGGCGGGCGCACGAGGTCGTCGTACCGCTCAAAGCGACACGACCGCCGGCCTGGCCGCTCCTGCCGACCCCCACCCCCGCTCGCGCCTTCTCAGGGCAGCAGATCCAACCCCCTGGCGTCTCCTGCCTGTTGCTGGCCACCCTGTACGGCGACCCGCGCCGCCAAGACGCGCTGCTGGGCCAGCACATCCCAGAACTGCTGAACCGGCTCGGCGCCCCGCCGTGGTGGTTCATCCGCTTCCGCGATCCCGACCACCACCTGCGTGTACGGATCGTGCTGCCCCGTCCAGAAGCCTTCGCCGAGACCGCTCGTATCGTCGCCGCTTGGGCGAACGAACTGCGCGCCGCCCGGCTGCTGTCGGACCTGCGCTTCCCCACCTCCTACCGGGAGATGGGCCGTTGGGGCTCCGGCACCGCGTGGAAGGCTGCCGAAAAAGTCTTCCGCGCGGACTCCCGCGCCGTCGTCGCCCAACTCGGCCAGCCACAGCGTCCTCACCACCGTGTCCTGGTCGCCGCGCACACGATCGCAATCGCCAACTCGTTCCTCGGAAGCGCCGAAGCCGGGATGCGCTGGCTGATCGACCACATTCCGTCCAGACCTTCCGCCCCGTCCAGGCCGGTGTCGCGGCCGGAGTACGCGGAGGTCGTTCGCCTGGCAGATCCGTCGGACGGCTGGGCGGCCCTGCGAGGCGTACCCGGTGGGCAGGCCGTCGTGGACGCGTGGGCCGACCGGGACCAGGCGCTCGCCGCCTACCGGGCGCTCCTGCCAGGCCCGGACACCCACGGCATCCGCTTGGACGATGTCCTCTCCTCGCTCCTGCACGTGCACTTCGTCCGCCACCTGGCGGTCGACTTCTCGGAGGAAGAGATCTGTCTCCGCCTCACGCGCGCCGCCGCCCTGGCCTGGATGTCCCGGCGGGCATGGTGACTCAGCACTTCGCAACCGCAACCGCAGCCTGCGCAGCTTCAGTGGCAAACGCCATCGCCGACCTTCTGGCCGACCCCGGCACCGCGCCCATGGCCCCTCGGACACTGACCAGCGAACGACAGCAACTCGCTTACGGTCCGCTGGGTATCGCCCTGCTCCATATCGAACGGGCCGCTCGCGACCTCGGCCCGTGGCAACGTGCCCACGACTGGCTGGCCGTCACGACCAGCAAGCCGTTCATCAGCGGCCCTGACAGCCACCCCTTCTACGGAGCCCCCGCCCTGGCCCATGTTGTGGCCCGCGCCGCCGAACACCAGGCCGGCACCACTTACCACCGCGCCCTTGCCTCCCTCGACGCCCGGATCGCCACGGACGTTCAGCGCCGTCTCGACGCGGCACACCGGCGAATCGACGTCGGCCGCCTTCCGCAACTGGCGGAGTTCGACGCGATGCGCGGCCTGACCGGCTACGGCGCCTATCTCCTGCGACGTGACCCGTCCAGCTCCACAGCACGAGCCGTCCTCGACTACTGCGTACGGCTCACCGAGCCGGTCGTCCACCACGGTGAGTTCCTACCGGGCTGGTGGACTGCGACCGGGCCCTCCGGTCGGCCCGACGACCGTTACCGGGGCGGCCACGCCAACAACGGAATGGCGCACGGCATCGGCGGCGTGCTCGCGCTGCTGGCCGTCGCCGCCCGCCGCGGCACGGTCGTGAGCGGCCATCGCGAAGCCCTCCGTACGATCCTGGACTGGCTCGACCTCTGGCCCAAGAGCACCGGCCCCGACCTGGCTTGGCCGTACTGGGTCACGCGCGACGAGCTGCGGACCGGACGTCTCACCCCTGCCCGGCCACGGCGACCGTCATGGTGTTACGGCACCGCGGGTCTCGCCCGCGCCCAGCAACTCGCCGCTCTCGCGCTCGGCGACATCGACCGCCAAATCGAGGCGGAGACGGCTCTCGTAGCCGCCCATACCGATCCCGCACAGCTCAAGGCCACTACCGACAGCGGTCTTTGCCACGGCTTCGCCGGTCTCGCTCACGTTGCCGCCAGGACCGCTGACGACGCCCACCACACAACCGAGGTGCGGCTCCGCGCGACGATTCCGGCTCTCCTGACAGCTGTCTGCCCCCAGGAGACCGACCCTGTCGAGACCGCCGGTGCCCTGGTGAAAGGGGTCGGCCCCGGGTTCCTCGACGGCGCGGCCGGTATCGCCCTGGCACTCCAGTCCCCGGCTGCCGGTGCGCCGCCCGTCTCCGACTGGGACGCCTGCCTGCTCATCGCCTGACGCCCCTCGATCGAAGGACCGCCTTTATGCCCTCGGACCGTTGGCAGCAGCACAACATCACCTTCACCGATCGCACGACCGGCAACCGCGTCCTCGTCGAACGGCTCGGTCCGGCCTTGCTCGGGGCCGAGGAAGAGGGGGAGCTCACCGGCTGGTGGTTCATGAACAAACAGCCCTGGCCGCTGCGTTACCGTGCCGACGAGCCGTCGCCTCTGGTCGAATCGGTGCTGAGCGATCTTGTCGGCAGCGGCTCGGTCCGATCGTGGCTGCCCTGCGTCTACGAGCCGGAGATAACCGCCTTCGGCGGTGCGGAGGCCATGGACGCCGCCCACGACCTGTTCCACCTGGACAGCCGCCACCTGCTCACCTACCGGCCCGGCCAAGTGCATTTGGGCCGCCGGGAGACCGCTGTCCTTCTGGCCAGTGCCATGATGCGCGCCGCCAACCTGGACTGGTACGAGCAGGGTGACGTATGGGCGAAGGCCGCCGCACTGCGACCGGTCACCGACTTCCCTCTGAAGCGGGCCGCCGCCCTGATACCGGCGATGCGCGCCCTGATGACAGTCGACGTCCACAGCCTGTGCGTCCCGAACGGTGCGCTCGACGGGCACGCCGAGTGGGTGACCGCCTTCGAGCGGGCCGGTTCGACCGTGGCGCACCTCGCAGCCGCCGGCGGACTCACCCGCGGCCTAAGGGCCGTCATCGCCCACCACGTCATCTTCCACGCCAACCGCGCCGGTCTCCCCTTGGGCGACCAGAGCGCCCTGTTCACCACCGCACGAGAGGCAGTCATGGGATCGAGTGACTACACCGCGTCGTCCGCCAAGGGCACGCCCCGGACCACTAGCGTCGAGGCGGTGACCACCGACACGACCACCACACACGACGCCGAAGCCGCCCGGCTCCGCATCGCCCTGGTCGACCAGATCCGCGCGTCCGGATACGCCCGCACAACCGTTGTCGAGACGGCGCTGCGTACCGTTCCCCGCCACCTGTTCGTACCCGATGCGTCCCTCGAAGACGCCTACGCCAACGCGCCGGTCAACATCAAGTACGACACCGACGGCACATCGATCTCCTGCGCCTCCCAGCCTGGAGTCGTCGCCCTCATGCTGGACCAGTTGGACGCCCGCCCCGGCGAACGCATCCTCGAACTGGGCGCCGGTACCGGCTACAACGCCGCCCTTCTCGCCCACCTGGTCGGCGACACCGGCTACGTCACGACCATCGACGTCGACGACGACCTTGTCGAAGGCGCCCGTGCACACCTGGCTACCGCCGGTGTCTCCAACGTCGACGTTCTGACCCGTGACGGCGCCGTCGGCCACGCCGCGGGGGCACCGTACGACCGGATCATCGCCACCGTCGGCGCACACGGCGTCCCGCACGCCTGGATGCAGCAACTCGCACCCGGCGGACGCCTCGTCGTCCCGCAACGGCTCAAGGGCAGTGTGTCGCGCTCCATCGCCTACGAGCAGCGCGACGGCCACTGGACCAGCGTCAGCAGCAAGATGAACACCTTCATGCCCCTGCGGCGCGGCATCGCCGACGACGACCGCCGCGTCATCCTCCTCAGCACGGACGGGACCGTACGGCTCCAGGCCCCCGCCGGACAGCCCATCGACGCCGAGGCCCTGGCCGGAGTCCTGGAACAGCCGCGCTCCGAAGTGTGGACCGGGACGCTGTTCGCCGCTTCGGAGTCCGCCGAGTGGATGGAACTGTTCGTCTCCTGCTCCTTGCCCTCCGGTCTGATCCGAATGCTGTTCCCGGCCCAGGCCAAGGGCACGCTGCTCACCGACGACCCGTACCCGTCCTCAACGGCGGCCGTCGACAAGGCGGCCGTCACCTACCTGGCCCGCCGTCTCTCGGAGAAGACCACGCCGGACGGCGGCAAGCTCTGGGAGTTCGGTGTCATCAGCCACGGGTCCGGAGGCGGCGAGCTGGCCGCGAAGGTCGCCGATGTGATCCGTACCTGGGATCACGACTACCGGAGCCGCGAGGCTACCTTCGGGATCCAGCCCCTCGACGCCCCCGCGATCGAGCAGCGCTCCGGCCTCTTCGCCGTCGACACTCCGCTGAACCGCATCGTCATCGACTGGCGGTAACGCCAGCTCACGCAGGGGCCCGCAGGGCGCACCCGCCGGGCCTCCTGGCCCCCAACCCCCATCGCCACCGACAGGCGGATCTATGGACCCGCACGGCCCCATGGCAAAACGCTTCCCACTCGTCGCCCGCTTCCGCCCGGCCTGCCTCCCTCTGCCCAACCGCATCCAAGCCCTGGTCGACCTCGCCGACCGGTCAGCAGCGCAGAAGGACCAGGGGCTGGCCTCCGCCGTCTTCAACCAGGCGGCACTCCTCGCCTCCGACGTCGGCCTCCCCGACCTCGCCCGTTCCCTGTGCCACCGCCACGCCCAGGCGTACCTCAACGCCTGTCCACTCCCCGCCACGAGCGCCATCCGCGCCCTGGAACCCCTGATCAACCTCGCTCGCCTACAGATCCGCGCCGGCCACCCCTACGACGCCCGCCAACGCCTCCTCGCCCTCTACGAAGCCGTCGGCACCGCCACCCCCGCCACGTTCGACGGCATCACCGTCCCGGCCAACCTCACCCCCACCGACGAAGACCGCCGCGACGTCCACGCCTGGCTCTGGCGCGTCCTCCTCGCCGACGGCACCCGCACCCTCACCACCACAGGCCGCTGGCCCGAAGCCCTGGCCCACATCGAGCAACACCGCGGCATCGGCACCCGCATGCTCGACGGCCGCCAAGTCGCCGTCGTCGCGGCCCTGGTCGAAGGCAACACCAACCGCGCCACCGAACTGCTCACCAACACATCACCCGGCGAACCATGGGAGCAGATCGTCACGGCGTGCCTCATGGTTCTGTGCCGCAACGACAATGGCCAGCCGGTTGAGGAGCACATCACCGACCTGGTCAATGCCTACCTGACCCACGAGGCGGAACCGGGCTTGACCGTCTTCGACATCCGCCTCGGCCTCACCGTCCTCGACACGATGAGCACCGCAGATCATCCCGAGGCGCGCCGCCTCACCGCGAGCCTGGTCCGCCGAACCACAGACGCCGGTGACGGCTACGCAGCCCGCGAACTCCTGGCGCACCCCCTGGCCACCTCTCTCAGCACTGCCAGGGAAGCCCAGCACTTCCACGGTCTGGCCCAAGCCTGCGCCCTCGGAGCGAGCACCCTCCATCAGGAGCTGTATACCGACCTTTCAGCTGTACTCGACGCCGCTGACACGGTGCTCACGCGGCCTGCGTAGCACCGCTCCTGACGATGCCGATTCCTGCCGAGCAAGGTCCCGTTTCAGCCCCTGCCTGCCTCATCCTCATCAATACGCCCAGGGGGAAAGCCCGTTCATGGGACGTGCCATCCGTGGCTGTGAAATGTTCCTCTTGCAACCTGAGAGCCCTGCGGCCAGCCGTCCCAACGCCACTCATCGACCGGCCCGGGCGTCATCTGAACGGGCGCGCCGCTACCCATCACTCTCCGGAGGGGACTCCGTGCCGACGGCTCCCGACAGCACCGCGATACCCGATCCTTCCTATTGGGCAGCCCTCCAGGCAGAACTGGATGTCCTGGCGGTGAAGGGACTCTGGTTACCGGGCCCCGCGACCACACTTGAAGTGCTTGGGCAGTCCGAGGTCGAGATACACCATGAGCGTCTCATCGCCTGGCTTCTCGACCCACTCGCACCGCACTATCTGGGGCCAACAGTCCTGCGGGCGCTGCTCCAGCGCTTCCTCGCGGCCGATTCGCCGTCGACGGATGAGCTGATCGGGGCACGGGTCAGGACTCAAGCCGTCGCCGCGTCCAGCCGGCCGGACATCGTGGTGACAATGCCAAAGCACACTCTTGTGATCGAGCTCAAGATCAACTCCCCCGAGGGTGAAGGGCAGACCACCCGGCAGGCGGACGATCACGCGAACATGCCCCATCCTGTCCTGGTCTTTCTCACGCGCCGTTGCCAACAGCCCACCGATCGGCGCTTCGAGCCGCTGGGGCTCACCGATTTCGCGACAGACCTACGACAGTGCCTCGAGAGCGCGCCAAAGCCGCGGACACCAACCGCAGCCAAGGGCAGAGCCGTCGCCCACGACTACCTGGCCACCTTGGAGAAGATGCTCGCCATGGATCCCGCAGATCAAGAAGCAGCGCGCTTCTGGCTCGCGCACGGTCGGAATCTTCTCCAGGCCCAGGCGGCGGCCAAAGCACTCCTCGCCCACTTGCCCCAGTACGTAGTCACCGCGCTGGAATCCGTCTCCCCCGAACTTGGAGACGGTCTCGTGGCAAGCTCCTTCCCATCCAAAGTAGTCGGTTCGGCCGGCAAGGAATACACCGAGGACGCCGTACTCCTGGCACGACAGCGGTGGCTCGGAGCGGACGGCAGAGCCCTGTTCGGAATGGGCTTCGGTCAACGGACCAGGCCGAATCCCGATATCCAGGAAGAGTGCCCGTTCTGGGGCGTATACGCGCACGATCCGGATGTGCGCGCGTCCTTGCGTGCCACATGGGGAGTGGCGGACGAACGCCCGTGGGGCAAGTGGGTCTGGTGGAAATATCTGGAGTTGGAACCCCCAACTGACGCAGAAAGGCTGCTTGCTCACTACGCGGGAACGCTCGCGGAGCACGTCCGTACAACCTGGCCCTGGCAGATACAAGCTCTCGACAGCGCAGTCGGCGGTCTCGTCCCGTGACGAAACACCACAAACGAGTGCCGCCGACGGGCGAGCCGAAGGTGTTGATCGTCATCGCCACATCTCCGGTGGATAACGACTCGGTGAGAACCGGCCGGGCACCACATCCATCCGGCCGGGTGGCGCGTCTCACCTTCGAGCCGCACACTCTCGTGTGACCGCGCCGCAGGGGCATTTGGAGCAATCAACGTGATAACCGGCAGCAAGGCCATTCGTCGTACGTCCGTGGTGGCCGTCACCGCGGGCGCCGTACTGACCGTCGGAGCGCTCGGCTCCACGGCCCAGGCGGCGACGCCCGCGCCGCCCCCGATCGTGGCCAAGGGCGGCTACGTGATGAACAACTCGACGGGCACGACCTACTACACCAAGACCGCCGACACCAAGCGGTCCACCGGCTCCACCACGAAGATCATGACCTTCGAGGTGGTGCTGCGGCAGAAGAAGCTCAACCTGAACGCCAAGGTCACCGTCCAGAAGGCGTACAGCGACTACATCGTCAGCAAGAACGCCTCCTCGGCGCGCCTGATCGTCGGCGACAAGGTCACCGTGCGGCAGCTCCTGTACGGGATGATGCTGCCGTCCGGCTGCGACGCGGCGTACGCGCTGGCCGACAAGTACGGCGTGGGCTCCACGCGCGCCGCGCGGGTCAAGCAGTTCGTCGGCCAGATGAACTCCACCGCCAAGGCGCTGGGCCTGAAGAACACCCACTTCGACTCCTTCGACGGAATCGGCAACGGGAACAACTACTCGACGCCGCGCGACCTGACGAAGCTCGCGAGCACCGCCATGAAGAGCGCCGACTTCCGCTCGGTGGTGAAGACCCGCTCCATCAAGACCAAGGCCACCACCAAGAGCAACGGCTACCGCTACTACACCTGGACCAACACCAATACGCTGCTGGGCAGTTACAGCGGCGCGATCGGCCTCAAGACGGGCTCGGGCCCGCAGGCCGGCTACTGCCTCGTCTTCGCCGCCACCCGCGGCAACCGCACCGTGATCGGGACCGTCCTGTCGTCCAGCTCGGTGAACCAGCGGGCGACGGACGCCAAGAAGCTGATGGACTACGCCTTCAAGCGCTGACGCGCCTGTTCGACGAGAGCCCTTGACGAGAGGGCCCGCTGATCAAGAAGCCCCCTGACGAAGGGGCGCTGACGAATAGGCCCCGCTCGCCGTCTCCGGTGAGCGGGGCCTTCGTCCGTACGGCGCGGGCGGCCGTCAGTTGGTGTAGTACAGGTACTTCCACCCCGTGGACGTCGTGGTGTTCAGGCGGTCGCCCGAGGAGCCCTTGACGTACACCGCGCGGACGCGGGCCCGGATGCCGGACTCGCCGGGTCCCGCGAGCCCCACCCGCGAGGTGCCGGTGATCGCCAGCCGGAAGTACTCGCTGCCCGAGGAGTACCAGCGGCCCTTGTAGTAGACCTGGAGGTCCAGGCGCTGCGAGCGGCCGTTGGCGTACGTCATGTGCGTGGTGAACAGCGCGGACTTCTTCTTGTGGAACCAGTAGTACGAGGTCGAACCGACCTTGCCCTTGCGGTAGTTGCCGGACACGGCCAGCGAGACACTGACCTGCGTGCCGACCGAGCGGGCCACCGACTTCGGCGCGGAGACGGCGTCACCGGCGAACGAGGCCCAGAAGGTGGTGTTGCGGCTGAGCCGGTAGGTCACCTTCAGGTCGCCCGCCGCGTTGACCTTCGCGGACTTCACCAACTTCTTCTGCCCGCCCGCCGGTTGGGCCCAGATCGAGAGCACGCGGCTCTTGCCGGTCTTGCCCAGGTGCCCGGTGACGGTGGCGGTGGACCCGTAGGCGTACGTGGCGCGGTTGGTCTTCACGCTCGCCGCGGTGGCCAGGCGCGAGACCTGGACGACGCGCTTGCCGGAGCCGGCGGTGTGCGTGGCGTCGCCCGCGTACGTGGCGGTGTACGTGACGCCGCCGCCGGTGGTCGGGGTGTCGGTGAAGCTGAACGTGCCGTTGGCCGCGACCGACTTGGCGCCGAGGGACGTGCCCTTGGGGGAGGTGAGGTCGGTACGCGTCACCGTGACCTTGGCGCCCGCGGGGAACGCCGTGGTAGCGGTCAGCTTGCCGCTGACCGTGATCTTCGTGGCGCGCTTGGCGGTCGACGGAGCGCTGACCGTGACGGCGGTGACCGACTTGGTGGGGTCGGTCAGCACGCGCAGGGTCGGGTGCTGGCCGTAGACGTCGGCCGTGACCGCGAACAGGCGGCTGCTGTCGGGCGCCCACGCGAGGCCGCCCGCCACCAGGGCGGAGGCGGTGCCGGGGTTACCGACGACGCCGAAGTCGTAGGTGCGGACGCGGTGGTCGGAGCGCGGGCGGAAGATGTAGACGTCCGGCTCGTAGGCGCCGTCGATGCCCGCCGCGATCGTCCCGTCGGGGGCGACCGCCACCGCGTTCGGGTACGCGTCGGTGGTGTAGCGGCCGTCGTCGGCCAAATCGGACGTCCGGTACGCCTGTTGGAAGTACGGGGCGCCGCTGGCGACCAGCACCTGCTTGCCGTCCGCGGACAGCGCGATGTCCTGCATGTTCCCCGCGTTGTTGGCGTTCCACCGGTACGCCTGGGGCTCGGCGTGCCCCGACGACACGTTGTAGACCTGGAGCTCCATCGGGCTCTGGACGGGCGTCCCGGCCGCCACCACGTCCGGGTTACCGGGCGAGGAGGCGAGCATCGGGGCGGTGCTCCAGGTGTGGGGGCCGCCCTGGCCGAGGGTGACGACGGCGCCGTTGGTGGTCCGGGTGGTGGCGTCCGGGTTCGGGGAGGTGGTGACCGGCGGGTCCGAGGGTGAGTCCGTTGGCGTGTCGGTCGGGGTGTCGGTCGGCGTGTCCGACGGGCTGGGGCTTGGGGCCGTGGTGTCCGTCGGGGTGGGGGTCGGCGTCGACTCGGGGTCCGTCGGGGTCGGAGTCGGGGCGTCCGTCGGAGGAGTCGTGGGCGGGGTCGTCGGCGGTGGAGTCGTCGGCGGGGTCGTCGGGTCGGTCTCCGGGTCGAGGTCCAGGGAGCCGAGGTCGGCGGACCCGTCCGCCGCGTATCCGAACCAGATCGTGTGCCTGGTCATCGCCAGGTGGCGCGGGGCGACACCGAGCGGGTAGCGGGCCGTCTCGCGCAGGGTGGCCGTGTCGATCGCCGAGATCGCGTCGGCCTTCGGGAGCGCCACGTACACCGTCGAGGAGTCCGCGGCCAGCACGAGCCCGGCGGCACCCGGCTCGGAGGTGATCTGAGCGACCGTCTTGCCGTTGTAGTCGGCGACGACGACCTTGTTGTCGGTCGTGCTGATGAAGACGCGCCGGTGCGCGCCGTCGACCACCATGTCGGAGTACGAGGTGATCGGCAGGGTGGCCGCGCTGTCGGCGGCGGCCGGTTCGGCCGCGACCCCGAGCAGGGACGCGGTCGCGAGCAGGACGGACAGAGCCGTCCCGCCCGCCACATGACGGGTGAGCAAAGTGGGTTCCCCCCAGGAACACGTGCGGGGCCGGACGTCCTCCGGCACGATGCGGGCGCGCCGCCGAGCGCGGGTTCCGATGCGGACCCGGCCTGCTCGCGGCGCTGACCATGAGCACGATAGGGCACGGCTGTGACAGCGGGCCATCGTATTGGGGCGGCCCGCCGATCCGTCACGGCGCCTTGTCCCCGCGGTGGCCGTACCGTGCCCGATTCGGTCCCTGGGCTCCTACAACCTTCCGGCCGCGCGTGCCATGGCGCCGGACATGCCTTCCGGCAGGACATGCCTGACGCGCGGTACGGAGCCCGTGCCCGTACCGCGCGTCCGGTGACGGGTCAGCGCTGAGCGGTGGACGCCGAGGGGGACCAGATGTCGATCACGATCTGCTGCCGCTCGGGGCGGACCGCCGCCGCGCGGCCCGCGTAGTTGCGGTCGACCTGGGCCGCCTCCGCCGCGTTCGGCTTGGCGTTGAGGCACGCCGTGCCCGGGCCGTGCCCCGACATCAACTCCGAGCACGGGCCGCTGTAGTGGTCGAGGAGCCCGAGGATGTGCCCCGTCTCGTGCGCGGCGATCCGGGTCACGTCGTACCCCTCGTTGACCGCCTCCTGCCCCAACTGCACCTGTCCCCTGCTGCCTCCCGGCACGATCGGCCCCAACGTCGTCTGCGGCCACCCGCTGGTCGCCTTGTACACGAAGTTCGCCGAGCCCGCCGAACTGGCCGCTTGCAGACGCACGTTGTGCACCGCGCTGTTCCAGTTCTGCACCCCCTGCGTGATCGCCGCCGCCCACTGCCCCGCCTGGCTGGCGTCATAGGTCAAGGTGACGACCGCCGTCGCCGCCTTCGGTTCGGCCTGCGCCGAAGCGACCCCGGACGCGGTGCCCACCATGGCCGGAATCAGCGCCGCCACAGCGACTATTCGCGTGATCATGAGACTCACCCACCTCCTCAGAACCAGTTGCCCCGCAGTCCCCCAGGGCACCACGCCCCCATCCCCCACCACAAGTAGCCGTTTCCCGCCCTTTCTCCGGCATCCCACCCCAAGCCCCGGACGTGACCGCGAGGTTCCGCCCTCGGCCGAGGCGCGCGCCCGGGCTTCGGGGCGGGCCCATCCCCACCAATTACGACAAGGTCACAATGCCGGGACTTTTCCGGTATCGGGGGGTGGCCGGCCGAGAAGATACCCCTCTCCGCAGCCGTCGCGTGACGGTACGTATCAGCGGTGCGTGACCGTACGTATCAGGGGTGCGTGCCGGTGCGCGTCGGCGGTGCCGGTACGTGTCGGCGGTGTGGAGATCGTCAAGGGTGAGCGCCTCGGCGCGCAGCGGGGTCGGAGGGGCTTGTGGTGGATCGATCTGTCAACCAGCCGGAGAACAGGAGACCGTCGTGGGCTCAGGCGGACGCGGACGTCACGCGCAGCGGTGAGGGGCTGCCGCAGCAGCGCGGCGGTCTGTTCGGCCGCCGCCGACGTGACGAGTCCTCCGAGGTCGCGGAGTTACGTGCGTGGATCGCCAGGTCGCAGGGGGCGAACGCGGAGCAGGTGGCCGGGCTCATCCACCAAGTGCGCACCGAAGCGGCGGAGTTGAGGGCGCGCGCCGAGGCGGAGGCCGAGGGCGTTCACCGGGACGCCCGGGACGTGGCGAAGGAGATCCTGGACGACGCCCGCAGGCAGGCGAAGGAGACCCAGCGTCTCCAGAAGGACGCGGAGAGGTACCGCCGCGAGACGTACGAGGCGCAGGCGCACCTCGCCGCGACGCAGGCCAGGATCGTCACCACCGACGAGACGGCGCTGCTCCAGGAGGTGGGGATCTACTCCTACCGGCACCAGTTGCACGACGCCGTCGCGTATCGCAGCCGTCTCGACTCCTTGCAGGCGGAGATCAAGAACCTCGCGCGGACGAACCGGGCGGTCCTCGCCGCCACCGACTGGACCGTCAACGGCTCCAAGCGCGAGGGCCAGAAGATGGTCCGCGACTTCTCCAAGCTCATGCTGCGCGCCTACAACGCGGAGGCGGACTACGCCGTGCGGACCATGCGTCCGCACCGCCTGAACTCGCTGGTCGACCGGCTCTACAAGAGCCGCGAGACCATCGCGAAGCTCGGCGCGACGATGCACATCCGCATCTCGGACGGCTACCACAACGCCCGCGTACGGGAGTTGGAGCTCGCCTCGGACTTCCTGCAGAAGAAGGAGGAGGAGAAGGAGGCCCAGCGCGAACTGCGGGCCCGCGAGAAGGAGGAGGCCGCGGCACAGCGGGAGTTCGACCGCGAGCGGGAGAAGCTGCGCAAGGAGCAGGGCCATTACGAGGCCGCGCTCCAGCGGCTGCGGGAGCGCGGCGACCACGCGGCGGTCCGCGAGATGGAGACCAAGCTGGCCGAGATCGAGGCCGCGCTGCGCGACGTGGAGAGCCGGGCCGCCAACATCCGCACGGGCTACGTCTACGTGATCTCCAACATCGGAGCCTTCGGCGACCGCATGGTCAAGATCGGCCTGACCCGGCGGCTCGAACCGCTCGAACGCGTACAGGAACTCAGCGGCGCCTCCGTCCCGTTCCGCTTCGACGTCCACGCGCTGATCTTCAGCAAGGACGCCGTCGGCCTCGAGGCCCAGCTCCACCAGACCTTCGCCTCGCGCAGGGTCAACCAGGTCAACGGCCGCAAGGAGTTCTTCTACGTCACTCCCGCCGAGGTGCGGGACGCCCTCCGACGCTACGCGGGACAGCACCTGGTGGAGTTCACCGAAGAGCCCGAGGCGCTGGAATGGCGGGCCAGCTCCTCGCGGTGACCACGGCCGGGGGCGGACGGGCGCCGCGGGTGCCGCGGGGCGGGGGCGGCGTGGCAGCATCTGGGGGTATGGAATTCTCCGAGGTCGTCCGCCGTCGACGCATGATCCGGCACTACTCCGACAAGCCGTTGGCCCCCGAGGTGACCGAGCGAATTCTGGCGTCGGCGCTGCGGGCGCCTTCGGCCGGTTTCTCGCAGGGGTGGGCGTTCCTCGCGCTGACCGACGCGGCCGACCGCGCGCGGTTCTGGCCCTTCGTGCCCACGCGGGTCGAGAACACGCCGACCATGCAGGACGCGCCCCTGGTCGTGGTGCCCCTCGCTCACAAGGCGACGTACCTCGAACGGTACGCGGAGCCGGACAAGGGCTGGGAGGACCGGGCCGAGGCGCGCTGGCCCGCGCCGTACTGGTACATCGACACGGGGATGGCCTCGCTGCTCATGCTGCTGAGCGCCGTGGACGAGGGCCTGGGCGCCTGCTTCTTCGGCATCATGCCCGAGCATCTCCAGCCGTTCCGGGACGAGTTCGGCGTCCCCGACGCGTACGCGCCGCTCGGCGGCATCACCATCGGCTACCGCGCCGACGACCTTCCCCCGCAGAGCCCCCGCACCCGCGACCGCCGCCGCGACCCCCGAGAGGTCGTCCACCGCGGCCAGTGGGGCCGCCACGCCTGAGGTCGCGGAAGCGGCCCGCCGCCTGTGAAAGAGCCCTCGCGGGCGACCCGGGGTGCGGGCCGCCCGCGAGGGCTCGGGGAGGGAGGGGGTCAGCCGGTGGTGCCTGCCGCGGCGCCGGCGGCGATGAGCCTGCGGTTGATGTCCCGGACCGGGCCCGGTTGGACCTTGAGGACTTCGCGGTCGTACGTGATGAGGCCGTTCAACTCGCCCTCGACGTCGCTGATCTGGGTGTACACCGAGCCGGAGAGGTCGGTGGAGGCGTCGGGGACGAGAAGAGCGGTGTTGGCGACGTACGCCTTGGTGAGCTCCTCGATGGTGGGGACGTCACCGTAGTTCTGGCCGCCGGAGACACCGAGGATGTGGCCGGGGACGGTGAGGGAGTAGCCGCCGTGCTCGCCGTCGACGGCGGCGCGGGTGGCGTCGGGGGCCGGGGAGGCGGGACCGTGGTAGAGGTGGTAGTCGATCAGGTCACCTCGGCCCGAATCACCCTTGGAAGCACAGCAGTTGACGCCGGAGGCGGGGTCGACCAGGCGGCTCGGGTCCTGTTGCTTGACCGAGTCCGCGAGGGCGCCGGTGGCTTCCTTGGTCTTCTCGCCCCAACCCTCGTTCGTCATGGTCCAGATGACGATGGACGGGCTGCTGATGTGCTGGTCGACAATCTCGTGGACCTGGCTGGTGAAGGCCGCGTCGCTGGCCGGGGTGGAGTCCGGGCCGGTGTTGCGGCTCGGCATGTCCTGCCAGACCATCAGGCCGAGCTTGTCCGCCCAGTAGTACCAGCGGGCGGGTTCGACCTTGATGTGCTTGCGCACCGCGTTGAAGCCGAGCTGCTTGTGCAGTTCGAGGTCGGACTTGAGGGCCGCGTCGGTCGGCGCGGTGTAGATGCCGTCGGGCCAGAACCCCTGGTCGAGGGTGGCCAGGACGAACGTCGGCTTCCCGTTGAGCTCGATCTTGTTCACGCCGCCGACCTTGCCGACCGAGATCGACCGCATGCCGAAGTAGGAGCCGACGGTGTCGATCGAGCGGCCGTTGGTGAGCGTGACCTGGAGGTTGTACAGGTACGGGTGGTCGGGGCTCCACAGCTCCGGGTGCGGTATGCGCAGCCGCAGTTCGGCGCCCGCGCGGCCGACGGCCGCGCCGACGGGCTTGCGGCCCGCGTACGCGACGGCGGCCACCAGCGAGGAGGACGACGTACCGGCCGCGGGACGCACCGTGACGGACAGCGTGCCGTCCTTCACGTTCGGCGTCAGGACCAGGGAGTCGATGCTCGCGGCGGCCACCGGCTCCAGCCACACCGTCTGCCAGATTCCGGAGGTCGGGGTGTACCAGATGCCGCTGGGGCTGCGCGACTGCTTGCCGACAGGCGTGCCGTCGTCGGTGGTGTCCTTCACCTTCAGCAGGACGGTCTGCTGCCCGCCGCGGGTGAGCGCGTCGGTGACGTCGGCGGTGAACGCCTCGTATCCGCCCACGTGGTGGGCGACCTGGCGGCCGTTGACGTACACCCACGTCTCGTAGTCGACCGCGCCGAAGTTCAGGTGCAGGCGCTGGCCCGAGCCGATCCGCCAGTTGGCGGGTACGGAGAAGGTGCGCTGGTACAGCGACCAGTCGTGGTGCTCGGCGACGCCGGACAGCGGCGCCTCCATCGGGTACGGCACCAGGATCTTGCCGCTCAGCTTCGACGTGGGCAGCGGCGCGCTCTCCGAGGTGCCCTGGAACTGCCAGGTCCCGTTGAGGTTCTGCCACTTGTCCCGCGTCAACTGCGGCCGGGGGTAGTCCGGGAGCACGTGGGACGGGTCGACGTCCTTGGCGTACTTGCTGGCGAAGTACCAGGTGGAGTTGTTGGTCGCCAGACCCGAGAAGAGCGGTACGGGACCGGCGGACGTCGTCAGGCCGCCGAGGCCGTCGTAGCTGATCCGCACATCGGAGTGCAGGGAGGCCGGCGTGTCCGACTCCCCCGCCGTGAGCAGGAGTTGGGAGCTGTTCGCCGGGTTCACGGAGACGCCCGGCGTCCACCGGCCCGCGCCCGCGATCACCGCGAGGTGCTTGGTGATGTCGGACGGCACCGCGGTGACCGGGCCCGCCAACTGCACGGTGGCGGTCTTCCCCGAGGGGGCGACCACGGCGTTCACGTCGGACGGCGCGTAGCCGACCGGCAGATGCAGCGCCGCGTCCGGGATCGCCTGGCGGGCGATGCCGGGACCCGACCACTCCGTCTTGATGTACGCGCCGCCGTTGCCCTGGTTGTAGTCGAACGCCAACTGATGGGCGCCGGCGGTCAAGGTGACCGGCTCGGACGTCGTCTGCACGTCCCAGTCGGTCGTCCAGTGGTCGATCACGCTCGACCCGTCGAGCGACATCCGGAAGCCGTTGTCACCCTTGATGTAGAAGGTGTACGTGCCGTCGGCCGGGACGTCGAGCTGGCCCGTCCAGTGCACGGCGACGTTCTCGGTCGAGCCCGCGTAGCCGCGCAGCGTGGGGATCAGGTCGGGCACGTTCAAGGACGGCTCGACCGCGGTGCTGCTGTACTGCGCGAAGTCGAGCGAGGTGGCGTCGGTGCTCAGGTAGTAGTCGCCGCGCAGACCTTGAGCGGTGTCGGCCGGAGCGGCGGACGCCCCGGCGGTGGACGAGGCCGGTGCGGCGGCCGGGGCCGCGCCCGCCGCGGCCGGGGTCAGCAGCGCCGCGCCCAGTATCAGCGGCACCAGTGCGGTCAGCCGGGCCGTCCGGGACAGCCGGGACGACCCCGTGCTGCCCGCCGCTCGGCGGCTGTTCGTTGTGCGGGATATGCCTGATCTCACTGCGGATACACCTCTCCGTAAGAGAACTCGGCGTCCAGGAAGCGGGTGAGGACGTGCGGCTCCACGACAGCGCCTTGGGGCCCTGCCGACTTTCCAACGTTAGAAACCTGGACCGGGAGCATGAAACCAGCAGGCTTCAGCGCCGTCCACCCTCCGCGCAAAGTTTGTGAAAAATCGAGCGGCCCGATCACACCAGGCACGGCTCACCACATGGGGCACAGGGGAGGCACGGGCGGTGTGGACTGCGAAGGCGCGCGGGCACACGAGGGCCGCACCGGGGTCCTCCGGCCCGGCGCCATCCCCGCCGGAGGCCGTCTCCGCGCACCTCGCGGCTCTTTGCATCGTTAGAAAAAATGAGAAAAAGGCGCCGTTAAAGGGGGAAGCGGAACGCCGCCCTCAGGTCAGGGGCGGGCCGCGCTCGGCAGGGCCGCGCTCAGACCCGGTGCGCGAGGGCGCGGCGGAGGTCGTCCAGGCCGTCGGCGAGCTGGCGGCGCATGGACGGGACCAGATCGGTACGGGCGAGACATTCCTCGGCCGCGCGTACGGTGTCGGCGTCGGCCGCACCGACCGGGAACAGCGCCCGGCTCAGCGCCTGGACCACCGCGCCGCCGCGCTCACCGGCCGCCGGAAGCCGCTCGAAGTACCTTTTTACGTAGACTCGTTGGACCTCCGGCGCGCCCGAGCGCCAGAAGCCCTCGGCGGTCGCGACGAGCTGATGAATGGTCAGCTCGCCCGGGGCGAAGAGCAGGTGCCAGGCGCGTTCCTTGGCGGCGTCGTCCGGGAGCGCGGCGCGGGCCCGGGCCGCGCCCACCTCGCTGACGTTGCCGGGGTCGGCCGCCAGCTCGGCCGCGATCCGCTCCTCGTCGGCCGCCCCGGCCGCCGCCAGCCGGGCCAGCGCCGACCAGCGCAGATCGGCGTCGAAGGCGATGCCGTCCGGCACGTCATCACCCGCCAACCAGCCCTCAAGCTGCACGAGTTGCGCGTCACCGGACGCGGTGGCGACGGCGGTGCGCAGGGCGGCCAGCCGCAGACCCCTGCCCGTGGCCGCGGCCGGGCGGGCCAGGACGGCACGGGCGGTGTCGCCGAGCCGGGCGAGCGCGGCGGGCCGGTCGGCGGGGGCGAGATAGCGGCCGATGACGTGGTCGGCGGCGAAGGCCAGCACCGCCTCGACGACGCAGTCCGAGGTCTCGCCCGGCAGGTGCGCGGCGACCAGGTCCAGATACGCGGCGGCCGATGTCTCGGCGCCGCGCGTCAGGTCGCGGAGGTGTTCCCACAGGACCGCGCGGGCCAGTTCGTCCGTGACGGCCGACAGCGAGGCGGCGACGGTGGCCGCGGAGTGCGCGTCCAGGCGCAGCCGCGCCCAGGTGAAGTCGCCGTCGTTGGGCAGCAGCAGGGCGGGGCGCGGGGCGCCTGCCAGTTCGGACAGCGGCGTACGGCCGCCCGGCGCGACCTCGACGTCCAACTGTCGGCGCGGGACGACCGCCGCGCCGTCCCGGTCGTACACGCCGACGCGTACGCGGTGCGGGCGGGTGCCGTCGTTGACGAGGACGGCGGAGGTCAGGACGCCGGGCGCCGCGCCGGGCACCGTATTCACGTCGGCCTCAGCCTCAGGCTCGACGTCGGCCTCGGCCTTGACATCGGCCTCGGCCTCGACCTCGACCTCGACCTCGATGCGCAGCGTGTCCACGCCGGTCGTCCGCAGCCAGTCGTCGGCCCAGCCGGACACGTCCGGTCCCTGTGCGCCCGCCGGGCCGGCGGGGAGGGCGAGCGCGGCGAGGAAGTCCCGGAGGTTCGCGTTGCCCCAACGGTGCGCGGCGAAGTACTTGTTGAGCCCGGCGAAGAACGCCTCGTCGCCCATCCAGTGCACGAGTTGGTGCAGTGCGGAGGCGCCCTTGGCGTACGAGATGCCGTCGAACGCGGACAGCGCCTCGGCCGCGGACTCCGCTCCGGTGGCGGCGACCGGGTGGGTGGTGGGGCGCTCGTCGGCGTCGTAACCCCAGCTCTTGCGGCGGGAGAAGAGCGTCCAGGCGCTGTCGTAGCGGGTGGACTCCGCGGCGATGCGGTAGCCGAGCACCTCGGCGAAGGACTCGTTGAGCCATACGTCCTCCCACCAGGCCAGGGTGACGAGGTTGCCGAACCACATGTGGGACATCTCGTGGCACACCACGACGGCCCGCAGCGCGCGCTGCGTGTCGGTCGGCGCGGACCGGAACAGCATCTCGTCCTGGAAGAGGACACAGGCCGGATTCTCCATCGCGGCCCAGTTGAGCTCGGGCATGAACACCTGGTCGTAGCCGCCGAAGGGGTAGCGCTCCTCGAAGAGCCCGTGCAGCCGGTCGAAGCTCGCCCGGGTCACCGCGAACAAGTCCGGTGCCTCGCGGTCGAGTTCGGCGGCGAGCGAGCGGCGCGCGTACAAGCCGAGCGGGATGCCGTCGTGTTCGGCGCGGACCGCGTACAGCGGCCCGGCGGCCACGGCGACCAGGTAGCAGGAGATCGGGCCGACCGGCGCGATCTCCCAGCGGCCGTCCTTGAGTTGGGACGACGCGCCGTTGCCGACCACCGTCCAGCCCTCGGGCGCGGTCACGGTGAAGGTGAACGGCGCCTTCAGGTCCGGCTGGTCGAAGCAGGCGAAGAGCTTCGAGGCCAGGTCGGGCGCGCACGCCGAGTACACGTAGACGGCACCGTCCGCCGGGTCGGTGAAGCGGTGCAGCCCTTCCGCCGTACGCGAGTACGCCATGTCGGCCTCGACCAGCAGCTCGTTGTCCGCCGCCAGGTCCGCCAACTCCAGCCGGTTGTCGACGTGTCGCGCGAGGTCGAGCGGCCTGCCGTTCAACTCGGCGCGCAGCAGCGTCTCCGGCTGGATCTCCACGAAGGTCGACGCGCCCGGCTCCGCGCAGCCGAACCGGATCGTGGTCGTACTGCGGAAGAGACGGTCGCCGCGCGTGACGTCCAGGGCCACGGCGTACGACCGGACGTCGAGCAGGGCGGCGCGGGCTGCGGCTTCGGTACGGAGGAGGGATCCCATCTACGGCATGCTGTCCCAGGTCCGCACGGCGGACAACAGATTTGGGGGCGGTGCGGTTGCGCCGAGCGCGAAGCCGGGGCGGCCGGCCCCGAGGCAGACCCCCACGGCCCGAGCCCCCGTACCGCGCGGCCCCGTACTCCCGTTGTCCGCGTACTCCCGTTGTCCCCGTACCCCCGTTGTCCCCGTACCCCCGTGTCCCGTACCGCGTACGCCGCTCAGCCCATGGTCTTGGCGCCGTCCAACGACTCGCGGATGATGTCCGCGTGACCGGCGTGCTGCGCGGTCTCGGCGATGAGGTGCAGCAGCACCCGCCGCGCCGACCAGAGAGCGCCCGGCTCGAACCAGGGTGCCTTCGGGAGCGGTTGGGAGGCGTCCAAGTCGGGCAGTGCCGCGACCAGTTCGTCGGTCATGCGGGCCTGCTCCTCGTACTCCTCCAGCACCCCGGCCAGTGTCTCGCCGGGCAGCAGACGGAATTCGTCGGTCCGCCGCTGCCAGTCGGCCTCGGTCATCGCCGTCGCGTCCCCGATCGCCGACGGGCCCGCCACGATGAAGTCCGTCCAGGCCCGTTCGCCTCCGGTCAGGTGCTTGATCAGGCCGCCCAGACACAGCTCGCTGACGGTCGTCCGCTGCCGCGCCTGCTCGTCCGTGAGGCCCCGCGTGGTGACGCGCAGGAAGTACCGGTGCTGGGCGAGCATCGCCAGCAGGTCCGCCCGCTCATCGGTGACGGCCCCGGCGGCCTCCTCCGTAGCCTTCGCCGCCGTGCTCTCCGCCGTGCTCTCCGCCGCGTTCATCGTCATGGTCTCGCTCATGATCCACGCCCTTCGCAGTGCTGCTCGGTCCCCCGTTGATCACCACCCTAGGAGCCGTTGCGGTCAGCTTCTGTCCGCGATGACGCGTCTCCGTCCGTTCGGTGTTTGCGCTGGTCAGAGCCCATTCGGCGCTAGATCATGCCGGGGCGGGGCCGGGCGCCGAGGGTGTGGGCGAGGCGGAGGAGATCGCGGTGGCGGGGGTCGGCGGCGGTCGCGCGGGCGAGGACGTCGAGCTGCGGGGCGGCGAGGGGGCGCTGGAGGAGCGCGCCGGGGTGCTGGAGGTCGTGGACCCTGCTGATCCAGTCGAAGGAGCGGCGGCGCGCCGGGGCCGTGACGTCGAGCTGGCCGTAGTAGACGACGTGACGCCCGCCGGGTGAGGTGATCACGGCCTTGAGGTGGCCGGGGTCGCCGACGAAGGCGGCCGGGGCGGCGACCGGTGCGAGACCGTCGGCCGGGTCGAAGAAGTGCACGCGGTCCTCGGAGCCCGCCTGGCCGCCGGCCACGCCCCACTGCGGCACGGCGAAGAGTCCGGACAGCCGTACGGTGTCGCGGTGGGCGACCGGCGTCAGCTCGGTGCGGTCCAACTGCCAGAGCATCAGGCCGCCTTGGTGGCCCGCCGTCATGAGCAGGTCGTCGTCGGCGAAGACCAGCTCCGACACCGGCGCGTGGTACCGGGGCACGGCGCCCACGGCCAGCACCCTGCTGAGCGTGGCGTCGGTGGCGATGATCCGGCCGCCGTCGGACAGGACGAGGCGGTCGCCGCGGGGCGTCACCGCCATCCGGTTGTCGTAACCGAGGCCCCACGCCTCCAGGTTGACCTGTTCGAGCCGCCCGTTGGGGCCGAGCGTGAGCGCCGCGGGATGGAGCGCGAGGGAGGCCACGCAGCCGCGGGCGGTGGAAGCCAGCCGCGTTCCCAGGAGTTGGGCGCCCTGCGCGAGGACCGTCGTGCCGTCCGGGCCGTGGCGGACGAGTTCCGTGCCCGCGTCGCGTCCGGCCCGCCGCCGGACCGCGATCACCTCGGTGGCGCTCAGGCAGGCCAGGGTGCTGTGGCAGGCGGGGCCTTCGTACAGGACGGTCCGCCGGGCGGGGTCGAGTCCCGCCTCCGGGCCGGACTCCGGTCCCGAGCCGAGGTGCTTCGGTCCCGAGCCGAGGTGCTCCGGCCCTGAGGCGAGGTGCTCCAGTCCCGAGCCGAGGTGCTTCGGTCCCGAGCCGAGGTCGAGGGTCTCGATCCGCTCGGTCGCCTCCGCGTCCCCCCGCTCCGGCACGTAGTCGATCGGGACCAGGGCCAGCACGTCGCCGCCGTGGGAGAAGGCGGAGAACGAGGGCGAGAAGAAGGTCAGGTCGTCGGGCAGCGGGCGGGTGGCGGCCTTCGCGGCCTCGGCGATCAGCGCCTCGGCCTTGCGGGGCGAGGTCTCGCGCAGCCAGGCCAGCAGTTCCTGGTCCGAGCGGGACGCGGGCAGCCAGCCGCGCCGGGGAACGCGGCGCGCGAGCCGTACCGCCTCGGCCAGGGGCGCGGCGCAGATCCGTTCCCAGTACGCGGGCCAGTCCCGCGCGTCCGCGAGCCGCGCCGCCTCCGCGCCGAATGCGGCGGCTGGCGGGGACGGCCGGGGCAGGAACTCCGGCTGCCAGCCGTGCACGGTGACGGTAACGCCCGGGACCGTGTACGTATCCCTCAGCTCGACGCGCCGGGAGCGGGCGTCGGCCTCCGGGTCCTGCGCCAGGCCCGCCGACCGCCGCGCGTCGTTCTGCGCGTGCAACGCGCCCACCAGCTCCATCTCGTACGTGGCGGGCGCCTTTTCGACGAGCCGCCGCAGGATCGCGATCGCCTCCTCGCCCACCTCCATGGCCTCGCGGGGGCGGCGCGCGTCGAGGAGGGCGGAGTGCAGCAGCCTCAGCGAGGTGACACAAGCCTCCTCGTAGTGCCGGGAGTTGGCCCGGGCGAGGCGGCGGTTGATCGCGGCCACCTCCTCCGCCACCTCGACGGCCTCGTCGTGCCGTCCCTCGGCGGTCAGTTGCCGTCCCAGCAGGGACAGCGACCTGCCGAGCGGCGTGTCCTCGACCTGCTCGCCCCCGGCCACCAACTCCCGGCTCAGGGCGACCCCTTCGCGCAGCGCGTCGGCGCCCGCCGGGGGACGGAAGGTCAGCGTCGCGCCGTTGACCAGGGCGATGGCCAGCCCTCTGCGGTACGACGGATCGCGCGCGGCGACGGTCCGATACGTGCGCGTGGCCCGCTCGTTGGCGCGGTACGCGTCCTCCCAGCGACCGGCCGCCTCCAGCCGCGTACTGAGATTGGCCAGCGCGGTGGCCAGGTGGGGGGTGTACGCGGACACGTAGTCCGTCACCGGAGCGGACGCGTCGTCGGGCCGGTCCTCGGCGACCAGCCGCTCGAAGAGGTCCACGACCCGCTGCTGGGTGCTCAGCGACTCCTCCAACCGGCCCAGCGAGACGAGGTGGTTGGCGACATTGGTCAGGGCGCGGCCGACGTGCTCCTCGTACCGCCGGGGGTCGGTCGCGGCCAGCTCGGCGAAGAGGTCCGCGCCGCGCCGCGTGGCCCGCAGCGCCTCCTCCGTACGGCCCAGGTCGTCCAGGTTGTTGCCGTGGTTGACGTGCAGCCCGGCTCGCGCGTCCACATCGTCCGCCGCCGCCAGCCGGTGCTCGAACAGCCGTACCAGCAGCGCCGCCCGACCCACCGTCAGGTCCGCAGGCACCGGTTCCGGCAGCTCGGCGGCGACATCTTCGAGGAGGTCGGGCCCGATGTCCGGCAGACCGGCCAGAGCGGTGAGCGCGGCGCCCCCGGCCGCGACGCCCAGCGCGGGCTCGGCGGCCAACAGCGGGTAGAGGCACGTGCGTCCGACGTGCGGCCAGCGGCCCGCAGCCGTGGCGAGCGCCGTGACCGGCCGGGCGGGACCGCCGCAGCGGCGCAGTACGGTCGCCGCCGTTTCCGGGGCCCAGGGCTGCGCGGGGTAGTCGGCCGGGTGACCCGGCAGCGTGAGGGCGACGAAGTCCTCTGCCAGGCGGTCGGGATAGAGCGGTTCGAGTACGGTGTCGGCCGCTTCCTCGGGCGGCGGGTAGCACACCGCGTGATCGGCGAGGACGGTCGGCGGCGGGTGGCCGAGGCGTAACTCGTCCACCAGGAGCGTGCCGCGGGCGGTGGGCTGCGCGCCGCCCAGCGAGGCGGCGAAGACCACCTGGTTCATCACCGCGGGCGGGACGGTGACGCGGCCCGGTGTCCCGTGCAGCAGCGTCCAGCCCAACTGCTCGCGGTCGAGGAGGTAGACGGTCAGCCCGGCCAGGTCCTCCGGGGCGCGGCGGCCGGTGGCCTCGGCGTCCACCGCCACGAGCGCGGCCATGTGGACGGCGAGGGTCAGGCCGAAGTCGGCCGGCCGTAAGTCGGGTTGGCGGTCCGGCGGGGGGATGCCGTATCGGGCGGCGAAGCCGTCGCGCGCCGCGCGGAACATCGGGCCGCGGTCGTCGCGGCGCGGGTCACCGGCCCGTCGCCGGAAGCCCTCCTCCATGTCCAGCGGGCCCAACGCCTGTGTGGAGACGTCGACTTGCTCATTGCTCAGAGCGGCGCGCAGCGCGGGCCAGGGGTCGGTGCTCCGTGCCAGGAGCAGGACGCGGGTCGGCACGTCCGGCCGGTGCAGCAGCGCGTTGCTGAACAGCCACGTCAGGCTGGTCAGCGCCCAGCGGTCGGCGTAGTCGACCAGGAGCAGCAGTCCCGCCGCGTCGTCCAGCCGCAGATCCTGGCTGCCCTGCGGCGGCAGTACGGTGCCCGGTCCCTCGACCGCGGTGACCACTTTCCAGCCCTGATCGGCGAGTTGCCCCGCGAGCTGCTGGGCGAGGCGGGTCTTGCCCTGGCCGCCGGGCGCGTGCAGCCAGCGGGCCGCGCGCCGGGGGCCGTCCGTGCACCAGGCGTGCAGGGAGGCCAGTTCGGTGTCGCGGCCGGTGAAGGGGGCCACGGCGTAACGGGCGTTGAGCATCCTGCTGGGCTGCTGGGCCAGCCACTCCGCCGCGGGCTCCGGGGCCGGGGACCACTGCCTGAGGAGGTAGAGGGGGGTGCCGTCGCCGAAGACGTGGATGTCCGCGCCGATGGCGCCGTAGGCGAAGCCGCCGACCGCGGTGACATTCTGGCTGGTCACGTCATGGGTCCGCCGTCGCGGCGGGCGCCGGGTGCCTGGCCGTCGGGCGATGGGGCGTCGGGCGATGGGGCGTGGGGCGCTGGGGCGTGGGGCGTCGGGGTGACGGGGTCGGCGCTCGGGGCCACGGGGCTGGCGCTCGGAGTCACGGGGCCCGCCGCCGGGGCCTCGTGGATGATCACGTTGCCGTTCTGGACGCCGAAGGCGCGGGCGTTGTCGTGGGCCTCGACGTTCTGGTGGTACCGCACCCACTGCTGCTCGGAACCCGGCAGCTCGGCCTCCAGCCGTACCGTCAACTCCCGAATGGCCTCGGCCGCCTCGGGGTTGTCCCGCAGGAACTGCTCCAGGCGCAGCCGCCAGCCCGGCTGCAAGCTCTCCCTGGCCGCCCCCGCGTCGTCCGCCGCCACCACCAGCGCGGCCTCGCTGTCCAACTGCGCCGCCAGCGCGGCCGGTTCGTGCTCGCCTCCGCGACGCAGCACCCGCAGGATTCCCGTACGCGCCGTCTGCCAGGCGTCCGTGGCCATCGCGGCGACCAGCGTCGTGGACGCGGCTGCCGCAAGCGTCGCCAGGGATTCGATCATCGGCTTCCTTCCGCGGCGTGGCCAGGTGCTTCCATCGTGCCACCGAACCGCCCGGCCGTTAGGCTTGTTGGTCACGCCCGCGCGGCGAGGGAGGGGGCAGCCATGGGGAACGGCTCGACCCGCAGGCGGCTGCACCGGCAGGTCCGTACGGCCCGCGCCCTGTTCGACGAGGGCGCCCTCGAAGAGGCCGAAGCGCTGCTCCGCAGCCTCATGTCCGACTGCGACGACGCCTTCGGCGGCGACCACCGCGAGTCGATCGGCCTCCGCAATCTGCTGGGCTCGGTCCTCTACCAGCAGGGCAAGCTCGGCGCCTCCGCCGCCCTGCACGGCGAGGCCATGGCCCGCGCCGCCCGCGTCCTCGGGTCCGACGACCCCGCCACGCTCGGTTACGCCCACAACTACGGTGCGGCCCTGGCCGTCCAGGGCCGCACCTCCGACGCCGTCTCCGTCCTCGACGACACCCTCCAGCGCCGCGTCCGCCGCCTCGGCGACGCCCACGAGGACACCCTGACCACCGCCAACACCCTCGGCGCCACGCTCTTCACCGCCGGTGCCCGCTCCGACGGCCTCACCCTCCTCCGCCGAGCCCACGCCTCCGCCCAACGCCTCCCCCCGAGCCATCCGCTCCGCGAGGACATCGCCCGCAATCTGGCGATCGCCCAACGCAACACGGGCAGTTGGTAGCAGCCTCCCCGCGCGAACTGAGAGAGGCCCCTCGGCGGCCCGGCCGGCGTCCGTCCCCGCGCATGCGGGGAGCCGTGGACGGTACCGAACCAGCCGTCACGCAGCTCGGGGCCATCCCCGCCTGTGCGGGGCGCAGTTGACGTCGATCAGCGCGATCTCCTGGATCACGGGGCCATCCCCGCGCGGGCGGGGAACAGGTCACGTCACGGGCCGTCGACTGGACCGAGGAGGGGCCATCCCCGCTCGTGGCCACGTAGAGCGTACGGCTGCGGCAGCCGGGCGGGGGGCGGTGGGCCGTCCGTGGAGGCCGCGCGGGACGGCGGCGCCGGGGTCAGGGGTGGAGGGTGCGGGTGACGAGGGCGGCGAGGAGGCGGGCGCGGGGGATGAGTTCGGATGTGAGGACGTGTTCGGTGGAGGCGTGGGCGCCGGTGCCGACGGCGCCCAGACCGTCGAGCGTGGGGCAGCCGACGGCGGCCGTGTAGTTGCCGTCTGAGGCGCCGCCGACGGGGAGGCCGCGCAATGGGGGGCGGCCCGAGGCAGCGGTGAGGGCGGCGGCGAGCGCGAAGAGGTCTGCGGAGGAGGCGGGTTCCATCGGGGGGCGGCGGGGGCCGCCGCGAAGGGAGAGCCGGGCGCCGGGGGTACGGGCGGTGAGGCCGCGCATGAGGACGTCGATACGGTCCTGCGCGGCACGCGTCGGCGCGCGGACGTCGACGGAGACGACGGCCTGGGCCGGAACGGTGTTGCGGGTGCTGCCCGCCGACAGCAGGGTGGGGGTGACGGTCGACGTGCCCAACTCCGTATCCCGCGCCGCCAATTCGGCCAGCGCCAGCACCTGGTGGGCGGCCTCGACCGCCGCGTTGACCCCCTTCTCCGGCTCCAGTCCCGCGTGCGCGGCGCGGCCGTGCACCACCACCTCGTAGCGTGACGTCCCCTTGCGCGCCGTCTTGAGCGCGCCGGTCCCGTCCGCCGACGCCTCGAGGACGAAGGCCGCCGCGCACCCCCGCGCGGTCTCCTCGATCAGCGCGCGGGAGGTCGGGGAGCCGACCTCCTCGTCACCGTTGACCAGCACGCAGACGCCGTCGAGGGACGGCAGCGAGGCGAGCGCGTGGAACATCTGCACCAGCCCGGCCTTCATGTCCAGGACGCCGGGGCCGCGCGCGATCCCGTCCGTCACCGACCAGGGGTGGGTGGCGAGCGTGCCGGCCGGCCAGACGGTGTCGTGGTGCCCGACGAGCAGGACGCGCGGAGTGCCGAAGGCCCACCGCAGGTGCGGTACGCCGTCGCTCACGATCGTCTCCGGCGCGGCGCCGAGCAGGCGGGCGCCCAGCGCGCCGACCACGTCGGCGCTGCGCGCGAGTGCGACGTGGTCGGCGGAGAAGGACTCGCAGACGACCAGCTCCTCAAGGTCGGACAGCATCTCCCGCAAGGAGAAAGGGGGTTCGGAATTCGGCTGCGCCATGGCGACTCCCGCGTCAGAGGGAACGGGCTCAGGTCCGGTCGGACCAGGCCCCGTTCGGTCCCTTCGACGGTAGGAACCCCCGCCCCATTCCACCAGCGACTACATTTCATGTGACCCATGCAGAGAGGGAATGGCGTGCGCGACACCTTCGGTACGGACGCGCTGCGGCTGCTGCTCGCCGTCGCGGACACCGGCTCCTTCACCGCCGCCGCGCAGCGGCTCGCCTACACGCAGTCCGCCGTCTCCCGCCGCGTCGCCGCGCTCGAACGGCAGGCGGGCGGACCGCTGTTCGTCCGCCTGCCGCGAGGCGTACGGCTGACGCCCGCAGGAGCGGCCCTGCACCGGCACGCCACCGAGGTGCTGGACCGACTGGCCCGCGCGGAAGCCGAGTTGGCCGCCATCCACGCGGGCCGGGGCGGCACCCTGCGCGTCGGTGCCTTCGCCACCGCGAACATCGCCCTCGTACCGGCCGCGCTGCGTGCCTTCACCCGCGCGCGTCCCGACGTCGAGGTCGTCGCGGTCGAGGGCCGCAGCGACGCGCTGGTCCAGCGCCTCGCGGACGGCGCGCTCGACATCGCCGTGGTCAGCGACTACCCGTCGGGCCTGCCGTCGGCCGAGGGCGTCACGACGGACGCGCTGCTGGCGGACGAGCTGTACGTGGGTCTGCCGCGCGACCACCGGCTGGCCGCAAGCGCGAATGCGGTCCACCTCGGCGACCTGCGCGACGAGTCCTGGATTCAGGACGCGCCCGCAGGAGGGCACCCGGCCCTCCTGCTCGACGCCTGCGCGCAGGCGGGCTTCGCGCCGCGCAAGCTGATCCGCGTCGCCGAGTGGAGCGGGAAATTCGGCTACGTCGCCGCCGGGCTCGGCGTCGCCCTCGTGCCCTCCCTCGCGCTGTGGGCCGTCCCGCCCGACCTCGCCCTCCGCCCCCTGGCGCCCCCGTTCCCGCGCCGCACCGTCCACACCGCGCTTCCCCCGTCCCCCCTCCCCTCGGCCCGGCTCCTGGCGGACCTCCTCCGGGCGGCGGCCCGCCCCGCGACCCGGCCGAGCGGACCGGGCCGAGTACGAACGCCCGCTCCCGGCAGCCCTGTTGACGGCGGCGTTGAGCGCGCCGAAGTCCAGGCCGTGTGCCATCCCGAAGTACGGTCCTTCGCCGAGCAGTTCAGCGGCGGCCCGCCGGGCGGCACCGTAGGCGGCCTGGGCCAGGGCGGTGCCGACGCTGATCCGACGGACGCCGACGGCGGAGAAGTCGGCCCCTGACGGCGAGCCGGGACCGGCCATGACGTAGACGGGCAGCGGGCTGTCGCGGACGAGGGCCACCACGGCGGGCAGGTCGACGAGGCCGGGGACGAAGATCCTGTCGGCGCCGGGCTTCGGCGTACGCCGCCCGCCGCGAGGGAGTCCTCCAGGTTGACGCCGACGGCTCCGGCCACATCCGGACACGCTGCCACGCACACCGGAACGGGCCGCGTCCGGGCGGAACGGCTGACGTCCAGCCGGAACAGGCGGCGTCCAGCCGGAACGGGCGGCGGAAGCGGATCGGAAGCGGTCCGGTTCTGGCCGGGGAAGCGGCGGCACTGGTCGCATCTGAGGTGTCAACAGCCCTTCCGCGCAGGCGCGTACGCCAGCGTGCCGAGCGGGATCGGGCGCACACCGCACCGACCGTTGGAGTGGTCCATGAGCGACCCCGGCCTGCCGTCCCCCGACCCGAATCCGTACCCGTATCCCAGATCCGCCGGCCTGCCGGTGCCGCCATCGGCGCCGCCGTCCACACCGCCGTCCACACCGCCGTCCGCACCCGTACCCGTACCCGTACGGGCCTCCGAACCGGACTCCGTACCGGCGCAGTTCCCCCCGTACGTGTCCGCGCCCGGTCCGACGCCGTACCGGCACGTGGGCCTGATACCGAGCGCCGGGCCCGCGCGCGGGTGGGGGCTGGTCGTCGCCGCCGCGCCCCTGCTGCTGATCGCGCTGATCGCCCTCGTCGCCGGCTCGGCGCTGCACCCGACGAGCGGCCTCACCTCCGGGGCGCGCACCGGCGTCAGCTCCGCCCACGGCGCGCCCGCACACCGCGCCGCCGCCGACGACCTGTTGAGAGCGGAGCGCTGAGCCGCCATGACCGTCACCCGGACCGTGCTCCCGCACACCGCCGAGCCCCCGCAGGCGCCGCCGGTGTCCCGCGCGTACGCCCGTACGAAGGCGACCCGTCTGCTGTCGGCGGGCACGTACCTCGACCCCGTCTACCGCCGCACCGTCATCCGGGAGTTGCTACGCAACCGCTTCCGCGTGGTCGCGCCGTCCTACGGCTACGACAACGTGTCCGTCCTCGCGCACGCCCTCGCCGCCCGCCGACTGCGGCGTCTGCAACGGTGGTTGGGCGCCGGATCGGTCGTCGCCGCGCTGATCCTGACCGCGAGCGGTGCGGTCAATCCCGTCATCGCCGTCCTGCTGGTGTTCTGGGCGCTGTGGGCGCTGGCGTACCTGCGCCGGATCGTGACCCTGAACATCCTGATGACGCGGCTGAAGGAGACCGGCACCGACGGCGGTTTCGACGGGGCGTACCCGGCGAACGCGCGCCTGACCGAGACCCTGATCCGCAAGATCGACCGGGAGCAGTCCGCCAGCGACAGCCTGGTCTTCTACGGCGGCTTCCGGCCGTTCGTCGGCGCGGGCGAACCGCTGCGCGACTGGGCGAACGCCCAACTCCTCATCGGCGCGCGGAAGCTGCGCCTGAAGTCCAGGGACCACGAGGGGAAGCGGGACGTCGAGGGGACGGCGCCGGGTCTCGACACCGACGAGCACAAGCCGCTCCTGCCGTTCACCGTGGACAAGATCACCGCATACGTCGGCGAGCGGATGGCCGCCGAACTGCGCGACGGCGCGAAGCCGGGCGAGCGCATCGAGGGCCTGGCCGTCGAGCGGCGCCGCTTCACCACGGCGATCCGGACCAACGACCGCACCAGCGGCGAGGGTTGGTCCCGGCTGCCGGGCATCGGCGATCTGCCGGACCTGCACTGGCGCGAGGACTACGACTCGGCGCGCGAGTACCTGTGCGTGCGGATCGGCTCGTGGAACGAGGAGTTGGTGACCTCGATCTTCGTCGGCTTCGACCTCAAGGGGAACACGCTCCACACCGAGTTCTACCCGTACGTCCTCGGGCCGCTCGTGGAGGACTTCCACCTGGTCGACCGGCTGCCGGACGCCTTCGACGGGCGGCTGGCGGTGCGGGTGGCCTGGGACATGGTCAAGGCGACGCCGCGCTGGGGGTTCAGCCTGCTGCTCTCGCCGCTGCGGCTGCTGCCCGAGCGCTTCCTGCCGTCGCCGCTGCGCTCCCTGGTCCGGCCCGGCCGCCGCGGCCCCAGTTCCATCCGGATCGGCACGAGCGTGACCTCGGTCGACAGCAGCGAATTCCGCCTGGGGCGTTACGTGACCAAGTCGGTCAACTGCGGTGCGCTGACCAGCGTGCGCGAGTTGGCGACGAACGACTACTACCACGCCTTCTTCCAGAAGTCCGACGCCGTGAAGTACACGCAGATCGTCGAGCGCCGTCTGCTGGAAATCATCCGGACGTTCCTGAACGACCACAATGTGGATCTCACCGACCACGACAGGGCGCAGAACAACATCCTCAACTACGAGGACAAGAGCATGCACGTCTCCGGCGACAACAACAGGAATTTCGGCTACGAGTACGCGCCGGGCAACGGCGGAACCGCGAACGGCCAAGGGGATTGAGCGGCATGGGCGACGAAATGGATCACCAGGACAAGCGCATGACCGTTTCCGGTTCCGGAAATGAGCACTTCGGGTACGAATACCGTCCTGTTCTGGCCGCCGCGCAGGAGCCGGCCGCCACCGGGACCGCGCGGCCGGACTCCCCGGCGCCGACGCCGTACGACGGCCTCCGCAGCCGCAACGTCTTCGTCGTGCACGGCCGGGACGAACAGGCGCGGCTCGCGATGTTCGGGCTGCTGCGGCGGCTCGACCTGCGCCCGCTGGAGTGGGAGGAGTTGGTGCGGGCGACCGGCAAGACCTCGCCCTACATCGGTGAGGTGATCGCGAACGCGCCGTCGCTCGCGCAGGCCGCGCTCGTGCTGCTCACCCCGGACGACACCGCCAAGCTGCACCCCGAACTCCTCGGTGACTACGAGCGGGTGGACGAGGTGCAGTACACCGGGCAGCCCCGGCAGAACGTGCTGATCGAGTTGGGCATGGTGCTGATGGCGTACCGCGCGCGTACGGTCATCGTCGAGGTGGGCCGGCTGCGGCACGCCACCGACATCGAGGGCCTCAACGTGATCCGCTTCGACGGTTCGCAGTCGTCGCTGGAGAAGGTCGTCGCCCGGCTGAAGGTGGCCGAGTGCCCGGTGGACGACAGCCGCTCCGACTGGCGCGACACGTCGTACTTCGAGAATCTGTCGGCCTATCGGCGGCTCGCCTGACACGCGGCCCGCCGGACACGCACCGCATCACCTCGCAGGACGGAGCAGGGGCGGCCGGAGACCGGCCGCCCCCTCTCGTACGGTCCGCACGCACCATCCGGCGTCCGCCTTACGCGCGGTCGACGCCCGACGCCAACGTCCGCAAGAAAGCGGCCACTTCCGGCATGTTGACGCGCTCCAGGTCCGCGGACCGGACCACCACCCGCAGCTCACGGCAGACCGCGCCCTCGCGGGACCTGGCGATGAACGACATCAGGATCAGCCGCAACAGGCTGTCCTGGTCGAGGTAGTCGAGACGGGACAGCCCCGAACCGACCAGCGGCATCGCCACCGCCTCCGGGCGCGCGTACCGACTCACCGTGTCCCAGAGCCGGTTGAGGCTGAACCAGAGGTCCTCCACGCTGGACGCGGCCACGTAGTCGTTGCCGATACGGCTGTACGCCGCCGCGAACGTCAGCCGCGGGCGGGTGCCGAGGACCGCCACCGTGCCGATCGGGTAGCGGTCCAGCTTGCCCAGCGGCTTGCGGGCCCGGTCCTCGCGCGCGACGGGCGTCACCGCGCCGAGGGCCGCGTCCAACTCGGCGTCCAGGCGCGGGAGGTCGTCGTCGTAGCGGCGGGCGAGCAACTGCCCCTGGACGCTCGCCTCGTTGATGACCAGGCCGCCCTCGGGGGCGGTGTCGAAGGTGTCGGTGAAGCCGATCACGAGGTGCGCGGCCTGCTCGAACAGGTCGCCCTCCTCGACCACCACCGTCATGTCGGGGCGCCGGAACTCCTGCCGCACGCGCGTGACCGGCCGGGCCCTGCCGATGCCCCACAGCACGCAGGCCGCCACCGATGCCGCGGTCACCGGGGCCGGATCGGGAAAGCTCTGGGGAAAGAGCTGCCCCACGAACTGGAGGACCGCGGATATTCCGCCGAATGCCGCAATGGCATTGCGCACGAAGATCTGCCGGGCGCGCCGCGCCACACGCAACCGTAAGCGAGCGCGGAGCCGAGTCCGTAACACGGAACGCGACGGAGAACGCGACGGAGAACGCGGCGGGGGAAGCGACGGGGAACGCGGCCCGGTAGGCGATCCGCGCCGTAACCGCACGCGTAACCGCGCGCGCACGCGCATCCTGCGCCGCACCCCTGCCGGCGGGAGGGCCGGAACCGGGCCTGTGGGATCAGCGGAACTCATGGTTTTTCCAAGGCGGCTTGATAATCTGGCATTCGCCTCCGGGAGTTTGCGTCGAGGGAGGCGGAAACGGGTGGGGAAAGCAATGACGCACGTTCGGATAAATGTGCTGGGGCCCGTACTGCTCGAAGTCGACGGTCTTCCGGTACGGCTGACACCGCTCACGACCCGGCTGCTGGTCCGGCTGGTGGCCGCCGAGGGCGAGGCCGTTCCCGTACGTCAACTGCGCCGCGACGTCTGGGGGCTGGCCGACGAGCCGCGGCATCAGGCACAGCGCAATCGCAACGAGGTGCAAAAGCGTGTCCTGGAGTTGCGGCGCGCCCTCGATCCGGGTCAGGACGGCACGGCCGCCCGGCTGCTGCGGACCGAGCAGCAGGTCACCGTGGGCGGCGCGGAGACCGCGTACCGACTGGTGCCGCGCGCCGAGGAGTTGGACAGCGCGCGGTTCACGGCGGTCGTCGGCGAGGCGCTGCTCGCGCCGCCCGCGACCGCGGCCCACCGGCTGGCCGAGGCGCTGGGCATGGTGCGCGGACGGCCGCTTGCCGAGGTCAACGGGGAGGCGTTCGCCGTCGACTTCGTCCGGCGGCTCACCGCGCTCCAGGACTCCGCCCGGCGCGGCCTGGTCCGCTCCCGCACCGAACTCGGCCGCCCCGATCTCGCCCTGCCGGTGGCCGAGTTGATCGCCCGCGAGCATCCCGGCGACCCGGACGCGGCCCGCACGCTCGAAGCCCTGCGGACCGCCCTGCGCGCGCGGCACGGCGCCGAACTGCTGCGCCACGCGGTGCCGTTGCCCGGCCGACAAGTGGACGTCGTGCTCGTGCAGGGCGATCTGTTCGACCAGACGGACGCCAATCTGGTGGTCGGCTTCACCGACACCTTCGACACCGCGACCGACGAGGACGTCGTCATCAGCCGCGGCAGCGTCCAGGGCCAGCTCGTGGACCGGCTCTTCGCCGGCCAGCGCCGCCTGCTGGACGAGAAGCTGCGGGCCGGGCTGCGCGCGGTGCCCGCCGTCGGTACGGAGACCAGCCGCGCCAAACCGCGCGGCCGGCGCGTGCGGTACCCGGTGGGCACGACCGTCGCCGTACCGGTGGACGGACGGCGGGTCTTCGCGACGGCGTATTCGCGGATCGGCAACGACCTCGTCGCGCACTCCGGCCACGACGACCTGCGGGCCAGCCTGGACAGCCTCTGGGCCTCGGTGGCCGTGCACGGCCTGTTCAAGCCGCTGGCCGTCCCGCTCATCGGCTCCGGACTCGCGCGCGTCACCGACCTCGACCGCGGGCAGCTCGCGGCCCTGATCGTGGACTCGTTCATCGGCGCGTGCCGTCGATACGCGGCGCTGACACCGGAGTTGCGGATCGTCATCAGGCCCGAGGACCTGGGCAGGACGGATCTGTCGCCGGTGGAGCGGCGGTTCGAGGAGCGGTACGGGGAGGCGGTGGCGGAGCCGGGTGGGCGGCCGGTGGTGGAGAGGGTCGCGGAGGGGGCTGTCGCGGGGGGTGCGGAGAGGGTCCCGGAGCCCTTCGCGGGGGCGGACCTGGCCGAGTGACGGCGGGTGCGTGGTCGTCGCCGCGACCGTGGCCGTAGCCGTAGCCGTAGCCGTAGCCGTAGCCGTAGCCGCGACCGTACGCGTCCCCGAGCCCGTACCGTACGACCGGCTGTACCCGCCCATCTGCCCGTCCCCGTCCCGCCCGAGGCGTCGGCCCGGCCGGCCGCGCACGCCTCAGTCGACCGCGGCGGGCGCTTCCGCGGGTACCCGCCGGGCGCTTCCGCCCCGCTTCCGATGCGGGGCGATGTCGGGGCCGCGTCCGTGTCGGTGTCGGGGCCGGTGTCCGGACCGTGTCGGTGTCCGGACCGTGTCGGGCGATGTCGGACCGTGTCGGGCGGTGTCGGGCCTGGATGTCGGCCGGGCCGAAGGCGTCAGGCGGCGCTGAGGAGGGAGACGAGGTGGTCGACCGTCGCCGGGGACTCGCGGTGGAGGCCCGGCAGGTCGAGTCCCTCGTCGGCGAGGATCACCAACAGGGCGTGCTCGCCGACGGACAGGACGACGATGTAGCCGCCGTTGCAGCGGACAACGACGTCGCGCAGGCCGCCGAGACCGACTTCCGCCGCCGTGCGGCGGCCGACGCCGAGGCTCGCGGCGGCGAGCGCCGCCACCGACTCGGGCTGCACGGTCGCGGTGTCGGCGGCCACGAGCAGCCCGTCCGAGGTGGAGATCACCGTTTCGTTGACGCCCATCACGCGTTCACGCAGGGACTTGAGCGAAGCGACGAGCGCTTCGTAAGGGGCGGCACTGGTCATGGTGCACTCTCCTCGGGCAGGCCGGTCGCTGTCCCGCTCACGGCAACAGGTTGTTCTGTGACGGGTGGTTCGGTGACGAGTGATGGGGGTGACCGGGCGGCTTGCGCTCCGACGGCGGTCGTGTGGACGGCAGTTGGCCGCCGGGCTGGCGGCGCGGAAGCGGCCTGTCGTCGGCGCCTGGCGGCGGCGGTGACTGCCGGTCGGCGGCCCGCGCGGTCAGCAGCGGGCGCGGCGCGAGCGGGTCGTCGTCGCGCGCGGCGGCCCTGCGTGTCGCGATCCTGGCCAGGTCGAGCATCACCGGGTACACCCCGCGCCCCAGCGCGAACGCGAGATCGCGCGGTGTGCGGCGGCCGTTGGCGGCGAGCAGCAGCGTACGGCCGCGCTCGCCGATACGGTCCGCGTCGGACCTGGCCTCCGCGCGGACCGCACCGCGCGCGAACTCCCCTACGGACGGCACCATTTCGCGCAGCGTCCGCAGTCGCAGCGCGGTCTCCTCGGTCAGGCGCGCGGGCTCCTGGCCGGGCCAGGCGGCCAGTTCGGGGCCGCGTGCGGGACCGTGTCCCGGGTCGTGCTCCGGGTCGGTGCGCCAGCCGGTCACCGGTTGCAGGGCCATCGCGAAGGCGCCGTCGAAGAGCGCGGCGGTGCAGACGACGAACAGCTCCGCCGCCGTAACCGATCCGCGCGCGGTCAACACCGCGCCCAGTTCGCCGTTTTCGGGGAGCGCGGCCAGCGCGGCCTCCCACTCCCGCTCGTCGATCCGCCCGGACTTCAGCAGCAGCGACCGGGCGGAGGGGGCGGCGGGTGTCTCGACGGCGCCGACCAGTCCTTCGCGGAGGAAGAGGGTGCCGCCGGGGCCGCCTTCGACGGTGACGGCTCCGGTGAAGCGCTCCTGGCGGAGCTGGGCGAGGAGAGCGGGGACGTTCCGGGGCACGCGCAGCTCGGGGTCGAGGTCGGAGTCGGGCGAGGGATCGGGCGAGGGCTCGGCGTCGGGGTGGTCGAGGACCGGGGCGTCGGAGCGCGCGGGGGCGGGGGCGGGGGACGGAATCTCCCGCTCGGACCCTGCCCAGGGCTCGGACTTGGGCTCGGACACGGACACGGACTCAGGCTCGGACACGTCGTCGGGCTCGGTCCCGCTGTCAGCCGTCATGCGAACAGGCCCTCGGCGGCCGTGGCGATGTGCCGGGCGGCCAGCGCCAGATTGGTGTCGGCGCGGTCGAGCACCGTGGAGATCAGCACCGGGTCGCCCTGCCGGGCCACGACCCGCACGACGTGGTACGTCCGCCGCCCGGTCACCACCACGCTCTCCAACTCGCCCTCCGCTCCCGCCTCGTGCAGCCCGTCTTCGATGAGGCTCAGCAGACGGCAGACCTCAGGTCCGTTTCCGGCCACCGCGCAGTCCCCGCTCTCGGCGTATGTGAGACCGGTCACCGCGTCGACCAGGGCCGCACCGGACGTCCCGGACGCACCCGAGGTCCCAGCAGTCCCTGACGTCCCGGCAGCGGAAAGGACTTCGCCGAGTACCGACTCCAGCGCGTCCACAGGCACCCCTTCACTTTCGAACACCTGGCAGAGTACTTTAACGCCGAACTCTTTCACCTGTGATCGCGCATAGCTGTTTTCCGCTCACGCCGATCCTCGCCTGTACGGTCCGCGACACCCATGGACCTGCACAACCAAGGGAATTCCCGTGAACATTGAGTCGGCACTCAAAGAAGCGATGTCCGTCGAAGGCGCCATCGGGGTCGCGCTCGTCGACTACGAGAGCGGCATGGCGCTCGGCACGCTCGGCGGCGGCCGGGGCCTGGACCTGGAGGTGGCGGCGGCAGGCAACACCGAGGTCGTACGCGCCAAGGTCCGCACGCTGTCGATGCTCGCCATCGACGACACGATCGAGGACATCCTCATCACGCTGGGCACCCAGTACCACCTGATCCGCCTGCTCGGCAGCAGCACCGGCTCGCTCTTCCTCTACCTCGCGCTCGACCGGAGCCGGGCCAACCTCGCCCTGGCGCGGCACGTGCTCAAGCAGGTCGAGAACGGCCTGGAGGTCTGAGCCCCACCGGCTCCACCCGCCCCATCCGCCGCGTCGGGTCCAACGGCTCCCCGGGGTCCACCGGCACCCCCGGCTCCACCGGCCCTGCCGGACGGAATATGCGGACGGAATTTGCCCGTCGGTGAATTTCCGCCCGCCGAATTCCCTTTTCCCTCAGCCCGGCCCCAACGGGCCCCAACCGGCCTCAGCCAAAACATCCACCCCGCCCGTCACACGGTCGACAGATTCCGCGGGACGGGGTTTTGGCATGCGCCATGCCGCATACACATGTGGGGCGGCGCCCCGCCACGCACGGGAAATCCATTTCTCCCGCCCCCGGCCCTGGCCCCACTTTCCCCACGGGAACCACCTCGCGCGACCCCCTCACCGGCCCCTGCCGCCGTGGCCGGATATCGCCGCCTCGGCGGCAAGCCGGTGCCGCCCCACCGCCCCGCCGCTCCGCCGTCAGCCGGCGACGCGGAAGACGTAGTCGCCGGACCCGACCTCGTAGGCGGCGTAGCCGTCCTTCAGGCCGGTGAATCGGGCGTCGGAGGGGGCGTGGACGGCGGCGCGGGTGCGGGCCGGGACCAGGATCTGGGCCGAGGCGCCCACGGGGACGCCGGCGCGGAGCGTGAAGCGGCCGTGGCCGAAGGTCCAGGAGGAGGCCACGCGGCCGAGCGGGGACTCGACGTGGGCGGAGGCTTCGGTGAGGTCGCCGACCGGGTGGGGCCGGATCGTGATCCGGGTGTAGCCGGGCGCGGCGGGCTCGATGCCCGCGACGCGCTGGTAGAGCCAGTCGTCGACCGTGCCGAGGAAGGCGTGGTCGTGGGAGCGTGACGTGTCCTGCCACTCCTCCCACATGGTCGTGGCGCCGAGGCCCTGGAACCAGTAACCCCAGCCGGGGTAGGTGGGGTTGGTGGCGACGTCGTAGGCGAGGTCGCCGTTGCCGGTGTCGGTGAGGACGGGGAGGATCAACTTGGTGCCGAGCGCACCGGTGTTGAGGTGGCGGCCACGGGTCCTGATGTCGTTCGTGAGGTTGGCGACGACGGCCGCGCGCACGGACGCGGGGACGATGCCGAGGCTGAGCGGCAGCAGGTTGGACGTCTGCCGGTAGCCCGCGTCCTTGTTGTCGTAGTACGCCTTCGCCTTGGCGTCGTAGAAGTTCGCGTTGATGGCGTTCGCCGTCGTCGTCGCGAAGGCGTTGAAGTGCGCGGCGTCGGCGCCGTGTCCGAGGGCGCGGGCGATCCTGGCCATCATGGTGGCCGTCTGGTGGATGTACGCGGTGCCCGAGAGCCGGGTGCCCTCCGGCGGGAACGCGGCGCCGGGCGCGACCCAGTCGCCGTAGCTGAAGCCGGTGTAGACGTTGCCCGTCTTCGCGATGGTCTGCTCGTAGTGGTAGAGCCACAGCTTCATCGCGGCGTAGTTGTCCGCCAGCGGCCGGATGTCGCCGTAGTACCAGTACAGATCCCAGTTGATCAGCACGAAACTCGCCGACCAGACCGGGTCGTTCACGCCCTTGGCGCCGACGGTGCCCGGCACGGTGTGGCCGAGCGTGCCGTCCGCGTTCTGGTCGTCGCGGTGGGCGCGCATCCAGTTCTCGTAGAAGTTCTCCATGTCGAAGTTGGCGATGGCGGAGTCGGCGGTGAGGTGCGCGTCCGCGTCGTACGGCCGCTTCTCGTACATCGGGGTGTCGGTCGGGATCGAGTGCAGGTTGTTCAGCGTCGTGTTCGCCTGGGCGTCCTGGAAGCGGTTGAGCAGGTCGCTCGAACTGCTGAAGTCGCCGGTGGCGGTGACCGCCGTGTGCACCCGCTCGCCCTTGACGGAGGTGACGGTGACGCCCGCGGGCGCGGCGACCTGTACGTAGCGGAAGCCGTCGTAGCTGTAGCTGGGGCGGTAACTCTCGCCGCTCGCCGCGCCCTTGAGCGTGTACGTGTACGTCTGGAGCCCGGCGTTGTCGACCGTGCCGTCGGCGAGCAGCTTCTCGCCGTACGTGATCGTGACGACGGAGCCGGCGGGGCCGCGCAGCGCGGTGTCCGCCCAACCCGCCGTGGGCGAGGCGAAGTCGTATACCTTGACGGTGCTTGTCGCGTCGCTCCTGGGCGTGGTGACCTGCTTGACCGGGAGGGTGCCGGTCACCTTGATCGGCGGGAACGCCTGCGCGCGGAGGGTGCCGCCCGGGGCGGTGACGGGGAGCGCGGGCTTCCAGGCGGTGGCGTCGAACCCCGGTTTGTTCCAGCCGGGTTGTTCGAGCCGCGCGTCGTACGTCTCGCCGTACAGGACGGATTCGGTGCGCGTCGGGCCGTCGGCGGCCTGCCAACTGCCGTCGCTGGTCACCTGTTGGGTGCTGCCGTCGGTGTAGGTGATGTCGAGTTCGAGCTTCAGCTTCGGCTCGCTGTGCCAGGGCGAGGCGTTCCACTCGTCGGGGTTCGTCATCGCGTAGTACCCGCGGCCGAGGCTCACGCCGAGCGTGTTGCCGCCGCTGCGCAGGGACTTGGTGACGTCGTACGTCGCGTACAGCACCGTCTTGTCGTAGACGGTGAAGGCCGGGTCGAGTTCGTGGTCGCCGACGCGCTGTCCGTTGAGGTAGAGCTTGTAGTAGCCGAGCCCGGCGACGTAGGCGCGGGCGGACGCGACCTTCTTGGGGCGCTGGGCCTTGCCCTTCGCGCCGCCGGTGGTGAAGTCCTTGCGCAGCAGCCGCTCGGGCGGGCTCGGGACGCTGACCGAGCTGTACCAGGGCGCGTCGCCGTAATGCGCGGCCTCCAGGGCCGTGGGCCAAGCCGCGTCGTCGAAGTCCGGCTGCTGCCAGCCGGTCGGCGCGGTGGCGCTCGCCTTCCAGGCGGCGTCGGTGACGAGATCGGGCGGGACGCCCGCCGAGCCGTCGATGTGCAGCGTGCCGATCACCCCGGCCGGGCCGGGGAAGGTGTTGACGGCCTGGACCGCGATGACGTTACGGCCGGGCCGCAGGTCGGCCGCGATGTCCGTGACGGTGGCCGTGCTCCAGGAGTTGCTGACCTGCGGCGAGCGCGCGATCTCCTTGCCATTGACGTAGAGGACGAAGCTGTCGTCGGCCGTCAGCTCGAACGGGGCCGCCGTGACGGCGGCGTTGGCGGGGAGGTCGACGGTGCGGCGGAAGTACCGCGTGGCCGCGGGCGCCGAGTCGGCCGGTTTGCCCTCCGGGTACCAGATCCAGTCCGCGCCGGTGAGCGTCGTGGTCGCCGGTTTCGTCGGCGAGCCGATCCAACCGCCCTTGAACTGGCCTGGATTGAGGAACGCCGTCTCGAACGAGGCCGGTTGGCTCCACCGCGACACCTTGTGCGCGCCGTCCCAGACCCGCACGCGCCAGAAGTACCGCGTCTGCGACCGCAGTTGCCGTCCCGCGTACTCGACATCGAAGGACTGCGCCGAGCGCACCTCGCCGCTGTCCCACACATCCGCGCGGCCGTCGCGCGTGCTCGACACCGCGATCTCGTACGCCGTCTGCTTGGCGCCGTGCGCGTCGCCGCTCGCGCTCAGCGTCCACCCGAGCCGCGGCTTGGCCTCGTCCACCCCGAGCGGCTCGGTCTGATGCTCCACCGTCAACTTCCCGGCCCGCACCCCGCCGCCCCCGCCGCCGTGCCCGGCCCCACCGGCCTGCGCGGGCGCCACCCCCACGACCACCAAGCTCAGCACCGCCGTCACCACACGCACGATCACCGGGGTCTCCTCTGCATCTCTGCTTCGGCACGATCTCCCCATGCGTCGACCTCACGCGTCGCCCACGAAAAAATCGTTTCAAGTCCGTGGCCGCGAACCTAAGCGGCCACCCACCGAAGGGTCAAGAGCCCCACCACAAAGCATCAACCCCACCCAATTGAAACGTATTTGAAACCCTGACACCCCCACCCATCCCCCCACCTCCACCGCCTACCGTGCAGCCATGACCGCCGCCGCCCCGCACCCCCACCCGCTGCTCTTCCTCGACGTCGACGGACCGCTCATCCCCTTCGGCGCGACGCGTAAGCAGCTCCCGGACGGCTACCCGACCTGCACGCGCCAGCTCGGGCCCGACGCCAACCCCCTGTCGGCACGGGTCAACCCCGCCCTGGGCGCCCGCCTGAGCGCCCTGCCGTGCGAGCTGGTGTGGGCCACCACCTGGGTATCCGAGGCCAACATCTCCCTCTCCCCGCTCCTCGGCCTCCCCCAGCTCCCCTTCGTCTCCTGGCCCGACCCCTCCGAAAGCCACGACATCCCCGGCCTCCACGGGAAGACCCGCCCCCACCCTGCTCCACCGCGTCGACCCCCACCACGGCCTCACGGCCACGGACTTCGCGGCGCTCGACGAGTGGCTGAGCCGACTGCCCGACAGGGGCGAGTGATGGGGCCGTGCCCAGAGTGCCAAGTCCGCCTGACGGGTCCTACGACCTCCACGCCGAGTCTCCTGGAGCGTCCACGGGCGCCGCGGCCTGCGCGCGGCGAACTCGGTCCAACGTCTCCTCGCCGTGCGGCACACCAGTCGCACTGAGGATCTCCGCGAACTTGACGCCGATGAAGGCTCGATGAGTTCCCGTCAGTTCTCGGAGCATCGACGCCAAGGAGTGCTCCCAACTGTCCGAGGCATCGAGCAACCCCTGGTGATCCACAGTCCATTGCAGGACGTCCTTGGCTTGGTCCGGGTGGTAAAGCAGCCACAGAGCCGCCAGGCCGTGGGGACCCCCGCCCACAACGTCGCGATAGAACCGGTACGCCTCGTGCTGGTCCGCCCCCCACAGCGACGGCAGCGCGGGCGGGGCCGGTGGCGGCGACAGGGCCGGGCGCCCCGGCCGGAAGCGGAAGGAGACGCCCAGTGGATCCAGGCGGTAGGGCTTACCGGGATCATGGCGCCCCGAACTGAAGGGGGAAGGGCTCGCGTCGGACAGGCCGGGCCAGACGCCACTGAGCGAGGCGCTTTCGACGATCCGCCGGACCATCTCGTCCTCGGTGAGGGCGAGTCGGGCGACCACGGCGGGATCGCTCACCCACCATGCCAGGCTCTGGGGATACGTTCGGCCGGACTCGCCGCCCGAATCCCGACCGCGAGTCCGCGGTTCCACCTGGCACTCGCGTACTCGCAGCGACACCCATCGCGCTTCGCTCGCAGGCGCTCGCCAGGCGCTCATCAGGCCGAGCCGAGGGTGCCAGCCCACCGGCGCGCGGTCCTTCGGGTAGGCGACGAGGTCCTCCCCGTTCGGGTCCAACAGCACGAGTGCGCGGGCCTGGACGGCGCGACTCCACCGGAGTGCGATCAGGCACGACAGCGCTGAGGAGGTGGGCATTTCGACCAGCGGCTCGTAGACCTGCGACTCGTTCATGTGCGACTCCATTCGGCAGGACTGACGGCAGAGTGGGCGTGGTACCAAGTGAGGAGAAAGGCGACAACACCCGGCCGCCCGGTGGATTCGGCGGCGAGAGTTTCGAGCAAGGCGGCCAGCGCGACGCGGTGGCGACTGTCGGGCGATTCGCCGACGGCCGTCAGCGCCGCTGACATCACGGTGTCCGTGCCCGGACTCTCCAACGCCGCCATCACCAGGGGAACCAATGCCTCCGGCTGCTCCACGACCAGTTCGGAGAGCCGCAGCTTGAGAGCGCCGGTGCGCTGACCACCGTCGACGGCGCTGCGGCCGAGTTGTTCCATTACGTACACGGCGTAGGCATGGTGGCCGGTGCCGACCTGCGCGGTGGACCATTCGGCCAGTCGGCGCAGTACCGGATCCCGGTTTGCCGACTCCGTCAGCAGGGCCCTCAGTGCGAAGGACACGGCCGCGTAGAGTCTCCTGACGGTCTCCTGCTCGACGGGGCCGTCGAGCACCTTGTGCAGCAGTTGCAGGGCGGTACCCGGGCGACCCAGGCCAAAGCTGCCCGCGCAGGTCTCCGCCACTGTGCAGCGGAGATTGACATCGACGACCCGACTCCAGTCCCGCACCTGTGCCGTCACCCTGCCGACCATCTGTTCGTTCTGCGCCGCCTCGCCGAGGGCGTATGCCGCCAGCCGGCGGTGCCAGCGCAGGCCCGACTTCGCGAACGCCTGGAGCGGCTGGAGCGGCCTGGTACCGGTGGCATGGCAGAGAACCCGTCCGATCGACCGCCCGGCGGTCAGGTCGTATCCGGGCTGGTACTCGCGGCTGAGAAGGACCGCGCAAAGGTGGGTTTCCATGCCCGCCCGATCCCACCAGAGTTGCCGGAGCACCTGGTCCGCACGGTGCCTGGCCGGGAAGTCGACGGCTTGGGACCAGTAGTTGGAACTGTCGCCGGGGACCAGTCGGCGTGGCAGGAGTCGCGCCTCCACACACGCCAGCCGACTTTCGAAGCTTGGTCCCAGCACGTTCGGCGGCCGGGCACCGTGGACATCGGGCACAAGCACATCGCGGACACGCGTACGGTCGCCGTCGAGGTCGACGGCTCGGTCATGCGTGGTGTCCCACCTACCGAGGCGTTCGCGCAGCGCCGCCGCGTACGTCTGTACCGACTGGCGGTCCTCCCCGTGCAGAAGGGCGACCGCCGCGAGCAGTGCCAGTTCGTCCGGCTTACCGGCCACCTGGTCCAGAGATTGGCACACCTCGTCCGCGCCGCCCTGACTCAGGTTGGTGACAGCCTTCTCCACTGATTGGGCGCCGGCCGCCACGGCTCGCAGTTCCTCGGCGACATCCACCCCGGACTGCGGAAGTTGGTCCGCGTCGAGGTATCCGGCGAACACCGGGTCATCGAGGTACGACCAGGCGGATGAGAGGTGATCCGGCGACAACTCACCCGATTCCACGGCGGACTTCAGGTGTCCTGCGGCGACGTCGTACGCCCGCGGACGCACATGGTCCACCAGCCGATTTCGCGCTTTCACCGACTGGGCGAGATCGTCGTCCACCACGATCACCAAAGCGGCTCCGGCGTGGACCAGATGACCGGCCATCGCGCTCAGCACGACATCGTTGAGCGCGTCGACGGTCTGCGGTGTGGCGCCCGCGAGGATGTAGCCACGCGGTGCGGACGGACGCCAGCGGGCCAGGTCCTGTCCGGCATCGAGGCCGGTGATGCCGTCGGCGCCGAACCGCTCACGGAGCAGGGCGAACGCCGCGGTGGCCGCACCAGCGCCGCGGGCGCCCCGCAACAGGAGAACGCGGTCCTCCAGCACCGCACGGCATCGGGGATACGACGGGGGCTCGACAAAACCGCGCAGCCGGTCCTCGATCTCCGCTGCGGAGTATGCGCCTTCGCGTAGCCGTGGGGTGAGGATGTTCTCGGCTGCTTCTTCGCCGTCGCGGAAGATGAGAAGATTCAGGTCTCGTCCCACATTGCCCATGTGAGCTGCGGCACCGGCGCCCACCTGCTGCCGATTGCCCTGGTACGAAGCCGACCCGGCGGGCTGGGGCGCCGGGTCGGAGCCGTCCTCGGCCCGAGGGTGCGGTATGTCCCACTCGCCGCGCACTTCGTGCGCGTCTGCGGTTTCCGCGGTCACCGGTCGTCCTCGGCACCGCCGCCGACGTGCTTGGAGCCGGAGACGTTGTCGCCGCTGCCCCAGTGCTGGTTGGCTGCGCGATGGGTTGTGGACCGACCCGTGAAGTTGAAGTCCCCGCCCACACCCCCCATGAGCGCGGCGCTGCCGTCTCCCACTTCCTGGCTGTTGCGGTGATACGTGGCCGCCGGTGGCACACCCGGCGTTGCCGAAGCGGCCGGGGCACCAACCGCTGCGTCAGCGCTGTCGGCAGAGGGGGCCTCTTTGAGCTCCTCCCTCGCCGGAACTCCCGCACTGAGCAGGTTCCCGGATGGCGAAGGGACATAGAGCCAAGCCCGCTGGGCGAAGTTCTTGCCGTCCACTGTCGCGGGCACCTCCGTGCAGCGGTCCGGGTGCAACTGTGTGTATCCGCCGATTACGGCATCCTCATAGACACGGTTGGAGAGGATCGCGACAACGTGCGTGGTCTGCTCGCTGGCATTGGCGAGCATCGCCTTGACCTGCCGGGAGTCCAGCAACCTGTGTGTGTCGTTGCGAGGGGTGCCGTTGCCGTCGCCCGGGGCGTCCGCGTCCGGCACCGGACCGACGTGCACGCTGGCCCGCAGCCTGATCCGCGGCCCCACCTCGGAGCTGTTGTACTGACCGAGAATCTCGTCGAGTACGGGCAGGAACGGCCAGAGAACATAGGGCAGATGTGTCGGGTCGAAGCCGAAGACGATGCCGTCGCCCGTACTCGCCGGGAATCGCTTCGCGTCCCTCAAGTCCTTGAGCTCCGCCTTTTCCAGTGCGCGATCGACGAGTTCGGGAATCAGCTCACTCACCGGGGCGTGCAGAACGGACGGAAGTCCGGTGAAGTCCTTCGCGTCGACCGCGAGGAGGGCGCGGTAGGGAGGCAACGGTCGGCTCTGCGACCAGGGGGCGGGAACGGTCACGCTCACAGGTGTGCTCCTGACGTCGGACGGATGCTCTGGACGGTGCAACTGCCGGTTGGCGGCCGACTCCCAGCATTCGCGTACGTCTTGAGCCGTTCTGCACAGCGCAGGGCACTCCGCGAGTGACCACGGTCACAGCGGACACGTCTCCTTCAAGGGCTGACCGCAGAGCGGGCCGACGGGACGTCAGGCCGTATCGGCCCACGTCCGTAACCCGTCCAGGTCCTTGATCACGATCGACCGTCGCGCCGTCTCCACTGCGCCGGCGTCACGTAAGGTGCGCAGCGCCACGCCCACGGCGTTCCTGGTCACTCCGATGGACTGGGCGAGTTCTTCCTGCGTGAGGCCGGTCAACCGGACCGGCAAGCCCGGCTGTGCCGTGGCCGGTACTGATATCGGTCGACCGTGGCCCGAGCCCGCCAGTTCGACCAGTCGCACCAACGTGCGCGCGAGGCGGGTCACCAGGGGAAGGGTGAGCAACTCGGCGCGCAGCAGATCCGATTCACGCAGCCGGTGCATGGCTTGGCGCATCAGGTCGATCACCAGCCCATGCCGCTCGACGTAGGCACGGAAGCGCTCGGCCTCCAGGACCACCGCCGTGCACGGGCTGAGCGCGATCACATCGGCGATCCGCGTCCTGCCGTCAAAGACCGACACCTCGCCCAGCAGGTCACCCGGTCCGCGGAAGGCGAGCAGTGTCGTGACCCCCTGATGGTCCCGGCTCACAACCTTCGCGATTCCGGTGGTGAGAGCCAAAAGATGTGTCCCGGGATCGCCCTGCCGCAGCATCACGCTGCGCGGGCGAAACCGCCGTGTCGTCCCTTGGCTCATGACGTCGCGCCACGGCTCCGCTGGCAGCACGGGGACCTTCCCTCGAACCGACGAACCTGTACATGCGATCACGGACCGGGGCCGTGGCGTCACAGAAGGTTCTACTCCCGGAACGCGACAGATGTAAGCGGGCGTCGAACGGTTCCCCGCGTGGGGGATGTCAGGCGTCGGCGAGGAGGGGGTCGTAGGGGGTGGAGCGGTGGCGGGCGGACATGAAGGTGAGGAAGTCGGTGATGAAGGCGGAGCGGGTGTAGGTGGAGGCGGTGGCCGGGACGGTGCGGGTGAAGGCCGTGCGGAAGAGGGCGCGGTATTCGGTGGCGTCGATGGTCTGGTTGCCGTCCTTGTCGGTGACGTCGAAGAGGACTTCGGCGACGCGGATGAGGGCGGGGCCCGCGAGGGTGGGGGCGGCGGCGGTGTATTCGGCTCTGCTGACGCGGCCGTCGCCGTCGGTGTCGAGGGCGGACTGGAGTTCGCGCCACCAGTCGGCGTAGGCGTTGTAGAGCTTGGTCTCCTGGGGCTCGTCGAGGTCGAGGCGGGAGGACAACTCGCGGGCCATGGCGGCGAGATCGGGCCAGTCGAGGAAGCCGTCGCCGGTCTGGTCGAGGACTTCGCTGAAGAACTCGTCGGCGCTGCGCCGCGATCCGCCCGGTGTGGAGGTGCCGGTGGAGGTGGGGCCGTCGTCGGCGGACTCGCGCTGGGCGGGGAAGGGCGTGACGAGGCGGATGAAGGCGCCCGCCTGCTTCATGCGGTCGCGCACGGCGGTGACCGTGGCGTAGGCGGGGTCGTCGCTGTCGGAGGTGAGGGCCATCAGGTTGGTGAGGGTCTCGGTCCTGATCCAGCCCTCGGGAAGGAAACGGGCCAGGCCGGCGGCCATGTAGGCGCCCTGCATCAGCGTCTGGGCGCCGGGGATCTCGGGCAGACCGGCGCGGCGGCGGAAGGGCTCGGGGAGGGACGCGACGGTGATCTGCCCGATGACGGGCCCGGCGAGCGCGCGGCCCGCCGCCCAGACGGTGGGCAGGCCGTCCAGCAGGGGCGGCGCGGGGAGGTGGTCGAAGAGCTTGTAGAGGATGATGCGCAGCGCCTCGGTGTTCTCCAGCTTCTCCTCGACCATGCGGTCGAAGTACTGCCAGAACTCCGGCAGTGTGGGCGGCAGTTGACCTGCCGGGTCCCCCAAGGCGCCGAGGAACGCCTGGAATTCGGCGTAGAGCTGCTCCATCGTCGTCTGGTCGAGCGGCTGCCCGCTCAACCGGCACATCGTGACCGAACTCTCGAAGAGCGTCGCGACCACCCACGCGCGGACCTCGGGGTCCATCGCGTCGTACGGACGGTGCCGGGCGTCCGCACCGTTGAGCCGCGCGTGCAGGCGGTTGAGGCGCGCCGCCTCCCGCTGCCGTACCGCGTCGTCCGCGCCGAACATCCGCTGGAGGCTCACGAGGGTGTTGCGCAGCCGCCGCCACGGGTGCGCGACGAAGGTGGAGTTGTCGGCCAGGGCCGCGCCGATCTGCGGGTGCGCCGCCTCCAGGACCGTCGCCCTGATCACCGCCAGGCCCCAGCGGGGGTCGTTGAAGAAGCGGTGGAACTGGGAGTCGGGGCCGAAGAGGGATTCGATCCGCGGGGCGGGCGCCGCCGGAGGTGGCCCTGCCGGCGGCTTGACCGGGTCCGGTGCTACGGGGTCCGGTGCTACGGGGTCCGGTGCTACGGCGGCGGGTCCTACGGCGTCCGGTGCTACGGCGGCGGGCTTCGACGCTCTCGGCTTCACCGGCTTCACCTGCTTCACCGGCTTCGGCTTCACGGCCCGCGGCTTGACGGCCCGCGGTTCCACGACGTCCGGCTTCGCGGCCCGCGGCTTCACCGCCTTCCGCTTCGCCGCGTCCGGCTTCACAGTGCCGACCGCCTCGGCCGCCCCGACCGCCCCAGTCACGCCGGTCGCCCCGGCCGCCCGCGAACGCACGCGCTTGGAAGGCCGGTTGATGCTGCTGCTACTGCCTGTCTCCGTCACGTGCGGGACTCTCCGTTCGCGTGCGGCGGCACGCCGCCGAAGCGGCGCTTGCGTTGCTGGTACGTATGCAGGCACTCCAGGAAGTGCGGCGCGCGGAAGTCGGGCCAGAGCACCGAGGGGAAGGTCCATTCCGCGTAAGCGACTTGCCAGAGCATGAAGTTGGAGATGCGCTGTTCACCGGAGGTCCGGATCACGAGGTCGACGTCGGGCGTGTCGGGGAAGGGCAGGTGGGCGGCGAAGTGGCTCTCGTCCACGACGTCGGCGGACACCCCGCTGCGGATCAGGGAGCGGGCCGCCTCGACGATGTCGCCGCGTCCGCCGTGGTCGAACGCGACGGTCAGGGTCATGCGGCGGTTCGTGCGGGTGAGTGTCATCAGGTCGGCGAAGTCGCGGGCCAGCGGGGCCGGGATTCTCGGGTCGGCGACGCCGAGGAATCGGCAGCGGATGCCGCGCGCGTGCAGCAGTGCCGCGTGTTTGCGTACGACGCGGCGCACCAGGCGCATCAGGTAGTCGACCTCGTTGCTCGGGCGGCTCCAGTTCTCGGTGGAGAACGCGTACAGGCTCAGCCACTCCACCCCGGCTCCGCGCGCCGCCTCGATGACGTCGATCACCGTCGTCTCCGCCGCGCGGTGGCCCGCCGTCCGAGGCAGCGAACGGCTCTCCGCCCAGCGGCCGTTCCCGTCCATCACACACGCGACGTGCCGCGGGGCCGGGGCCAGTGACGTGGCCTGTCGCGGCTGTCTGCCCACGCGGACTCCGGTGTCCCATACGACCGAAGTGCCGCTGTCTCGCTCCACCGTCACAGGTGCCCCCGGCCGTCACCGTCACCGCAATTGGATCAACACCTCACAGAGTCCTGGCACTTGGCCTCCGGCACATCCCGATCCGCGCATATTCACCCATGGCACGCCAGTCCGATTCCCCGCCTCCGCGACACGCGGGCGGAGGCACACCGGGGCGCGCGGAGACAGCGCCGCCTGGCTCCCTGACCCCCTGCTCCCTGGTTCCTGACCAGGACATACGTGGCACGTAAAGGCGAGGCCGCGCCAAGAAGCCGCGCCAAGAGGCCGCAGAAGGACGGGGCCGCGCCAAGAGGCCGCAGAAGGACGGCCCCGCGTCTAGACCAGGACGCGCGTCAAGACGGCGACCCGCCAGGGGGCTACGCGCTGCCCACCGCGTCCGGCTCTCCGCCAGGAGATTTGGCGGCGCGCATCGGAACGCCGCGGAAAGCCTGGACGAGGACGAAGAGGGCGCCGGCCGTGACGCACTGGTCGGCGAGGTTGAAGATGCCGCCGTTGCCGACCTGGATGAAGTCGAGGACGGCGCCGCGGCCGAAGGCGGGGGTGCGGAAGAGGCGATCGGCGAGGTTGCCGCCCGCGCCCGCGAAAAGGAAGCCGAGGCCGAGGGCCCAGCCGGTGGAGCGGACGGCCGGGGCGACGCGGGCGATGAAGACGAGGACGCAGAGGGCGAGGAAGGTGAAGACGAGGGTGGCGCGGGGTGCGAAGGAACCGGCCGCGCCGGAGTTGCGGATGGCGGTGAAGGTCACAGCGCCGCCGAACGCGTGGCTGGCCTCGTGCCCCTCGACCACGACCGCCGCGACGGCCTTCGTGGTCTGGTCCACCACGAGCCCGACGGCCGCGGTCGCCCACAGCAGGTACGTACGCCGCACCGCACACCTCCCGATCCCAGCCCCGTCCCCCATCGAGCGTACGTGGCCGCCCGCCGAAACCCGGGCCCCGCGCCCGCGCCGACCTGCCGCCCGCACGCCCTCGGGACCGGTCCGGCCCCGCCCGTGCCGACCTGCCGCCCGCACGCCCCCGAGACCGGTCCGGCCCCGCGCCGACCTGCCGCCCGTACGCCCCCGGGACCGGTCCGGCCCTGCCCGTGCCACCCTGGCCCGGCGGACAAGCGGCGAGGAAACCCCTACGCCTCCGCCTGCTCCGGCATCTCCCCCACCGTCCGCGCGGTGTCGATGACCGAGAAGTTCGCGCCCTGCGGATCGGTGACGGCGGCGAACCGGCCGTAGGGGCTGTCCATCGGGCCGAAGCGGAGGGTGGCGCCGAGGTCGACGGCCTTCTGTACGGCGGCGTCGCAGTCGCCGACCGCGAAGTAGACGTTCACGTACGCCGGTACCTCCGGCGGGAATTCGTCACCCATGGTCATGCGGCCGAGCACCGGATTCGGGCTGCCGCCGACCTTGAAGACCTTGAAGTCCACCCCGGCGTCGGTCATTTGCTGCGCGGAGTATGTGAACGCCTTCGTCAGGAAGGCGTCCGTGACGTCGGGCTCGCGCGTGAAGAACTCGGCCCAGCAGAAGGCGCCCGGCTCGCCCACCTTCGCGAAGCCCTTGTGCTGATCCGGCTGCCAGAGCCCGAAGGCCGCGCCGGTCGGCTCCTTGGCCAGCGCCATCGTGCCGAGCCGGCCCACCTGCATGGGCTCCATGAGCAGTTCGCCGCCCGCCGCCTTCACCTTCTCCGCGGTCGCCGCCGCGTCCGGGGTGGCGAAGTACAGGTTCCAGGCCGACTTCCCCTCTTCTCCCGGCATCGGCGGGACCACGCCCGCGACGGCCTCCCCGTCCGAGAACGCCTGCGCGTAATCGCCGAATTCGCTCGCGCTCTCCCCGAACGTCCAGCCCAGCACGTCGGCGTAGAAACGCTTGGCCCCTTCCAGGTCCACGAACATGGCGTCCACCCAGCACGGTGCGCCTTCCGGGAAATCAGTCATGACCCGCGACTCCGTCCCCACGAATGTGACGTACGTCACTTACGTACGTCTCCACGCTAGTCAGTCCTCGCGCTCCCCGCACGGCGAGGCAACGGTGACGGGCGACGGAGAGCGGAAACGTACGAAGTGGCCATGGTCACCACCGATCCGGGAATGCGCGCCCGGCGGCCGGAGGCTGAGGGAGTACGGAGGCCGCACCTCCCGTGAGACCCCTTCGGACAAGGAAGTTGACCCCATGTACAAGAAGATCCTCGCCGCTGTCGACGGTTCGGCCCACGGCAGTGCCGTCCTCGACGCGGTGTCGGCGCTCGCCAAGCTGACCGGCGGGACGGTGCAGGTCATCCACATCCGGCCGTCGCAGGTGATCTCCGGGGGGATCACCAGCACAGTGGTGCCGGTGGAGGAGAGCGCCGAGAGCCGCAAGGTCGTGGACGACGCGCTCGCGCGGCTGCGCGCGGACGGCATCACCGCCGACGGCGAGGTGGACGAGGGCCTGACCGAGGACCTGGCCGCGATACTCGTCGAGCGCGCCGAAGCCCTCGGCAGCGACCTCATCGCCGTCGGCCCCGGCCATTACAGCGGCATCTCCGCGCTTCTGCACCCGAGCGTCAGCCGCGCCGTCGCGAAGTCGTCTCCCGTGTCGGTCCTGCTGGTCCACAGCGAGGCCGGGGCCACCGCCTGACCTGCCCCTTCCCCTTTCCGGATCGCCCCACTGCCCGCCACCCCCGGTTCCGCACCCGGCCGGGGACGGCGGGCAGCGTCGTGCCCGGAGCCTTACGCGGGGCCGCGCCCGAAGCCGTACGCGGACGGGGGCAGCAGCACCGGAGGACGGGCGGCGCCACCGGAGGACAGGCGGCACCACCGGAGGACAGGCGGCAGCACCGGAAGACAAGCGATGGCACCGGCAGAAACGGTCAAGCGGGGCAATTCCCCGACCGCCGGACACGGAGAGTACGGCCGCGTAACCTGACCGTCAGCCGGGCGCCTGGACGCTGGTGCCCTCTCCGTACATCGCATTCGGCGGTGTCCGGAGAGAGGAGCAGTGCAGTGGCGCGTCACCGCAGGCCGAAGAGGCTGCGGACTACCGATCGATTACGCATGGGCTGGTGGCTCGTCCAGATTGCCGTCTGGATCCATCAGCACGTCAACGACCGGTAATCCGGCTGGGCGGGGGCCGTCTTCGTGGGATGCGGCGGCGGCCTCCGCGTACTCATCTCATGATGTGCCGCCCCGGCCCCGCGGGCCGCGAGTCGCACGACTTTGGCATATGCCAATCCACGCGTCGAGCGTTCCTTCGCGCGCGCCCCGGCCTCATTCGGCCGCGGCGTGCGCCCCCCGGCCTCATTCGGCCGCGCCCTCAGGAGCGGCGGTACGGACCGCGCCCGCGTGGCGCTTGCGCTCCAGGACGACGAGCGGGCAGTTCAGCGCATCGGCGATCTTGATGAGATTGGCGGGGGTGGCACTGCGCCAGCCCGACTCGATCTCACCCATCAGGCACTTCTGCTAAACACATTCGCGCGTGAAGCAGGAGTAATAGACCATGGAATGTATGGATGTTGAGCGGGGGTACGACGGGTGCGGGAAGTGCTTTCTAGGGCTCGTACGGCTGTCGCGTAAGACTGACAAGACCAACAGTCCGGGGGAACAGCGGAGGAAGGTTCTGGAAGCTGTAGCGTCGGTCGGTGGTCACGTTATCGATTGGGCCGAAGACCTTGAGGTGAGCGGCGCGACTGACCCCCTTACGCGGCCCGCACTCGGACCGTGGCTAAGGGGTGAGCGAGGCGATTACGACGGTTTGGCAGGAGCGGCCGTTGACCGTATCGGGCGTAATCAGCTTGACGTGCTGGTCACGGCCGACCGGAATCACAAGGCCGGGCGACTGCTTGTCACGTATGGGCACGATGGTTTATGGGACCTTGACGACCCGGTCGATGAGATGCGCCTGAGCATGGAAGCTTTCGGAGCACAAGCGGAACTCCGGGTCATTCAGAAGAGGAACCGGGACGAGACGAAGCGCGCCCGCCAAGCAGGCCAGGTCAAGAATATGAACGCTTACGGCTACATGTACGTTCGCAAGGGTCCCAATCTTCCGATAGACCATGTGGCCATCGACACTCCGGCAGCAGAGATCATCCGAGAGATAGCACGCCGGATTCTCGCCGACCAGACAGGCATGATCACCTGTGAGACCGAGGCCGCGCGCCTGTCACGGGCAAAGGTCCTCTCACCCGCTGACCACCGCAGGGTCATGTACGGCAGGGAACCGCAGGGAGGGCCGTGGTCGGCGGGGGCGATCCGGTCCATCCTCCGCAGTGAGGCCGCTCTCGGCTACCTGATGCACAACCGGCGACCGGTTCTTGGTGAGGACGGACACCCGCTGAAGATCGCGGAACCGCTGTGGGACCTTGCGACCCATGACGCCCTAGTGAAGAAGACCAGTACAAAGCCCCGAAATGCGCCCCGTGCACGGAAGGGAACGGTGTTGCTTTCCGGCCTGGGAAACTGTGGGAACTGCGGCAGGACTATTCCTGTCGCGGCCAGTGGGCGCTATGGGTGCAATGGGCGCGCGAACCACGTATTTATGTCGCGGAATTGCAAGCCCGCACCAACGATGAGCATGGCCACCCTGGACGCGGAAGTCACCGAGTGGTTCCTCTACCGTTACGGCAGCGGCGAAGTGATGCAACGCATTTGGGTCCCCGGCACTGGCTACGCTGCACGAATCGAGGAGATAGAAAACGACCGTAAGCGACTCAGGGGCGACCGAAACGCCGGACTATACGACACACCTGAAGAGGAACTGTGGTACCGGCGCGAATACCGCAGGATGACTCGGGAGATAACCGAACTCGCCAAACTCCCGGAGCGACCCGGAGCCATGCAAATGATGCCGACCGGTCAGACCGTCGCGCAAAAATGGCAGAGCGCCCCCGATAATGCAATTCGACGTGAAATGCTCTTTGAGTACAAAGTCCGTTTCACGCTCTTCCCAGCGACGGAAAGCACCCGCGTACGCATCACCGGTATGCCGTTGCCTGTGCTGGCCGCCTAACCAACATCAACAGTGAGAGTCCCGGCGGAACGACCGGCCGTCGGGACTCTCGCATGCCTGCACCCACCATGATCATCTTTACGGCCAAGTGCGGCGCCGCGCCCCACCCACCCACCCAAGAAGCTCCCGCACCGCCGTTTCCGTCGACTGGCCCCCGGCGGTTAAGCCGCCAGCAGCATCAACCGCTGTTCGAGACTGTTCGCCTCAGCGGCTCCGACAGGTCGCACGTCGGCTGACTAAGCGTCGTCGGCCGGAGCCGCGGAGGCTGACGAGGGCTCAGGGGGCGGCACCAAACCCCGGCATCTCAAGCAACAGCCACCCGATGCCCCACCACGCGCAGCGACGGACGAAGGTACTCCACGTGCGTACCGGTCAGTGTCGTCACCAGTACCGACCCAATGCCTAGTTCGCACAGAACGGGCCCACCGAACCCGGACAGCCGGGAAGCTACCTCGCCGATCACCTCAGTGAGCGTCCACGCACCAGACTGGAACTCGAACACACCAAGCCCGTAATCGTCGGCCAGCCGGAAAGCCAAACCCAATTCCCCGACGCCTTCCACGACGACCCGTACTTTCCGGGAGTCCGTCAGCACTTCCCATTGACTGGCATCCGAGGACCCAAAATTCAACGGCTCACCGCCCAGTAGGCGTGACACAGCCACCGCAGTTTCATGTTCACTCATTGTGACCCGCCATTCCCGCAAACCCTCTGGCAGACCTCGCACAACACGGCCACAGAAGAAACGGCCCGCTATCTCAGCCATCGGCCCTCCCCCGATCCGCACGAAGCTCCCGCCTGATTCCCGCGAGCACCTCTCGGTCTTCAGCAATACCGGCAGCTATCTCCGAACCGGCCGGCGAATGCCCGGAACCGACATAGCGCCAATTCCCTTCTTTCGCTGTCGTCTCGTCATCTGGCAGCAGCGCACCAGAATTGCGGGCACGTGCATCGCGTAAAGCGCCGTATGTAGTGGAGTACAGGCGCGATTTGGTGAGAACGTGGCCACGATACCCCAGGGTGTGGGCCCAGAAGTTGAGACGCAATTCGTCCAGTTCTGTCAGCCAGCTCAACCGGAAACACGTTCCCATCAATGCCCGGATATGCGGGGAAACAGGTAGGTACGATGCTTCCTCCAGTGAACGCACCGGCCGGTCAATTCCCCCAACCTCACCGACGCTCTTGGATACGTACTTGGCGACGTAACCAGCCACCGCCTGACCCGTGATCTCATCACCGGAAAGACCGCGACCGACCGGGGAAACGTCCAGTTGCGTGCCGAACCGGAATACGTGCTCACCCAGCGCCGCACTGTAAGGCATCCGCACTTCCACCACAGCGGCAGCGGATCGCAGCGCCGTGTCAAGGAGTTCGGCCGTTGCCCACTCCGCCGGAGCCGTAGAGGCGCCTTCGGGTCCGTCTAGGCGTACCACCGCGTGGAAGTGCACAGCCCCGCGCTTCTGATACTCGGCGACTTTCGCGAAGCTCATACGCACATACCGGGACAGGTGCGATTGCGTTATCCCTGCCGCCGTCGCCAGATGACGCCGTGCCATGTCGCAGAACCGGCCCCACAACTGCCCCGCGTGAGCGTGCCACAGCACGTGACCCGTGTAGTCGTAACAAGCCGGGCACAGAGGCAGACCGGCAATCGTGTCGTCGTGTGAGTGGACGAGACCGCACCCCAGCGACCGGCCGTGCCCGCAGTCGCCGCTCTCTCTCCGTGGATGACACCGCCCCCCGTCACTGGTCGTGCGGTGCACCGTGCCGAACGAAGGTGCAGTCAAAGTGAGTAGCAGTCGAGGATGATCCGCTACACGAGCGGGCGTTCCTTTCCCGCCCTGGAGACCGGCGCGAACAAGATGGAACGTGTCGCCCGCGTGCAGACGGGAGCACGGCCCGCACATGGTCTCTCGCCGGTTGCGGCAGCGGACCGCGAGCCGCCCGCCCGGCTCATGCTCTGTCGCGTAGTACCGCAGAACCTCACCGGTCGCCGCATCCCGCGTCGTCGACGTGCCAGCCAGATAAACCGGATGAGCACAGCCACCTGTCGCATGAATCTGCTCAAGCCAGCGGGAGAAGCCCGGCTCCTGGACCAGCCGGACCATGTCCCGCTCGGTCTCAGAAAGGGCACGACGCCCCGCAGCGTGCAGAGCGGGACGTCGTGCCTCAAATGCTGGAGGAATGGTTTCCGTCACAGGGGGAGACCTTTCTCTACGGGCAGCCGCGAGAACGGCCGCACGATGCACAGGAATACAGATGGGAAGTACGACACCTACGGGACTCATTGCGAAGCCTCCTCTCAGAGATAACGACAGGTAATTCATGTTCCCGCGGGACGGCCCGCTTCGGCGGCGTACTTAGTGACGACGCCTCCGGCGGCTGCTTTTGCGAGGCGGGTTGCGGCATTGCCGGTTAAGGCGGCACCCGCACGGGAGGAATCTCCCCCCAGGGGTCGCCCGCAAGAGGATTCCGCAATGACGGCAGCGAATCGGTCGGTACATGGGTTCTCAACTCCTCTCAGACGAACCGGCCGACGAGCCAACTGACGCCGTCGATGATGGGATACAGCAGCGGCGTTTGACCCACATAGAGGCCGAGCAGGAAGACCACGAGCGCAACCCACGGCCGGATTTCCCTTGCTCGGAGCAGGAGCAGAACCACGATGGCAAAAACGGCCACTACCGGAAGAGCGGTTGTTGTCTCGGTCATACGGTCTTCCCTCCCTGCGGTCGCGTGTGTCCGGGCAATGTCGGAGCCATCGAGGAATACCGCTCCGCCGTCAGACGCGATTCATCGGTTCCGACGAGGGCGGAACGGGCCAGCATCCACCGGCCGCCAACCGTGGTCACGGCAACACCCTTCTCGTCCTCGGAAATGCTCTGGGCAACAGCGACCGCGTCCGGCGCGAGATCCCCGAGCGCCATTTCCGCCGTCGTGGCGTCGTTCACCGCGTGACAGACACGGCCGCCGAGCTGGGCACGCAGCGCCGTCACACCCGGCCCCAACTCCGCGCCCACCCGCTGACCCGCGACTACCAAGTGAAGACCCAGCGCCGCGCCGAGCTGAGCCAGCCTCAGCAACGCCGTTGAGCACTCGGCCGCAGCGCGCCTGCCCTCCGCTGACCCGTCCGTCAGATACAGCTCGGCCAGCTCATCCACCAGACACACCACCGGCACCGGCCGCAGGTCCGGCGGCAGCTCCCACACCGACCGCGCACCAGCCGAACGGCAGTACGTCATACGCCGCTCAGCCTCAGCTACCAGACTGCCGAGCAGCCCCACCGCCTCAGCCCTGTTGGTCGCCAGCGCCGACAGCCGCGCGGCCATCAACGACAGCTCCATACCGCCCTTGCAGTCGATCCCCACCAACGCCACCCGCTGTGGCGCCAGTTCCCGGACCAGGGCAGCCAGCCAGTTGGACTTGCCGCTACGAGTCGCCCCGATCACCAGCCAGTGAGGCACCCGCCGGAAGTCCACGAGCCATGAACCGCCGTCCTCGAAGCGGCCTACCCGTGCACAGAGCAGAGGCCGGGCAGGGGCGTTCCCGCCCTCGACCTCACCAACCGCCAGAGGATCAGCGGCGAGTACCGTCACCTGCACCTCACCGCGACGAGGTGAGGTCACCCGCACCGCGTACACCCGCCACGCATGGGCCATTGCGTCGGCAGCGGCGATGAACTGTGCCGGAGTCTGCCCAGGGTGCAGATACATCCGCACCTTCAAGCCCTTGCCCACCGGCCGGGGAAGACCCAAGCGGGGAGGCGACCTACGCAGCCCGCGAGCCGACACCACCATGTCGCCCACAACCACAGCCCGACGCTGACGCCGCCGATCCACCGAGAGGTCGGCGTTGTCGGCAAACCGCCGCCATGTGACCGCCATCCGTACCGCCGTCACCGGGAACCCCAGCAAGTACCACCGCCACGGCCAACCCCGCATCCGCGCCACCCAGCCAGCGGGCGGATACCGCCACTCCCCCTGGAGCAGCAGCACGACACACAACGCAGCCGAGATCAACCAGACAACCAGCGTCCACGACATCAGGACTCCCCCCACTCCACGTCACGCCACCGGTACGCCTGCTCAAGCCGCACCCGCAGAGCCGTTGCCGTCTCCTCCACCGCCCCGGCATGACGTACCATCAGGTCCGCCAGGACCAAGGCTGACGGATCGTCATATCCACCGACCTCCAGCGTCTTCCGCAATCGCTCGGCAGCCGCCACCACCCGCAGACCGGCCGAAGCCCGCCGCATCAGTTCCTCGTTCTCGCTCACGCGTCACCGCCCGCCTTGCCACGGACCGCACCGCCACCAGCCGCACCGCCGACGACCGGGACGACCGCCGAAGCCCGGAAGGACGTGCCGCTACGCCCGTCGATCTCCCAGTTCACGGCGATCAGATCCGTCACGGTCACCCGCGCACCCTCCGCGATCCCGTGCGGCTGCTCCGGAAGCGCCACGTCGATCACGTCCGCCCGCCGGTTGCCCACCTGCCGCACCGACAGACCGATCACCCAGATCACCCGCCCCTCACGGTCCTTGCGCACCTCACCGTCAGGCGTCTTACGGGTCTCCGCCGGAACCACGCACATGAACGAGCCGAGACGCCCCACATCAACCGGAATTGTCTGCATATCCGCACTTCTCCTCTCAGCCGGACAGTCAGACCGTCACTTATGACGACTGCAACTTATCCGTACATGTTGAGGCTGACGGTAGTGACCTTAAAAGGCAACCGCTTATCCTGACACCTGGTGGGGTACCCATCCCCCTACCACGTGCCACTGACAGTCCACGCACCGCAACCTACGGAGCCCGCATGACCTCACGTAGCTTCCGCCCCAGCGATCCCATGTACAAGCAGGTAGCGGACCATGTGGCCGAACAGATCATCAACGGCGAACTACCGCCGGGCAGCGCTCTGCCCAGTGAGACCGAACTGATCGAACAGTTCCAGGTCTCCCGCCAGACCATCCGCGCCGCCATGGCCGAGATACGCGCCATGGGACTGGTCGAGAGCAGCCGGGGCAAGCGCAGCGCCGTACGGTCTCCGGCCACGGTCCCCGCCGCAGTCATCGAACGGACCGTCAGCCGCAGAGGCAAGAACTTCGAGACGGACACCCACCGATGGCAGGAAGCCGAACCGCCGACCGTCACCCGTGGCCACGCCACCGGAATCACGGCCGAACTTCTCAATGGCGAAGGCAAGCACACGCTGACCGTCGAACGGCTGCTGACCGACAGCCAGGGCAACCGGGCCGCCCACCAGACCGTTATCCCATTCGACGTCGCCGAGGAAGTTCCCGTACTTGCCGAGAACCCCGACCGCATGTCACCTGCCGACATCTACGCCGCCCTTACCGCAGCGGGACAGCAACTCACCTGGCACGAGACCGTCACCGCCCGCGCCCCGCGCCCCGACGAACGGACAAGCCTCCGGCTGACTGCCTACGCGGCGCCCATCCTTCTCATTACGCACCGCGTCACGCTCGGCACCTCCGGCCGTCCCCTCATCCTCGAAGAACTCCGGCTCAGCGCCGACCATGCCCGACTCGCCTACGCCATCACCGCCACCAGAACACCGGCCCGCCACCCGAGCTGAATCGGTGTAAACCTTCTGTACTTAGTCAAGGGCCCGCCTCCGGCGGGCCGGGCGGCCCTGCCGCCCTCGCGGGTCACTCGACCTTCGGCCGTGCCCGCGAGCGGCAGCCGCCCGCCACCCGAACCGACCCAGGCCAGCACGAAGCCCCCGCCAGCCTTTGACGGGGGCTTTCACGCGCGTTGACGATCATGCTCAGGCAGTACAGCGCGCCGCATGCTTCCGGGCCAACGGACCGTTGGGCAGCACCCCCGGCGCGAACTGATCCAGATGACACCCCGAGCACGTCACCCACTGCCGTCCGTCCCTGTCCTCTTCCACCCGCGTCTGCCCACGCGGCCCCCGCGTCCTGTACGGACCGTCAACCGTCTTGCCATGACTCCGCGCCATCAACGCCACCCCTTCCACCACGCGCCCGCCAGCCCCGCCGATGCCACGGCACACCCCATCCGACCAGGGACGGACGGCAGCGGGGAAGAACGCCCCACCGCCGGCCGCACGCTCACAGCCGAGCACCAGGTCACCCACCCCACCCCGCCTCATCCTCCGGGACCAACCCGGCACCCCGCCGAATCAACAGGGTCACCTCACGCAGAGACTCAGCCGAGCACAACCCCCGCACAACCCCGACGCCTCGATCATCGGTACTGGCCACCAGCCGAATCTCATCGGTGCTCACGCCCGCAGCCTCAAGTGCCTGGTAGAACATGACCGCCGCCGACTCGGCATCCGCCCAGTTGCTCACGTAGTCCACGCCCCGCACCCACCCTAGAAATGACTCCTCAACCGGCGCGCACGTCCCGCGCGGCGGTCCAACCTCATCCATCGCCCCTCCCTATTCCGGTACGCCGCACCACCCCGACAACCCGAGCAAGGGTGTCACGCTACGCTCCGCACATCTTGTATCACTAACCGGCTCTACCCAAGCCCCCTGCGCCAGCGCTGCGGCCCTCCACCCGAGGAGGGCGAAGGGCCGCAGCAGCTCGCACCAGCGATCACCAGTGCTTACAGATGTACGTGGACGACGGGCACACCCCCGGCTTGTAGACGTAATACCGGTAGGCCCAACCCAGGGTTCCAGCCCGCAGCCCACCCACCGACCGGCGCGTCAACTGCACCTGCACCCACGCACCGTGCCAGCCGACGACCCGGAACCGATCCCCCCGGTAGAGCTGACCCTTTATGCGGCCCGAAAGGCTTCCCTTCGCCCGCAGCCGGAGCCCGTTGACGCGCGGCCTGCTGATCATCAGCGCCGCCGAATGCGTCTGCACCGACGTGGACACCGACAACGGAGCCGACCGCGCCGCCGGAGCCCCCCGCACCGCCGCCTCAGACTGACCCGCACCCATCAGCGCCAGCGCCAGGACGACACCAGCCACCGGCCCAGCGCGCAGGCCCTTACTCGTAGCACTCACATCTACTCCCGACCTTAGAGACATCAAGACCGGAACTTGTCCGGATACGTTGGAGCATGGAGGTGCTGGACGGAGACCGTCAACCGTTTATCGTGCCAAGCGCCAATGGCGAACGCCCCCGCAGGCCGATTTCGCGCCTGCGGGGGCATGGGCACCTACTAACCGCGCATAGTCTCGGTACGCGGCTGTTGTCGGTGTCTTGCAGCGCTGCCCTTTCCCGGATTCGGCAGCCGTCGGGTTGTACTCAAGGACTAGCGACTTCCAGGCAGAGCAGAGCGACCTCCACGAGCAACGCTACGACCCCGGTCAGCGCCCACCGATCGTACGGAGTCCAGTCGTGTCTACGACAGGACGGGACTTCACCGGGAAGAGGCAGGCCCGAAGCAACTGCACCTGCGGCGAGGAAGGCGCAACACGCCACCGCCCCGGCCAGAGTGCCCAGGATGCGCAGTGCGCCGCCAGGAGGGGCAAACGTCAGATCCGCCCAGACGAGCATGGCGGGCACGAGGGCCCCCAGCGCCCCGCCCAACAACCCTGCCTGCGGTTGGTCACGGAGATACCGGATGGACGTTCCCAACGTGTCCTCTTGCACCGATGACCTCTCGTACGGATAGCACGCCAGACATCGCGCGCTGACGCCGCACTGGATGCACAGAGCGAGGACGGTACCGCAGTCTTCGCATGGGTCGCCGACTGTCTGTGGTGGCTTACGCGAGCGCCGTGCGCGCAACATGCCACGCGCGCTCACTGTGGCAACTCCGCGCCGTCGTCGGCGCACACGGCCCACACCATTTTTCCGACGCCTACTCGACTGCTCACTCCCCAGTGCCCGCCGGTGAGCGAGTCCACCAGCAGTAGTCCTCTCCCGGACTCCTCTTCGGGGGACGCCGCCCGGCACTCCGGCTTGTTGTCGTTGGCGTCATGCACCTCAATGCGCACGCCGCTTTCAAGCCGCTCAAACCGCGTGCCGATCAGTCGCCCTTGAGGCTTACGGGCGTGTCGCACGCTGTTGGTCATCAGCTCTGAAACAAGCAGTATCGCGGTGTCCGTGAGGTGGGCCAAACCCCAAGCGTGAAGGTTGCGGGCCAGCAAACTCCGCGCCTTGCCCACCGAGCTGGGGCCATGCGGCCACTGCCTTGCGACAACGGACGGAAGTTCCTCGGCCAGGGAGGCCGCCTTACCACCAGTCACCGGGTCACCCCCGAGCCGTGGATGCTTGCAGCGTTCAGGTGGATCACGTGGGACCGCACGAGTGCGCCGGGGTCCTCCCAATCCGCCAGCGGGAACCAGACGCCACGCCGCTGTACCTCCGGCCGCCACTCCTCAGCGGGTGGCACCAGGCCGTGCCTAGCCCAGCGTCGCCTACGCCCCGTCTCGATGTCGAAAGGCGTTGCATAGCGGACTTGTTGGGGTTGACGGGCGCATGGCGCGTACCCCGCCGGGCGGTGCTGCCCAGGGGCAAGCGCCTCGAACACAACGGCTCTCACCCATCCGAGTAACCGTGATAGATACGTCACTGGCTGCCTGCTCTCTCAGGTGGTCCACGCCCCCGGCCGTGTCTGCGGCGCGGGGGTCCTTGCGTCTCACCACGCTGCCGGGGAAGGCGGGGCAGTGCCACGGCAGAACTGCCGCATTTCTGCTGCGTCTTGGCTGCACGGGGTACGCTGACTAGGGAAGACAGCTCCCGGATGGAGTACGGGTATGGCAGAAAAAAGGCAGCGCCTAGCAGCCCGCCGAAAGGCGTGCGGCTACTCCCAAGAACGATTTGCGGACGCGGTGAACGTGGACCGCACCACAGTGCAGCGCTGGGAGCGTGGCGAAGCCGACCCGCAACCGCATCAGCGCCCAAAAATAGCCAAGCTCCTACAGCTCACCTCAAAAGAACTTGACGAACTGCTCGCACCTATAAAATCCGAGCCTATAGTGCTGGACGATTGGACCACTAACGGTTCTCCAGCCTGTGAAGATGAGGTGGACGCGTGGGAATTGGCGCGTCGCGTGCAGGCAAGCGATGTGGGATCAGAGACGCTAACTCGGCTTGAAATTGCTTTCGATGAATTGGCCACTGCTTATCCGAAATCACCTCCCCAGGATCTATTGCAGCGCGTACGACAGCACTCGGCGTACGTAGTCCGCTTGCTGGATGCTAAGAAGACTCTCGCAGAGCATCGGCGCTTGCTAGTAATCGGGGGGTGGCTATCTCTTCTGGGTGCCACCGTGCACATCGACTTGAAACAAGATGCTGCCGCCACTGCGCGTCTCCAAACAGCAGCCACGCTCGCCCGAAATGCGGAGCATCCGGAAATTGAGGCGTGGTGTTACGAGACGGAGGCATGGCGTGTTTTGACGGCTGGCGATTACGCCCGCGCTATTGAGCTAACGCAGACCGCTCAGCGGATTGCGCCGACCGGAAGTTCGGTGCTGATCCAGTCAACCGCCCAGGAAGGCCGGGCTCGTGCCCGACTCGGCCAGGTACAAGCTACGTACTCGGCCATTGATCGGGTACAGCAGATGTCAGCGGCACGAGAGCAGCCAGATCGACCCGAGCATCATTACCAGTATGACCCTGCCAAGTCGCTCTCTTACGCAGCAACAACTTTGGCATGGGTGGGCGACCCAATCGCAGAAACATATGCGCGGGAAGTCATCGCCCGGTTGAGTCCGGGCGATGACGTGAGCAAATGGCCGCGACGAGTAGCGTCAGCAAACATCGATTTGGCGTTGGTATTGACATCAGGAAACCGACTCGATGAAGCTTCCGACGTAGCTCAGAAAGCAATACTTTCTGGCCGTATCGTCCCGTCGAACCACTGGCGAGCGTTGGAAGTTGTCAACTCGATTGAGGCAAAACAGCTACCCGAGGCAACGGATCTGCGTGAAGCTTACGAAAGTTTGAAATCACTTGAGCTTTAAGCCGCGAATGACGTAAAGCAAAAAGGCTTAGAGAACCGGTCGCCTCCGAGACTTTAAGGTGCGGTGATCTACGGGGGCCCACCGGGGGCAAGGAAGGGGGCCGAGTCCTTGCTTCGCACGGTGAGGGCCCCGCCCTCTCCATTGGCCCAAGTGTAATGGCCCCCTTCCATGCCCCCGCCCCGCAGATCACCGCACCTCAAACTCTCTCCGCCGACCTCCCGCCGTTGGCCGACTGGGCTGTCTCAGCTCTCGGAAACCGCAGGTCAGACGGTTTGGCGGGACGGTTGCCGGGTAGAGTATGTATAGGCGAAGTGCCCCATGAGCTGCTCCGAGATGCCGACCTGGTCGGCGAGCGCCCGCTTGGTCAGCCCGGACTTCTCCCGCGCCCAGGTGACGGCCTCGGGCTCCTGATGGAGCCTGCTCGGCCGGGTGCGGTGCGACATGGGCAAAAACTAGCGCGTAGTAGCGCGTAGCACAAGTATTTATCGGGAACTACGCACACCTGCGCACGTTGCCGCCGCGCATATGCGCAGGCCAGACCGGCCGATACCCGCCCCTCTTCGCCGTATCACTGGACGCATAATGCGTAGTTGTGCGAAGCTCGCCGCATGACTGAGCGCCCGGACGCGCCGCCCGAGGGGGAGCTGATCAAGGTCGCGCTCGCGGCGTCCGGCCTTTCCCAGCGGGAGGCCTCGCGGCGAGCCGGCATGAGCGACACGCGGTGGCGGCAGATCGTCAGCGGTTACCAGTCGGTCGACGGGACACCGGTCCCCGTCCGCGGCCGTGACGAGACGCTGGCCCGGATGGCGCATGTCGTCGGCGTACGCCCGGAGCAGTTCGAGGACGTCGGCCGCCCCGACGCCGCCGAGGAGCTGCGCGACCTCACGGCCCGCAAGCGCGACATCGACGCCGCCTCGGCCATCCCCTCCGGCGCGTACGACCGCCTGGAGGAGCGCTGGCACCTGGTGGAAGCCGTGCTCCGCACCGCGCGCGAGGGACTGAGCCCGTCCGAGGACAGCAGCCTCGTCGGCCGGGTGCACGGGCTGCTGGCGCAGGACCCGGACGGTTTCACGCCCAAGGCCCCTGGCTAGCAGCCGACTTCACCCGTCGGCGCTCAGGCCGCGCCGGAGGACGGCGCGCTCGCCCGTACCAACTCCCGTGCCAGAGCGACGCTTTCCGCGAGTGTGTCGAGCGGCAGCGGCTGGGTAGCGAGCGCGCCCTCGTGCAGCAGGAGGAGCCGGGTGGCCAGGGCGGCGGGGGACGCGCAGGCCGCCGCGGTGGCGAGGCGCTCGAAGAGCCCGAGCAGCCAGAGCTTCTGGTCCGCGGCGACGCGGTGCGCGGGGTGCGCGGGGTCGGGGAGTTCGGCCAGGGCGTTGATGAACGCGCATCCGCGGGTGTTGGTCGCGCTCCAGGTCCGCAGCGCCTCGAAGGGCGCGGTGACGGCCTCGACGGGGTCGTCGCAGGCGTCGACGGCGGCGCGGACGAGGGCCCGCCAGCGCCGGTCGCGCTCGCCGAGGTAGACCGCCACGAGCCGGTCCTTCGAGCCGAACTGGTTGTACAGCGTCCGCTTGGTCACGCCCGAGTGCTCGGCGATCAGGTCCACGCCCACCGCCGTGATCCCGCGCCCGTAGAACAGCTCCTCGGCAGCCGCCGCGATACGGCGGCCCGCGGCGGTCATGGGCCGTACGTCGCCCGCTTCCGTCTCCTGGAACTCCGGCATCGGGCCCCCCTTCACTAATCGGTGTACCGTGGGTCGATGTTCACAGATCAGTGTACTCAAGAGGACGGTGGAGCGATGAGCGTGCCCGGGACCATGCGTGCGGTACGGATCGCCGGTCACGGCGGGCCGGAGGTGCTGGAGGCGGTGGAGGTGGCCGTGCCCGCCCCGGGGGCGGGCGAGGTGCTGGTCGAGGTCGCCGCCGTCGCGCTCAACAACACCGACCTGTGGACGCGCGAGGGTGCGTACGGGAGCCCGCAGGACGCCACGGCGCTGTCCGGCTGGCGCGGGCCGATCGACTTTCCGCGGATCCAGGGGGCCGACGTGGCCGGGCGGGTCGTGGCGGTCGGGCCACGGGAGGACGTCTCCGCCGACGGGGGCACTGGCTTCGAAGGGGGCACTGGCCTCGACGGGGGCGCTGTGGTTGACCGGGATACGGCGCGGGCGGTTGACGGGGACACGGCGCGGGCGGTCGCCGGGAAGGCCACCGAGGCGGCGGCCCGGGGCACGGCCCCGGAGCCGAACCCGTACGCGGGCCTCCTCGGCCGCCGCGTCGTCATCGACCCGGCCGTCTACGACTCCGACCGCCAGGACGCGAATCCCATCGGCCTCATGGGCAGCGAACGCGACGGCGGCTACGCCGAGTACGTGACCGCGCCGGTCGGCCGCGTGCACGACATGACCGAATCCCCGCTCACGGACGACCAGTTGGCGTCGCTGCCGACCGCGTACGGCACGGCGCTCGGCATGATCGAGCGCGGCGGCCTGCGGGACGGCGAAACCGCCCTGGTCTCCGGCGCGTCCGGCGGCGTCGGCCTCGCCCTGACCCAACTCGCCCGCGCGCGCGGCGCAAAGGTGCTCGCCGTCAGCAGCGGTTCCAAGGCCGACGCGGTCCGGGCGGCGGGCGCGCACGTCGTCATCGACCGCGCGCGGGACGTCGCCGGGCAGATCCGCGCCGCCGCCCCGGACGGCATCGACATCGGACTCGACGTCGTCGCGGGGGAGTTGGTGAGCGCGTGCCTGCCGCTGCTGCGCGAGGGCGGCCGGTGGGTGGTCGCGGGGGCGCTCGGCGGGTACGGCGTCACCTTGGACGTACGCCGTCTGTATCTGCACAACGCGCGGGTGATCGGCTCCTCGATGCACACGCCCGCGCACTTCGGGCTCCTCATGGACCTGGCGCGCGAGGGCGCTGTCCGGCCGGTCGTCGCCGCGACGTTCCCGCTCGCGCGGGCCGCGCGGGCGCAGGAGGAGCTGGCCCGCAGAGGGCACGTGGGGAAGATCGTGCTGCACCCGTAGGCCCGCCCGCGGCGCCGGGCGGCGGCCTCCCCCGCACGCGCGCCCCGCCGTGGTGGAATTGGGTGCGTTCGAGCGAGGCGGGCGCGCGGGCACGCGGACGGAGCCGGGATGGGGAGAGTCGTGGGGCGGCGGGCAGTGCTGGGGAGCGGGGATGTGCGGCGCGTGGCGCTCGGGCTGCCCGGGACCGTCGAGAAGGAGTTGTGGGGACATCCCACGTTCCATGTCGGCCGCCGGATGTATGTGACGGTGCCCGACGACGGGACGTCGTTCGCGGTGCGCTGTCCGCGGCACGAGCGCGCGGAGCTGATCGCCTCGGAGCCGGAGAAGTTCTGGGTGCCCGCGCACGAGGCCCACTCGTCGTGGGTACGGGCGCGGCTGGCGGCGCTCGAGGACGAGGGCGAGCTGTACGACATCCTGCTCGACTCGTGGCAGCAGGCGGCGCCGCAAGAGCTGGTCGAGACGTTCCCGGCGAACGGCCGTCGCCCCGAACGGAATTGATTCACCCGGCGGGCGGGGGCTGCCCATCAATGCGCGCTGCCGTGGAATCAATCTCGCGGGCGTCGCATACGGGGTCCGCGGGAATCGTCGCGGAAGGGCAGCACCGCCGATGGACGAAGCACGTCCGCACGCATGGGAGTTGGGGCAGGTCTGGCTGACGGTGGTGCGCCCGCCGGGACCGCTGACCGTACGGCCGGGGCCGGGGCCGGGGCGGGGATCGGGGCCGGGGCTTGGGCTTGGGCAGGGGCCTGGACGTGGACCGGGGCCTGGGCCGGGGCATGGGCCTGGGCCGGGGGTCGACCACTGGCGGCTGGCGCTGGTGTCGGAGGGGCCGCTGACGCTGCGCCGGGCGGACGGGGTGGACCGGGGGGACCTGAGCGCTGCCGGGAACGCTGCCGGGAACGTCGGCCGGACCGGTGGCGGAGACCTCGGCGGGGACGCGGAGCGCGACCGGGCCGGTACGCGGCTGGAGGCCGGCGAGCTGGGGCTGTGGGAGCCCTCACGGCCGTTGCTCGTCAGGGCGGTTGAGTCCGCTGCGCCGCGAGGGCGGGCGATCGTGCTGCACCTGCCGCGCGAGGCGGTGCCGGTGCCCGCCAGTTCGCTGAGGCACCTGGTCGCGCGCCCGCTCCCCTCCGACACCGGACCCGCCGCGCTGCTGGCGCACTACGTCGAAGGGCTCGCCGACCAGGCGGCCGGTTCGGTGCTCGCCCCGCAAGGCGCGCGCCTCGGCTCGGCGGCGCTGAGCCTGGCCACGGCCTTCCTGGCCCAGCTCGCGGAACCGGCGCCCGTACCCGCGTCCCGCACCCTCGAACTCCGTTGCGCCATAGGCGAGTACATCGACCGCCACCTCGCCGCGCCCTGGCTGTCGCCCGCCGCCATCGCCTCCGCGCACCACATCTCGGTGCGCTACCTGCACCACCTCTTCCGCCAGGACGGCGGCCGTACCGTCGGCGGACACGTCCGCGCCGAACGGCTCGACCGCTGCCGGGCCGATCTCGCCGACCCTCGGATGGCGCACCGCAGCGTCAGCCGGATCTGCGCGCGGTGGGGCTTCCCGGACGCGGCGGTCTTCGGCCGTGCCTTCAAGAAGGAGTACGGTGTCGCGCCCGGCGCCTACCGCAGGCGGCTGTTGAGCGCGTGAGCGTCCACACCGCCCCCGCACACGCCCGCCGAGCGGGCGACCGTACGCCCGAACTCCCCGCCCCCACCTGACCGGTCGGCCGAGGCGCGACCCCTGCCCCCATCGCGGCTCACTGCGGTCGTCCTCCCCGATCGTCGTCGCCACTGACGACCCGCACCGCGCGCCGCGCTCTCGGCCCACCGGCCCCGGGCACCCTCCCCCGTGCGCCGGGCCACCGAGTCTGCCGGGGGCCGAGCCGCCCGTCATCGGCCCTGTGCGCAAGGGAGTTGACCGAGAGCGCAATGCCGGGCCCGCGCGGCGCGGGCCTCAGCGGGCCGTGGTGCCGCAGACCGGGCGGGCCTCAGCGGGCGGTGGTGCGGCAGACCGGGCGGGCCGGTTCGTCGGGGAGATACGTGCCGCGCTCCTGCCGGGTGAGGTCGCGGCCGACCGCGCGGCAGACGGCGGTGACGGCCGCCGCGGGGTCCGGCAGGTCAACGGCCCACAGCCGCACGGTCTGTTGCGGGTCGAGGACGAGGAGCGTGTGCGCGTCGGGGCCGAAGGCGAGGTCGGTTGCGGAGCGGGGCGCCGCCGTGAGGGTGGCCCGCACGTGTCCGGTGGCCACGTCCAGGAGGTGCACGGGGCCGTCCCAGTCGCCCGCCGCGACGGTCCGGCGGTCGGGGGTGAAGGCCACCGACGTCACGGGCGCGGTACGGCCGGTGGCCAGCGCGCGGGTGCGGCCGGTCGTCAGGTCGGCGAGCAGGACGTGGCCGTCCCAGGTGCCGACGGCGGCCGTGCGCCCGTCCGAGCTGAGCGCGACGCCCGAGTCCACCATGGGCATGCTGCCCGAACTGCCGTGCACAGGAGCGCCGTTGAGGATGGACCGGGTCTCCCCCGTGCCCAGGTCGACGAGCGCGACCGCGCCGTCCACGGTCTGCGCGGCCACGATCCGGCCGTCCGGGCCGAAGACGGGTCCCGTGCCGGGGGCGATCCACACGCGGAAGGTCGTACGGAAGCGGTGCGCGCGCACGTCCCACGGCCGCAACCGGCCGTCGTAGTCGGCGATGACGAGCGTACGGCCGTCGGGGCTGAACGCCAGGCCGCCCGCGTTCCCGACCGCCGCAAGGGTGGCGGTGACCTGCCCCGACACGGTGTCCCACAGCCGCACCGAGCCGTCGCCGTCCCAACTGGCCACCGCGCGCCCGTCCTTGGTGACGGCGACCGCGACCGGCGGCGGTCCCGGGGACGGACCGGCCAGGACGCGCACATGTCCGGTGGCCGTGTCGCGCAGCCGGAGTCCGCCGTCCGTTCCGGCCAGTACGACGCCACCGCCGCCGAAGGCCGCCGCCGCGACGCCGGGCAGGACGGCGGGGCCGTTCGTCACGTCCCACAGCCGTACGGTGCGGTCCGCGCCCGCCGTCGCGAGGGTGCGGCCGTCGGGGCTGAAGGCGAGCGCGCGGACGGTGCCCGTGTGACCGGACAGCACCGCGCGGGCCCTGCCGGTGGCCACGTCCCAGATCCGTACCGTCCGGTCGTCGCCGCCGGTCGCGAGGGTGCGGCCGTCAGGGCTGAACGCCAGCGCGCCGACCTGGCCCGCGTGGCCGGACAGCACCGCGCGTACGCGGCCGGTCGCCGCGTCCCGGATCCGCAACTTGCCGTCGGCGAAGTCCCCCGTGGCCACGCTGCGGCCGTCCGGGCCGCACGCGAGGTCGAGGAAGTCCCCTCCGTCGTCCGGGACTTCGTGGGTCTGCGACCTGGCGGCGAAGTCGGCCAGCGGGCGGCCGGTCCGGGTGTCCCACTCGCGGATCCGCCCGGCGTCGGACATCGCCACGACGCGCCCGCCCGCGCAGAACGCCACCGGTCCCGGGATCTTCTCGCGGCTGGTGACGATCCGCCGGTCGCGGCCGGTCGCCACGTCCCACAGCCTGATCGCGCCGCCGCGGTCCGCGGTGACGGCGGTGCGGGCGTCGGGGCCGAGTTCCCAGTCCAGCGGCGGCTCAGTGCCGAGGGCCACGGTCCTGGCCCCCCGGCCGCCCTCGGCGGACACCGGGCGCAGGTCCAACTCCCCCTTCCAGCCGGTGATCGCGAGGGTGCGGCCGTCCGCGCCGTACGCCAGCGCGGTCGCGCCCGCGCTCGGGTGGCCTACCGTCGAGCGGACCCGGCCGCCCGCCGCGTCCCACTGGATCACCGTGCCCGCGCTGTCGCCGGTCGCGAGGGTGCGGCCGTCCGGGCTGAACGCCAGTGACTCCACGTCGTGTTCGCGGTCCGGCGGGCGCAGGACGGCTTTGAGGGGCAGCGCGGCGGCGGCTTCGAGGCTGACCACCGCCTCGGTGGTGGGGCTCTCGCGATACGCCTGGACGGCCAGCAGCGAGGCGAGTTCGGGGTCGGAGCCGACGAGCGCGTCCGACGTGGTGGCGAGCTGCCGCGACAGCGCGACCTGCCGGGCGGCGTCGGCGGCCCTGCGCTGCCGCTCGTTGCTGCGGCTCTGCGTCCACGCCGTCGCCCCGGCCGCCACGGCCAGCACGAGGAGTACGGACAGGGTCGCCGTCAACGCGCGGAGTCTGCGGGTGGTTCGGGCGGCGGCCTGTTCCTCGCGGCGGCGGGCGGCGGTGCTCGCGTCGAGGAACGCCCTTTCGGTGGGCGTCAGTTCGTCGGGTCCGCCGTCCGCCTCCGCCGCCGGGAACGCCTCCCCGGCCGGGAACGCCTCCTCGGCTGCCGCGAGCCGCGAGCCCCGGTACAACGCGCCCGGCTCGCGGTCGAGTTCGTGCCACATCACCGCCGCGTCGGTGAGCCGACGGTGCACGCGCAGCCGGGTCCGCTCGGCGTCGATCCAGGACCGCAGCCGTGGCCACGCCTGGATGAGGGCTTCATGGGCGAGGTCGACGGTCCCGTCGTCCACGGTGATCAGCCGGGCCCCGGCCAGCTCGTCCAGGACGACGGCGGTGTCGTCCGCGCCCAGGGCGAGTTCGGCGCGGGCCACCGGTCTGCGGGTGTCGGGGGTGCCGTCGCCCGGCATGACCAGGCGGAGCAGCACGCGGCGCGCGAGGGCCGCCTGCTCGGCGGTGAGCCGGTGGTAAAGGTCCTCCGCCGTACGGGAGATGGCGCCGTGCAGACCACCGGCCTCGTCGTACGCCCGCTCGGTCAGCGCCCGGCCGGCGCGCCGCCGCCACGTCTCCAGCAGCGCGTGCGACATCAACGGCAGCCCGCCCGGCTCCCCCACGACCTCCGCGACCACCCGTGCGGACAGCGCCCGCTCCACGATCAGCCCCGCGGCCTGCGCCGGCCGCACCACCGCCTCCCGCAACTCGTCCCGGTCCATCGGCCCCGCCAGCAGCGTCGCGTCCTGCAACGCCCCGAGCAGCCGCGGATGCTCCGCACACCGCCCCAGAAAGTCCGCCCGCACCGCGATCACCACCCGCGTCCGCCCCGCCGGATGCGCCGCGGCCAACAGCCGCTCGATGAAGCCCTCCCGCTCCGCCGCGTCGGCACACAGCGTGAACAGCTCCTCGAACTGATCCACAATCAGCCACGTATCCCCCCCGCCACCCTCCGCACCGGACCCCGCACCCACCCCCCGACCACCCACCGGCCCAAGTCCCGGACCAGCCCCCCGACCGCCGGTCGCGCCGATCGCCGTACCAGCCGTGAAGCCAGCCGCGCCAGCGCCCTCCGGGCCGGACTCGGAGCCGGTCACATGCCCAGCCGCCGTACCGCCGGACGAGCCGGACCCCGCGTCAGCCGCGTACCCAGCCGCCTGACCAGCGGTGCCCGTCGCACGACCGCCCGCCACGCCAGGCTCCGGGCCGGACGCGTGCCCAGCCGCCCGACCGTCGGTCGAATCCGTCGCCGCACTCGCGGCCGAGGCGGTCACCGGACCAGAAGCGTGCCCGTCCGCCGGACCGGCCTCCGGGCCTCGCTCCGGATCGGCCGACGTACCCGTCGCACGACCGCCCTCCAAGCCGGACGCCGAACCGGATGCGTGCCCGGCAGGGCGACCGCCCTCCGGGCTGGGCTCGGAGCCGATCACGTGCCCAGTCGCCGGACCACCCGCCACGCCAGGCCCCGGACCAGCCGCCAGCCCAGCCGCCCGACCGTCGGTCGAATCCGTCGCCGCACTCGCGGCCGAGGCGGTCGCGGGACCACCCTCCGGGCCTCGCTCCGGATCGGCCGACGTGCCCGTCGCACGACCGCCCTCCAAGCCCGTCGCACGACCGCCCTCCAAGCCGGTCGCAGGACCGCCCTCGGTGCTGGCCGCAGGGTCGTACTCGGAGCTCGCCGCAGGCGTCAGGTGGGGGGCGTGGTCGCGGAGCGGATGGGCGCCGGGGGTGAGGATGCGGAGGGCGGCGGGGCGGGTGGCGGGGTCGGCGACTTGCTGGAGGCGGGGGATGAGGCCGGCGCGCAGGAGGGAGGACTTGCCGCTGCCGGAGGGGCCGAAGACGGCGGTGAAGCGGCGGCGGGCGGTGAGTTCCAGCAGGCGGTCGGTGAGGCGGTCGCGGCCGAAGAAGATGTCGGCGTCGCCCGCTTCGAACCGGGCCAGGCCGCGGTAGGGCGCCGGGTCGTCGCCGTCCTCGGCGTCCCGCGGCCCCGCGGCCCGCGTGGCCGCCGCACGCCAGCGCCGCTCCCAGTCGGCCGGATCGCCGCCGCACGCGCGGACGTACGCCAGGACCACCGGCAGCGTCGCCAACGTCTCGCCGGAGGCGGCCCGCGACAGCGTGCTCGCGCCGAAACCCGCACCCCTGGCCATCGTCCGGTACGTCGGCTTGCCCGCCGCCTCCCGCAAGTCGCGCAACTCGCGCGCCAGTTGGCGAACCGGGTCATCGCCCGGCGCCATCTCCTTCTCCGGACGTCCCGACACCGCGCACTCCCCTCGACGGACAGAGCTGCCACGCTACGCAGACCCGCGCCCCACGGGGACGGCCACGGCCCGGAATTGCACTGGGTGCACACCGCTGCCGCATACCTCCCTGGCGGGGCACCGTCCTCCTCCCGTACGGCGCGCGGACGGCTCCGTAAACGTTGCCGGAAGCCTTGACAGGGGCTGGGGCAAGGCCGACTCTCGCGTGGAGAGAGCGCTCTCACGCAACCCCCCACACAAGGAGCAGGCATGTCGATGAGAGACAAGCGCTTGCGGAAACGGCTGGGCGTCGGATTAGTCGCCGTCAGCGCGATGGCCGCGGTGGCGCTGGCCGGTTCGCCGCAGGCGTCGGCGTCCGCGTCGGCGTCGGCGTCGGCGTCGGCCGCGGGAAAGGGCACCGTCTCCCCACAGACGGCGACCCGGACCGCGGCGGCACAAACGGCCGCACAACCGGCGGCACAACAGGCCGCGCGACAGGCCGCACAACCGGCCGCCGTACAGCCGAACGCCGTCCCCGCCGCCCCGAGCGGCTTCACCACCACCTGGAGCGACGACTTCAACGGCGCCGCCAACACCGGCCTGGACACCGGGACATGGCGCTACGACGCCGGTGAGGGCTGGACCTTCGGGACCGGCGAGATCGAGACGATGACGAACAGCACGGCCAACGTCTACCAGGACGGCAACGGCCATCTGGTGCTCAAGGCACTGCACTCGGGCACGGACCCGAACACCGGCTGGACGTCGGGACGGGTCGAGACCCAGGCGGACGGCTTCGGCGCGCAGCCCGGCGGCGTGGTCCGGATGCAGGCGTCGATCCAGCAGCCGAACGTGACCACGGCCAACGGCGCGGGCTACTGGCCCGCGTTCTGGATGCTGGGGTCGCCGCTGCGCGTGGGCGTGCCGTGGCCGGGTTCCGGCGAGGTCGACATCCTGGAGGACATCAACGGCCGCAGCTCGGTGTTCGGCACCCTGCACTGCGGGACGAATCCGGGCGGCGCGTGCAACGAGTCCAGCGGCGTCGGCAGCGGTGAACGGGCCTGCTCCGGCTGCCAGACGGGCTATCACACGTACGCGGTGGAGATCGACCGCTCGACGTCACCCGAGCAGATCCGCTGGTACCTGGACGGCGCGAACTACTTCACGCTCAGCTCCAACCAAGTGGACGCCACGGCGTGGGCCAACGCCGTCGACCACAGCTTCTACATCATCTTCGACCTGGCGATCGGCGGCGGCTTCCCCGCCGCCTTCGGTGGCGGCCCCAACGCGGCCACGGTCAGCGGCGGTTCGCTGAACGTCGACTACGTGGCGGTCTACAACAAGGCCGCGCCCGGCAGCACCGGCACCAACATCGCCAAGGGCAAGCCGACCACGGCCTCCTCGACCGAGAGCGCGCAGTTCCCCGCGTCGAACGCGACCGACGGCGATGTCACCACCCGCTGGTCGAGCGGTTTCAGCGACCCGCAGTGGGTCCAGGTCGACCTCGGCCAGTCCTACAACCTCACGCACGCGAGTCTGGTCTGGGAGGCGGCGGCCGCATCCGCCTACCAGCTACAGACGTCGGCCAACGGCACGACCTGGACGACGGTCTACTCCAACAACAACAGTCCGGCCGACATCCAGGACACCGCGCTGTCGGCCACGGCCCGCTATGTACGGGTCTACGCGACCGCCAGAACATCCCAATACGGCGATTCGCTGTACGAGTTGGCGCTGTACGGCACACCGACGTCCGGCGGCGGCGACCCCGGCGGACCCGGCACGCCCACCCTGCTGTCGCAGGGGAAGACGGCCACGGCCTCGTCCAGTGAGAACGGCAGCTTCACGGCGGCGAGCGCGGTGGACGGCGACCCCGGCACCCGCTGGTCCAGCACCTTCAGCGACCCGCAGTGGCTCCAGGTCGACCTCGGCGCCAGCCACACCGTCAGCCAGGTCAAGCTCAACTGGGAGGCCGCGTACGCGACGGCGTACCGGATCCAGACCTCCGCGAACGGCACCACCTGGACGGACGTCTACTCCACGACCGCCGGCACCGGCGGCAATCAGACGCTGAACGTCACCGGCACCGGACGGTACGTGCGGATGTACGGGACGGCGCGCGCCACGCAGTACGGCTACTCGCTCTGGGAGTTCCAGGTGCTCGGCACCTGACCGTCAGGACCACGTGAGCACGTGAGCACGTAAGCACGTAAGCATCAAAGGCCGCCCCCGGTGCACGCGCCGGGGGCGGCCCGCGTACGAACAGCCCTACGCGTTACGGCACTTGCGCCAGCCGCAATGTCCTCGCTCCCGCCTTGAAGGACTCGTGCGCCGCGGCGCTGGACATGAACGTCCAGTCCGAGCCGCCGCCTTCGGCGTGGGTGTACTGGAACCAGATGAAGCCGATGACGTCATGGCGGCTCGCCAGCCACGGGAAGAGGCTGGCGATCCAGGGCGCCTTGCGCCCGCCCGGCTGAGCGCCGGTCTCGGTGATGAGCAGCGGCTTCGCGGTGAACGCGCGCAGGGCGTTCACCGACGGGTTGAGGAGTTCGCCCGCCGTGCGCTCGGCGACCCCGTAGGCGTCGAGGCCGACCCAGTCGACGTAACCGTCGCCCGGATAAAGGGACTTCAGGCTGATGTCGTCCGCGCCGCGCAGCGTGTTCGGGGCCCAGACCCAGATCACATTGGTGGCGCCGGCCTGCTGGAAGATGTCGTGGACGTGCTTCCACGCGGCGACGTACTCACCGGGTCTGTTGCCGCCGTTGGGCTCGGCCCACGGGTACCAGTGGCCGTTCATCTCGTGGGCGAAGCGCAGCGCGATCGGGAAGCGGTTGGCTTTGACGGCCTCGGCGAAGGACCTGATGTACGGGTCGTGCGCACCGTCGATGATGGTGCGCAGCGCGTACGAGGGCTGCTCGGTGCCCTTCGCGGAGCCCGCCCACGGTTCCCAGGAGACGACGGGCACGGCGTGCTGGGCGTAGGCGGCGCGGACCGGGCCCGGGTCGAAGCCGCGCGTCCAATTGACGTAGTACTCCACCATGTTGGGCGTGACGCCGCCCGCGTCGCGGCCGACTCCGGCCAGGACGGCCGAATTCCAGGGCGCGTCGGGCTTGGCGACGCCGAAGTACGTGGTCCCGGCGGGCGGTCGGCGGATGGCGTCCTTGTCGGGCACGGCGGTCCGCGGCGGTCCCGGCGCGATGGTCGACACCCCGTCGCCGTCGCCCGCGCCGCTGTCGGCCGCCCGGTCGGCTCCCGCGCTGCGGTCGCCGCCCCCGTCCCCGCCGTCACCCCAGGCGAGCGCGGCGACCCCGATCAGCAGCGCGAGGACCGCGGCGGGCACGACGTACTTCGCCCGGCTCCAGACCTGGCCGTAGAAGGGGCTGGACAGCCGCCCCGGCCAGTTGACGAGCGGACCTCCGCGCGTCCACCGGTCGCGTCTTCCCCCGAGCATGCTCCCCCGCCTCCGTCACCCGTTCCCCCGACGATTCCCTGAACGCCCCGCGCACCCTGCCCCCGCGCGCCCCGCCCCCTTCGGGCCCGGCCACGCCAGCGACCGGCCCCGCCCGCGACCGGCCCGGTCGGCGCGCCCAACGCGTCCGCTACCGCGCCGACTTCCGCGGCAGCCGGTCGAACAGCGTAATCCGCAGGCCGCCCGCGAAGTCCTTCGCGGTGCCCGCCTTGTACTCGGTCTGGAGGAATCTCCCCTCGTCGGCCGTCATCCCCGCGTACGGCGTGCGCGGCGCGGTGGCCACCAGCCAGATCCGCTGGACGTCCTTGGTGCACACCACGGGCGCGGAGCACGGCTGTCCGGTGTACGTACCGTCCCGCTGCGGCGACACCGTCACGTACACCGCGTCCGGCGGGTCGGCCACGGCGCGCAGTTGGTACGCGGTGCCCCGCATCGCCTTGTCCAGCTCACCGCTGTAGACGACCCCGTCGCCGCCGCGCGTCTGCGTCCGCAGCCAGGCCGACGCCGCCTGGTAGTCGGGGAGTCCGGGCCGCGGGTCGGTGCGCAGGCCGTTGAGGGCCGGCAGCGAGACCGCGGCCACGGCGACGGCGGCGACCGCGCCGAGCACGATCTGCCGGGTCGCCGCCCCGCGCTCCCTGCCCGGCAGCAGCTTGGCCAGACCGCACACCCCGGCGCCCGCGAGCAGCGCGACGGCGGGCACGGTGAAGACGAAGTACGACGGCGTGAACAGGTTGCCGTACGAGCGCAGTCCGAACAGCGCGACCGGCGGCAGCACCGCCCACACCAGCAGCGGTACGCCGTTCCTGCGGCCGAGCAGCACCCCGAGCAGCGCGAGGCCGCCCACCGCGAGGGCGGCGTGCTGCGAGCCGATCAGCTCCTGCGGCAGCCGCAGCAGCGCGTGCACGTCGGTGCCGCCCTGCGGGTCCTGGTGGTTCTGGCCGCGCGCCAGCATCAGCACCGCGAAGAGCGGCGCGACCGGCACCAGCGTCACCGCCAACCACGCCCCGGTGCGCTGGCGTTCGGTGGCCAGCGTGATCAGCAGATACGCCACCACGACCGTGGCCGCTACCGGGTGGAACAGCCCCGTGCACAGCATCCCGAACGCGTATCCGCCCCACCGGTCCGCGCCCACGTGGTCCAGCGCCCGGTACAGCAGCAGCGCCCCCGCCACCACCGACAGCGCCGCCAGCGCGAACGGCCGTGCCTCCTGCGCGAATCGGGTCGTCACCGGCAGCACCGCGAACACCAGCCCCGCGACCAGCCCGGTCGGCGCGTCGAACATCCGGCGGCCGAGCAGCGCCAGCAGCCCCGCCGTCACCGCCATCGCCACCACCGACGGCACCCGCAGCATCGCGGGCGAACTCCCGGCGACCGAGACCCAGAAGTGCATCAGCACGTAGTACGGCGCCAGCACCACATCGGTGTTGTCCAGCAGCCGCCCGAGGTCCGACCACGACAGATGCGCCGCCCACCACGTCGCCGCCTCGTCCTCCCTGACCTGCGCCGCACCCACCCGGTACCCGCCCGCGACGAGCGTCACCAGCATCGGCGGCAGCATGATCGCGGCGCGGCCCATCCCGCGCCGCTTCTCCTCCTGGCGCTTCTCCTCCCGCCGGCGCGCCGCCCGCCCACCCGGGGCCGGGCGGTCCCCGGTGCTGTCGTCCTGGATCTCCCACTCGCCCTGGCCGTGATGGGAGTTCCGCGGCTGCGGAATGATCGAGATGGGAATGGTGTCGGGGTGATCGGGGTGGGGATTCAGCACTTCCCGCTCGTTCATGGGGTGCTCCCGGAAGACGGGGAGGTGCCGGGTGAACCGCTCGGCGGCGCGCCCGGTGAAGGACCGGACGACGTCTTCGTCTGCCCGGTCGCCAGCCGCAGTGTGGCCAGACCGGCCTGGAACGCCTGCTGTTCGGCCTTGCTTGAGGTGAAGCGCCAGTTGGCGCGGGCGCCGGTGTCCCGGTCCTTCTGCATCCAGATGAAGCCGACGATGTCCGGATGGGCCTGGAGCCAGGGGAAGAAGGCCCGGACGGACGCAACCGGCGCGACCGGCACAACCGGGCTACGGCTTCCCCCCGACCCAGTTCTCGCAGCCGGTCCACCAGGGCTCTCCGTACGAGATCAGGCCCGGGGTTCCGCAGATCCCGCATCCGCAGCCGTATGTGCCCAACCCCAACGAGCCCGACTGGTCGGCGCTCGCGGACCAGCACGTGGCCGAGCAGCGGGCGCGCAAGAAGCGGATGCTGATCATCGCCGTCTCCGCCGTCGTGGTCCTCGCGCTGGCGGGCGGCGCCGCGCTGTTCCTGATGGGCGGGTCCAAGAAGGACGGCGACACCGTCGCCAAGGGCGACAAGGACAAGCAGACGACCGCGCCGGCCGTCCAGCCGAGCGATGTCGCCAGCGATTCGCCGAGCACGGAACCGACCGGATCGCCGACCGGATCACCGACCGGATCACCGAGCGCCACCTCGACGCCCACGATGCAGGGCAAGGACCTCTTCTCCGACACGTCCACGCGGGTCAACGGCCAGACCTTCACGCGCAAGACCACCAGCCACGAAGCGCCGTGCTGGAAGGCCACCCGCAGCGGTCTCGGGCCGACGCTCGGGCCGAACAAGTGCGCCCAGGTCGTGCTCGCCACCTACACCTCGGCGAAGTCGTCGGTGACCGTCGGCGTGATGGTCTTCCCCAGCGCCAAGGAAGCGAACGCGGTGAACAGCGCCTTCAAGGGCGAACTGATCCCGCTCACCAACAAGTCGGGTATCCCGAACTTCTGCGAGAAGGTCGCGTGCGCGGTGACCCACGCCGTCCACGACCGCTACCTCTACACGACGATCGCCGGTCCCAACAACGGCACGGCGGGCGTCAAGGACGACGACGCGATCGCCGCCGGCCAGGGCATCGCCGGCTACACCCTGACCCGGCTGACCGAACTGGACTGACCCGCAGGGGTCGTTGACGCCACGCGACCGCGCCTTCTTGTGAGCCCGTGACCCGTAACAGGGTCACGGGCTCACGTCGGTTCTTCGCCGATGCGGCGCAACAGGGCGAGGAGAGTGGCGCGTTCGGTGTCGTCGAGGGCGGAGAAGGCGGAGGAGAGGACCTCGTCGGCGATGCGGTGGCCGGCGGAGAGGAGGGCTTCGCCGGCGGGGGTGAGGTGGTGTTCGATGCGGCGGCCACGGCCGGGGCGGCGGTCGATGAGGCGGCGGTCGGCGAGGCGGGTGGCGAGGGTGCCGAAGGACTGCTCGGTCTGGAAGGTCGCGGCGGCGAGGTCGCGGGCCGAGGCGCCGGGCGTGCGGGCGACGGCGCGCAGGGCGTCCCACTGGGCGAGGGTGGTGCCGACGGTGGCCAGGCGACTGTCGAGGGCGCGGTGCTGGCGGTACTGCGCCTGCTTGACGGCTCGTCCGAGGAGCTGGAGTTCAACGGGCATGGGCACAGCCTAACACTCCGACTAAGCTTGCTTATATAAATATCCTTAGTTACAGTCGACGGTATGACGCCCTCATCGCAGCTCACCGTTGCCGAGACCGGCCCCACCGACGCGGGGACCGATGCCGCCGCCGCCCGCCCCGTACTGCTGCTGCACGGCGGCGGAGGCCCCTTCACCGTCGCGGGCCTCGGCGCCCACCTCGCCCGTACCGCGCGTGTCCTCACCCCGACCCTCCCCGGCTGGGACGGCACGCCCCGGCCCGAGGCGTACGACGGCGTGGACGACCTGGCCGTGGCGTACCTGGAGCTGCTTCGGGAGCGCGGGCTGCGTGACGTCCTGGTGGTCGGCTCCTCGCTCGGCGGCTGGATCGCGGCCGAAATGGCGGTACGGGACGGCGCGGGCCTGATCACCGGGCTCGTCCTGATCGACGCGGCCGGAGTGCTGGTCGAGGGCGAGCCGATGACGGACTTCTTCGCGCTCGACGCGCGGGGCGTGGCCGAGCACTCCTTCCACGACCCCGACCGCTTCTTCGTGGACCCCGCCACCCTCCCGGCCGGTCAACTGGCCGCGCGCCAGGCGAACATGGCCACCATGCGGATCATCGCGGGCGACCCGTACATGCACACGCCCGGCCTGCGCGAACGGCTCGCCGACGTCCGCGTCCCGACCCTCGTCCTCTGGGGCGAGAGCGACCGCGTCTTCACACCGGGGTACGGGGCCGCGTACGCCGCCGCCTTCGCCGACGCGCGCTTCGAGGTCGTCCCGAAGGCCGGCCACCTCCCGCAGATCGAGCAGCCGGAGGCGACCTTCGCGGCGATCGACGCCTACCGCGCCCGCTAGGACGCGGCCCCCGGCAGAAGAACCGCCCGGGGCCGCGCCCCAAGAACCACCGGCGAACCCCCACGGCAGAGGAACCGTCCTCGCGGCGCGGGGGAGGGTCACTCGTCCACGACGACGACCCGCAGGAGCGCGAGGTGGGCCTCGTCCGCGAGGACGTGGATTTCGGCGACGCGCCCGGATGGGCTGACGGTGAGGGCGAAGACGGCGCGGGCCCGGCCGTCGTGGATCCAGGCTAGCTGGGGGACCCCGTCGACGAGGACGCGGCGAGCCCCCTTGGCCCGGGTGAGGAAGGTGGTGGCGACGGCGGCGGCGCCGCGGACGGAGGTGGCGCCGGACAGAGCGGCGGCGGGATCGGCCCGGAGCACGACATCGGGGTCGAGGAGTTCGAGGAGCGCCTCGAAGTCCCCGCCGCGGGAGGCCGCGAGGAAGGCGTCGACCACGGCGCGGCGCCGTACCGCGGAGCGCTCCTCGTCGACGACGGCGACCCCCTGCACCCGGCGCCGGGCGCGACTGGCGAGCTGACGGGTGGCCGCGGGCGAGCGCTCCACGATCGGCGCGATCTCGTCGAAGGGAACGGCGAACATGTCGTGCAGGACGAAGGCGAGCCGTTCCGCGGGACCGAGCGTGTCGAGGACGACGAGCAGGGCGAGCCCGACCGAATCGGCGAGCAGCGCCTGCTGCTCGGGGTCGGTGTCCTCGGCCGCGGCGGCGCGCGTGACCGGGCCTCCCGAGGGCGTCTCCAGCGGCTCCTCGCGGCGGCTGCCGCGCGAGCGCAGCATGCTCAGCGACACCCGGGCCACCACCGTGGTCAGCCACCCGGCGAGGTTGTCGACCTCGTCGGCGTCGATCCGGCTCAGCCGCAGCCAGGTCTCCTGCACCGCGTCGTCCGCCTCGCCGGTGGAGCCGAGCACCCGGTACGCCACCGCGCGCAACCGGCCGCGCTGCTCCTCGAAACGCGCCGCCAGGAACTCGTACTCGTCCATCGGGCCACCCACCTCCGTCACCTCGTCGTCGTGGCAGTGACCCGCCGGACGGGCCCGATGTGACACCTGGCGGTACCGCCACGCACCGTACAGACGCTTTTACTGGGCGGAACGGCCCCCTGCCGTCACCCGGAAGAGTGGTCTCGGTGCCCGTACGGAGGACGGGACCAATCCGGATGAGCCGCCGCCACGAACCTGTCGCAGGAGTGCCCTCACAAGAGCGGGCACCGTGAGAGATGGGGCGTGATGGGCGTAGAGCGCATCGACACCCGGCTGCTCGAAGAACTGACGGAGCAGTCACAAGACCTGAACAGTGACGCCTTGCGGATCACCGCGAGCGCGCTGGACGACTTCCGCGCGGCGGCACAGCCCGCGCCGGCGTCCTCGCGCCGCTGGTGGCACCGCGGCGGAGCGGTCGCCGGAGTGGCGGGCGCCGCCGCTCTGCTGCACACCTCGCGGGTCGCCGCGGCCTCCTCCAGCGACGACATCATGGCGCTGCAGACGGCGGCGTCGATCGAGAACCTGGCGATCAGCGTCTACCAGACGGCCGCGGGACTGCCGTTCATCAAGGACGGCAACAAGACGATCGCGGCGTTCATCGCCAAGACGACCACGCAGCACCAGGCGCACGCGAAGGCGTTCAACTCCGCCGCCACCCAGGCGGGCGGCAAGGCGCAGGACCAGCCGGACCCGAAGTACGCGGCCGTGGTCAAGCAGGCGCTGCCGTCGATCAAGACCCCCGCGGACGTCGTGAAGCTGGCGATCACGCTGGAGGACGTCGCGGCCCAGACGTACACGAAGAACGTCAGCCAGGTCAGCAACGGCGACCTGCGCAAGCTCTTCGCCTCCGTCGCGCCCGTCGAGGCCCAGCACCGCGCGACGCTGCTGGCCGTACAGGCGCTGCTCGCCGGGAACATGGGCGACCTGATCGCCATCCCGACGGACGTCGCCAAGCTGCCCGCCGCGGCAGGCAGCGTCGGCTTCCCCAACGCCTTCTACCCGACCAAGAACGCTTCACCGATCTCTGAGGGGGCCGTGAAGTGACCACCGCACGCGACGGCTGGGAGCTGCAGATCAGCGAGCGCGAGCTCGCCCGTCTCACCCAGGACATGGAAGAGGCCCACCGCGACACGCTGCCCGCGATGCGTGCGGCGGCCGCGGACCTCGCAGCGGAACAGCGCGAGAAGGCACAAAGCGACCGGCGCGGCGGGGTGGCCGACGCCTCCCGGCGGCGTTTCCTGCTCGGCGCCGGCGGGGTGGCGGCGGCGTTCGCGCTCGCGGCGTGCTCCAGCAGCGACAAGAAGACCTCCGCGGACTCCGCGACCGGTGCGCCCGGCGGCTCGCCGACCGCCTCGGCGTCGGCGTCCGGGAGCAGCCAGTACACCGGTGACCTGAAGGTCGTCGCGCTGGCGACGGCGCTGGAGAACCAGGCCGTCGGCGCCTACAAGGCGACGCTGGAGGCGGCCAAGGCGGGCAAGCTCGGTACGGTGCCGCCGGCCGTCGCCACCTTCGTGACGACCGCGATGGCTCAGCACGCGGACCACGCGAAGGCGTGGAACGCGGTACTCACGGGTGCGGGCAAGCCCGCCATCACCAATGTGCCGCTGTCCAACCAGGCCGCCACCCTCAAGGCGCTCGGCGAGGCGAAGACCTACGGCGCCGTCGCCAAGCTGGCCCTGCAACTGGAGGACCAGGCCGCGCAGACGTATCTCTTCGCGACCTACAACGTCACCAGCCCCGCCGGGATCGCGACCGCCGCCACCATCGCGCCGGTCGAGGCGCAGCACGCCGCGATCCTCAACTTCGTCCTGGGCCAGTACCCGGTCCCCGACGACTTCCTGCCCGTGGACAAGGCGGCCAGCCCGACCCTGCTCACCGTCTGACCCCACCTGTACGGGACGGCCCGCACCCCCACACGGGCCGTCCCGTGCCTCGCCCGAATTCCGAAGGGAAAAGCCCGAGTTGATCGTCACCCGGCTCCACGCACGCACCGCTCCCGTCCCCGTACGCGTGCCTTCGCGCGTCCCCGTACGCGTACGCCGTGCGCCGTTGCTGGCCGCCGCCTGCGCCGCGCTGGCCCTGACCGGTTGCTCCAGCTCGGGTTCGAGCGGCGGTAGCGGTACGAGTACGTCGGCGGCTGCCACGTCGGCGTCCTCGTCCGCGTCGAGTTCCGCGTCGAGTTCCGCGTCGGCCTCCAGCGGCGGTGGCGCGGACACCATCGTCATCCAGAACTTCGCCTTCACGCCCGCGTCGCTGACGGTCGCGGCCGGCGCCACCGTGACGGTCACCAACAAGGACTCGACGGCGCACACGGTCACCTCGGTCAAGAGCGGCCAGTTCAACACCAACGACATCGCGCCGGGCAAGACGGTGACCTTCAAGGCCCCCTCGGCCAAGGGCACGTACGACTACATCTGCACGATCCACCAGTTCATGAAGGGCACGCTCACCGTGAATTGACGCGCCGTCGGATCACCGCGCGTTCCGCTCCCCCCACCGTGGCCGTACGACCGGTACGCGCCGTACGAGGAAACGAGGATCCGTCATGCCGTCAGCCGGGGTCAGCTCCACCGGCCGAGCGCTCGACCTGGCGGCACGCCTCGTCGCCGCCGCCGGGCTCGCCGTGGACGCCTATGTGCACGCCAAGCTCGCCGACCAGTACGACGCGGTGTCCGCCGACATCAGCCAGGGCACCCTCTTCCGGATCGAGGCGGGCATGGCGTCGTTCGCGGCCCTGCTCATCCTGGTCTGGCGCCGCCCGCTCAGCGCCGCCCTGGCCTGGCTGGTCGCCGCGGGCGGCCTCTTCGCCCTGATGCTCTACCGCTATGTGGACGTCGGCGCGCACGGCCCGTTCCCCAACATGTACGAGCCGGTCTGGTTCTACGACAAGAAGCTCGCCGTGTGGTCCCAGATCGTCACGATCGTCATGGCGACCGGCCTGCTCATCCACTGGTACGTCACCCGCGTCACCCGCCGCCGTGACGCGTCCACGCTGCGCTAGGAACACCTCTCAACGACGAACTGCCCGATCCGGCCGGTGCGGCCGGGTCGGGCAGTTCGCTGTGCGGTGCGGTGGAGCAGATCAGCCGTGGGGGGCGGATCAGCCGTTGTGCACGCCGTTGCCGGACAGGACCGGGATCTGGTCCAGGATGTGCGAGGCGGGCTCGTCACCCTTGATCTGGCTGCTGTTCTCGGCGCACTGCTGGTTCTGCGGGGAGGCCAGGACGTTGATGTCCTGGACCGTGACCGGCACGAGGCCCACGAGGGAGCCGACGTTGGCCTTGACCGGGACGCCGAGGCAGGGCTTGTTCAGGGTGCCCTGGATGAGGCCGATCTGCGGGCTCTGGGTGCCGCCGGTGTGGGTGTTGCCGTAGCTCTGCTCGGCGCCGTTGCCGTTCACCGTGGTCGTGCCCTGGTCGTCGCCGAGGGCCATGGCCTGCGGGGCGGCGGTGACGCCGACAGCAACAACCGAGGCGGCGAGCGCAGCGCCGGCCAGCATCTTCTTGATCATCTGAAATCCCTTTTTGGTGCTCGATTGCACGGTTCTGGAGCGATCTGATCAACCGCTCACGTGGGGTTTGGTTCCGGCGATTCACTCCGATGGCGGAGTGCTGCCGCGAGGATGGCCGAAGCCGACGCGCGGCAGGTGGGGGAGCCGGGGCCGGGTCAGCGGCCGAGCGGGAGTCCGCCCAGCAGCGAGGCACCGGGCACCGCACCGGTCACGGTGGAGGTGGCGGCATCCTTGGTGGCGGAGGTGGCCTGGCCGAGGAGCGCGTCGGTCGAGGTCTCACCGCGCAGGCGGTCGGCGGCGGCGCTGACCGTCCGGAGCGCGGAGTCGACCTTGAGGCCGTCACTGAGCTGCTGCAGCGGCTGCTCGTTCAGGGCCTGCTCGACACCGCCGTTGATGCTGGTGGGCATCGTGGCCGCGGTGGGCATCTCGGGCGCCGTCATACCGTCGGCGAAGGCAGGCGCGGCGACGCCGACCGCCATCATCGATCCGGCCACGACTGCTGCGACCTTCGAGTACTTCATTGCCACCCTTTCAGTGCCGGTGTCTGTCGGCATGGTCAACGACCGCGGATAGCAACGGAAACGAGGAGTAAACCGGCCTCTCGACAATCACCCGAACGTGAGAGCCGCCTCGCCCAATTCTCGTATTAATTCCGTTGCCCAGGGTTACGAATACGTGCGGCGAATACGGGCCATGGAGGCCGCGTGGGCGCCCGACGCGGCGTGCGCGCCGTGGGCGGCGGCGTGCGCGACCCGCGGTCCGCGCCCGCGGCGGTAGAGCATGGCGCCGCCGAGCAGCAGCGCGGCGCTGGTCGCCCCGGCCGCCCCGAACTCGCCGCCGGCGACGCCGGTCTCGGCGAGCGACTGCTGGTCAACCCCGTCCAGGACGGCGGGAACCGCGTGGTTCGGCTCGGGAGCCGACGGAAGCCTCCGGACGTCGACCGTCGGATCGGTGTGCACCGAACTGGTGTCGGTGCCGGTGACCGCGTGCGCGCCCGTGCCGTCGTTGTCGCAGGAATTTCCGGACACCGCATTCAGCAGCGCCAGGGGGTCCACGGTGTTTCCGCACACATTGAGCGGAACGTCGACCGGAATTTGCACCGAGTTCCCTGAGGCCACGCCCGCGGAGCCCTGGGTGCCCGACGAATGGGCGGAGGAGGGGGCGCCGGAAGCGGCGTGGTGGTGGGAATGCGATTCGTTGGAGCAGTGGTTGCCCAGCGCGGCGTTGTCGGCTCCCACGACGTTCACGCTGTTCCCGCACGCGTTCAGCGGGACGTCGACCGGTGCCTCGACGCTGTTGCCCGACAGCAGGCCGGGTGAGTTGGACGCACCGCCCTGCGCGTCGGAATCCGCGTTCGCGTACCCCCCGGTGGCCGCGAGGATGCTGCTGGCGGCGGCGACGGTGAGCAGGCTCCGGCTCAAGATGTGTCGCATCGACTTCTTTTCTCCGCTCGGTTCTTCGGCTGCGCCGAATACGTCCCGCGGCCGTCCCGTGCCCATCCCGTAAGACGGACCGCCCCGGAGCGCGACGCACACGCTCCGGGGCGGTCCGGGATCAGAACCTGACGGCCTGACAGGACGACGTCACTTCACTTCGTCACTTGTTGACGCAGGTGTTGCCGAACGCGGGGTTCAGCAGACCGATGACGTTGACGGTGTTGCCGCACACGTTCACGGGGATGTGAATCGGCACCTGGATGCTGTTGCCGGACAGGACGCCCGGGGAGTGCGAGGTGATGCCACTGGCGTCGGAGTCGGCGAACGCGGGGGCCGCGACACCCACAGCCATGAGCGTTCCGGCAGCGACCGCCGCGACCTTCGAGTACTTCACGTTGAGCTCCCTTTCCGGAGCGGTGTCTGGCACCAGCACGTCCTTCGTACGGGCCGGACACAGGAAATCCGCGTCCGTGAACACCACTACCGACCGGGCTAACGACGGGTGCCGACCGTAAGCAACTCCCCAGCGTGCGGCGCCTTCCATCATCCACTCGAATGGCTCGGCTTTTTCCGCCCGGAGCGGAAACCCCGAGGCGGAAGGCGCGGGACGGAAGGCGCGGGGCGGAAACCCGGCGCGGAAACCCGGCGCGGAAAACGCGTACGGCCCCGGCCGTCGACGGAAAGTCGACGGCCGGGGCCGTACGGAGCCAGGGGAATGGCTCAGTGGTTGGCGGCACCGTTGCCGGACAGCACCGGGATGTTGTCCAGGATGTGCGACAGCGGCTCGTCGCCCTTGGCCTGGGTGGAGTTCTCGGTGCACTGCTGGTTCTGCGGCGACGACAGGACGTTGATGTCCTGGACGGTGACCGGCACGACGCCGACCAGCGAGCCGACGTTGCCCTTGAGCGGCAGCGCGAGGCAGGGCTTGTTGAGCGAGCCCTGGACCAGCGCGAACGACGGGCTCATGTAACCGCTGGTGTACGTGTTGCCGTAGCTCTGCTCGGAACCGTTGCCGTTGGCGGTGGTGGTTCCGTGGTCGTCACCGATGGCCATTGCGGAGGGGGCCACCGACGCCGAGACGCCCGCGATGGAGACGGCGACGGCGGCCGTGGCGAGGAACTTCTTGATCACGGTTGGTCCTTCTTGGGTGAGATTGCCCTGTACATGGGTCTACATGGGTCGCACTGACCAACCGGCTCCCAGGCGATTAGTAATGATGTTTCACCCGAATGGATAGAACCCCCGGAGGCCGGGCGCCAGGGCGTATCGGAAGGGTGACGGCGGTGACGTGGGTTGACGTCTCGTCAACACCGGTCATGTGATCGTCATAAGACATTCGTCCTGCTCGGCGGGCCGCGCGCCTTACGTGAATCGTGCGCCGAGGTCTGCGACCGTGCATTCCTGTTTCACGAGGATTACCTGACAGGCACGGGATTCGTTGACTCCACGCAGCCCGCTCGAACGCGCGGGCGCGCACATGACACGCAGCAAACCCATCGGCTTCTCCTCGGCCCCGGTCGGTCCACCGGAGACGGTCACGGAGATGGTCACGGACAGAGAGACGGCGCGCGATGCCGCAACACCAGTACGAACTCGCCGGGCTGACGGTGCTCCATGTGACCCAGCCCGTCGAGGGCGGAGTCGCCCGCGTCGTCACGGACCTGGTCCGGGCCCAGCTCGACGGCGGTACGCGCGCGGTGGTGGCCTGTCCGCCGCACGGCGCGCTCCCCGAAGCCGTCACGGCGGCCGGCGGCCACGTCGTACGGTGGCAGGCCGGCCGCTCGCCGGGGCCCGGCCTGCCGCGCGAGGTCCGTACCGTCGCCCGGCTGATCCGTGCCGTCCGCCCCGACCTGCTGCACGTCCACAGCGCCAAGGCCGGGCTCGCGGTACGGCTGGCCGTACGCGGCGGCCTGCCGACCGTCTTCCAGCCGCACGCCTGGTCGTTCGACGCCGTCACGGGACCGACCGCGCGGGCCGCGCTGCGCTGGGAGCGGTACGCCGCCCGCTGGGCCGACCGGGTGCTGTGCGTCAGCGACGCGGAGCGGCGCGCGGGACAGGACGCGGGGGTACGGGGTACGTGGGCGGTCGTGCCGAACGGCGTGGATCTCACGCACTTCACGCCCTCGGCGGACGTCGGTTCGGCGCGGGCCGCGCTGCCCGCGCTGTCGGACCTCGGGCCCGACACCCCGCTGGTCGTGTGCGTCGGCAGGCTCTGCACGCAGAAGGGCCAGGACGTGCTGCTCAGGGCGTGGCCCCGGGTCAGCGAGCGGCTGCCGGACGCCCGTCTCGTGCTCGTCGGCGAAGGCCCGGCGCTGCGGCCGCTGCTGCGGGACGCGCCGCCCGGTGTGCTGTTCGCCGGGAGCACCGTGGACACCGCGCCCTGGTACCGCGCGGCCGACGTCGTCGTCCTGCCGTCCCGCTGGGAGGGGATGGCGCTCGCGCCCCTGGAGGCGATGGCCTGCGGACGGCCGGTCGTCCAGACCGACGTCAGCGGCGCCCGCGAGAGCGTGCCGCCCGCCGACGCCGCCGGTTCCGTCGTCCCGGTCGAGGACGAACGCGCCCTCGCCGACGCCTTGTTGCGGCTCCTCACCGATCCGGTACGGCGCGCCGACGCCGGTCGCCGCGCGCTCGCGCACGTCCGCGAACGGCACGACGTACGAAGAACCGCTGCCGCCGTCGCCGACCTCTACCGCGACGTCCTCGCGCTGCCCCAGCCGGGCCGCCCCACCGAGAGGGTCACCCGATGACGTGGGAGAGCGCGCGCGTGCCGCCGCCCACCCCCACCGGCCGCCCCCTCCCCTCAGGAGGCCGCCCCGCCGACCGCGCACCCGCGCCAGGGAGCCGTACGCCCGACCGCGGAGGCAGTACGCCCGACCGCGCGCCCACGTCCGGAGGCGGTGCAGCCACACCCGGGGCCCGTACGGCCGACCGCGCACCCGCACCTGGGGCCCGTACGTCCGACCGCGCACCCGCACCCGGGGCCCGTACGGCCGACCGCGCGCCCGCGAGCGGGGGCCGTGGCGAGCGCGTGCTGGGCGTCGTCGGCCAGGCTGCGGAGAACGCCACGGCGACGCCCGGCCAGGGCGGTGACCGCGCCCAAGGGGGCGGGCCCGAACCGGCGCCCGCGCGCGCCGCCGGCCGCAGGCTCAGCTTCGCGCTCGCCCCGGCCTCCGACACCGCATCCAGCACGCCCCCGAGGTGGGGCGGCGACCGCAGCCTCCGCTTCACCCTCGGCCCACGCCCCGAGTCCACGACCCCCGCGACTGCCACCCGCACCCCGGAACGCCCCCGCGCCGTCACGCGCGGCCAGGAGCCGGAAGCCGCTGCGGGCCCGGCGCCCGGGCGGGCCGTCGACCGGGGGGTCGGTGTCGCGCTGGACACGGGGCCCGGGACCGGCTCAGCCGGGCGGGGCAACGGGCAGGCGGCTGAGGCGTCCTCGGCCGGGCGGGTGCTCGGGGTGGTCGTGGGGCAGGGCGGCGACGGCGGAGGGCGGGCTCCCGTGTTGGCGTCGCGGCAGACGCCCGCGTCGGCACCGCGGCAGACGCCCGCGACGGTGTCCCGACCGCGGCATCGGGCGTTTCGGCAGCGGGTGGCGGGGCCGCTGGTGGCGGCGGACTGCGCGGCGGCGCTGATGGGCGCGTTCGCGGTGCGGGCGGATGTGGGGCCGCTGCTGCTGGCGCCGCTGCTCGGGTGCCTGGTCCCGGCGCTGCGCAGGGCGCGGCTGTACCGGCCGGGGTTCGCGCCGACGGCGTCGGACGAGGTGCCGGCGCTGGCGCTGTGCGCGACGCTGGCGTGGGGCCTGGTGGCCGTGACGGCCGCGGCGACCGCGCCCGAAAGCGCCCTCGGATGGGGCGAGTTGCTGACGGCGCTCGTGCTGACCGTGCTCGGCCAGTGGGTGCTGCGCGGGGTCGTGCACGGCGCGCGGCGCCGGTACGCGCGGCTGCACCCCGGATCGACGCTGATCGTGGGCGGCGACGGGTCCGTACGCGAGGTCGCCGCCGTGCTGCACGCGCATCCCGAGTACGGGATGCACCCGGTGGGCATCGCGGCCACCGGCCAGGTGCCGGGGCAGGAGCAGGGCCCGGGGCCCGGACACGGCACCGCGCCCGACGACTTCCCGCTGCCGGTGCTGACCGGCCACGGCGACATCACGCGCGCGGTGATCCAGAACTCGGTGCGGTACGCGGTCGTCGCGGGACCGCAGCCGCTCGACGCGCGTACGACCGCGACGGTACGGCTGCTGGCCGCGCAGGGCGCCTGCGTGTGGCAGGTCACCGCGGGTCCCGGCCCCGGCGACGGCCAGGCGGCCCCCGGCCACCTGTGGGGCTTCGCGTGCCGCCGCCTCGACCCGTATCCGCCCGCACCGCCCGGCCGTTGGGGCAAGCGCGCCCTCGACATCGTGCTCGCCTCGGCCGCCCTGCTGGCGCTCGCGCCGGTCCTCGCGGGCTGCGGCCTCGCGGTACGGCTGACCGACGGCCCCGGTGTGCTGTTCCGGCAGGAGCGCATCGGCCTGGGCGGACGCCCGTTCACCCTCCTGAAGTTCCGTACGCTGCGGCCGGCCGACCCCGGCGAGTCCGCGACGCGCTGGAGCATCGCGCACGACCGCAGGGTGAGCCCGGTCGGCCGACTGCTGCGGCGCACCTCGCTCGACGAGCTGCCGCAGTTCTGGAACGTGCTGCGCGGCGACATGAGCCTGGTCGGTCCGCGCCCCGAACGCCCGTATTTCGTCGAGCAGTTCAGCCAGACCCACCCCGGCTACCAGGACCGGCACCGGATGCCGGTCGGCATCACCGGGCTCGCCCAGGTGCACGGGCTGCGCGGCGACACCTCGATCGCCGACCGCGCGCGGTTCGACAACCACTACATCGACAGCTGGTCGCTCTGGCAGGACGTCAGAATCCTCGCCCGCACGGCGACTTCGCTCTTCCGGTTCGGTGGGAGCTGAATCATGGCCACGATCGCCACGCCCGCGCCCGCGCGAAACACGGCGCCCGCGCACAGAGCCGAACCCGCCCCTCGTATCCCCCCGGGCCTCGCCCGATACCGCTGGCTGGCACCGCTGTTGCCCGCCCTGGCGACCGTGCTGCTGCTCGCGGCGCCGGTCAGCACGGGCGACGTCAGCACCTCGGGCAAGGTCACCCCGGCCGACGCCGCGTCCGCCGTACTCATCCTGACCGTCGCCGTACGGCTGCTGCGCGACCGGGCACGGCCGCTGACCGCGACCGCCGCGGTGGTGCTGGGCGCGCCCGTCGTCGGCTTCGCGCTGTCCGCGATGACCTCGGTCGACCCGGCGGCCGGCCTCGCCGGATTCCTGCGCTACGCCCAGGTGTTCGTCCTGGTGCCCGCCTCGCTGGTGCTGCTGCTGCGCGACCGGCGGGACTTCGCGGTGGTGGCGGGAGCCGTCGTCGCGGTCGCCCTCGTCCAGGGCGCGATCGGCGTGTGGCAGTACGCGACCGCGACCGGCGCCTCCTACATGGGCGAGGACATCAGGGCGGTCGGCACCTTCGGCCCCTCGGACATCATGGGGATGGCGACGGTCGTCGCGTACGGCCTGGTCATCGCCACCGGCTGCGCGCTCGTACCGGCCGCGGCGGGCGCGCCCCGCTGGCTGCGCCCCGCCGCGCTGGCCTGCGCGGCGGCGCTGCTCGTACCGCTGGCGGTGTCCTTCAGCCGCGGTACGTGGATCGCCACGGCCGTCACGTGCGCGGCGATGATCGTGCTGTCGGGACGGCGTCAGGCGCTGCGCGTCTTCGGCGTACTGACCGCCTCCGCCGTGCTGTTGGTCGGCGGGCTCGGCGTGGGCTCGCAGATGATCGGGCAGCGGGTCAGCAGCATCACGCAGGTCACCGCGGACCCGGACCCCTCGGTCACCGACCGGTACACGCTGTGGGCCGCCGCCGTCAGCATGTGGCGCCAGCACCCGGCGACCGGCGTCGGCCTCAAGCGCTTCCCCGACGAGCGCGACGGGCACGCCTCGCTCGCGCTGTCGTCGGGCAGCGACACGGCGGGGGCCGGGCAGCGCTTCACCCGTGAACCGCTGCTGTCGCCGCACAACATGTATCTGCTCGCGCTCAGCGAGCAGGGTCTGATCGGCTTCGCTCTCCTCGTCGGCGGCTGGGCCGCCTTCCTCACCCGCGGCACCGACCGTCTGCTGCGCGCCCGCCGCGCGGGCAACCGCGCACCGGGCGCCGCCGCGAGCGGGCTCGCCGCCGTCGGGCTGCTGATCTGGCAGTGCGTCGACTTCCTCTACGCCGACATCGGCGGGCCCTCCACCGTGCTGACCGCGGTGCTGCTCGGCCTGACGGCCTGGTGGGCGCTGTCGCCCGCGGCGGACGCCGCTGCCGGTGCGGACCTCAGCGCCGACGCCACGGACGGCCGCCGCCGATGACCGCGAGTGCGGCGACCGCCGCCCACGAGGACGACGCGCCGACCGGCCGTACGCTCCGAGCCCCGGACCCGGCTCCTGGCGACGGCAACGGCAACGGCAACGGAAGCGGCGCCAGAAGCGGCGTCGACACCGGCGTCGAATCCGGCCCGAGCTCCGGCTCCGGTTCCGGTCCCGGCTCCGGTTCCGGTTCCGGGGGCGACCGGGGGTCGAAGGGGCTCGCGCGGGCCGCCCTGGTCACCGCCGTGCTGTCGGTGGCCGGTTCCGTGCTGGGGCTGGTGCGCGACCAGGCCATCGCCCACCTCTTCGGAGCCGGGGCGGCCAGCGACGCGTTCCTCGTGTCGTGGACGGTCCCGGAGCTGGCGGCGACCGTCCTGATCGAGGACGCGATGGCGCTGCTGCTCGTACCGGCCTTCGCCGCCGCCCTCAGCAGGCGGGCGGACGGAAGGGCGGCCGACGGCCGGGCGGCGCGGGCGGGCGATCCCGTACGGGCCCTGCTGGCCGCCACTTTGCCGCGGCTGACGCTGCTGCTGGCCGCCGTCGGAGCCGCCATCGCGGTGGCCGCGCCGCTCGTGGTCGACGTCCTCGCGCCCGGACTGACCGACCACCGCCTCGCGGTGGACTGCACGCGGCTGACCGCCGTGACGGTCTTCACCTTCGGCCTCGCCGGGTACCTGAGCGCCGCGCTGCGCGCCCACCGCCGCTTCCTGCCGCCCGCCGCGATCTACGTGGCGTACAACGTCGGCATCATCGGCACGCTGTTCGCGCTGCACGCCCGCTGGGGCGCGCGGGCCGCAGCGGCCGGTGTCGCGGTCGGCGGGCTGCTGATGGTGCTCATCCAACTGCCCGCGTTTCTGGCCGAGTTGCGCACCGGGCGGCGGACCGTACCGGCGAAGACCGCAGCCATTCCCGAACAGCCCCAGCGAGAGGGGCAGTTGAGGAACGCGGGCCGGTCCGGGACCGAAGCGCCGTCCCTGGCAAGCGAATCCGCCCCGGCAGGCGGCCGAGCGAGCGCCGGAGCCCGCTCCCACCGGGCCCCCCGCGTCCGGACCGGCCCCCAACTCCCCACGCGGCCCAAGGCGTCCCGCCTCGGCCTCGCCCTGGTCGCGCCCGTCATCTTCTTCACCGTCAGCCGCCAGGCCCAGGTGCTGATCGAGCGGTTCTTCGCCGCGCCCCTGCCGTCGGGCGCGATCTCGCACCTCAACTACGCGCAGAAAGTGGCGCAGATGCCGATGGTGCTGTCGGTGATGATCTGCACGGTCACCTTCCCCGTCGTCTCGCAGGCGCTCGCCCGCGGCGACCGGGAGCGGGCCAGACGGCAGGTGCAGCGCGACCTGACGGTGGTGTGCGTCGTGGTGCTGCTCGGCACCGCCTTCATCATCGGCTGCGCCCCGCAGATCATCCAGGTGCTCTTCCAGCGCGGCGCGTTCGACGCCTCCGACACCGCGGCGACGGCCGCCGTGATGCGGGTGTACGCGCTCGGGCTGCTCGGCCAGAGCCTGGTGGGCGCGCTCATCAGGCCGTACTTCTCGGCCGCCCGGCCGACCTGGTACCCGGCCGCCGCCATGTCCGCGGGCCTGCTCGTCACGATCGGCGCCGACGCGGCGACGGTCGGCGCGTGGGGCGCGTACGGCATCGCGGCGGGCAACGCCGCCGGGATCACCGTGACCGCCGGACTGCTGGTCCGCGGCCTCGCGGCGCACACCATCGCGATCGGCGCACGCCAACTCCTCACCGGCGTAGGCCGGATCACGCTTGCCGCGGCGGTGGCCACCGTCGCCGGCTGGGGCCTCGGATCCCTGATCCCCGATCCGCTGGCCGCGACGGCGGTGTGCTGCATCGCCGTGCCCGTCACCTTCGCCGCGGCGGCCGCCGCGGTGCGGGTGCCGGAGGTTCCGCACCTGCTCGCCACAGCGAAACGAAGGCTGTCCCATGCCTAGTTCGAACGCCATGCCCGGCTCCGCGCCGGAATCCGTCCTCCGATTCGTACGCAGGCCGTCCCCCGGCCCGGCCCCCGAATCCGCGCCCGTGTCCCCCAGCGGACCGGCCTCGGTACGCACCACCGCGCGGACGACCGCGTTCCGCCCGTCGCCCGTGCGCGTCTCCGGCGCCCGCTCCGGCTCAGGACCCGTCCCAGGTCCCCGGCCCGACAGCGCCGCCGACCGGGCCCGCGCGCACAGCGCCGCGCGCAGCCGCAGGCGGCAGGCCGCGCTGCCGTGGACGCTGATGTACCACTCGGTGGGCGACTGCCGGGACGACCCGTATCTGGTGACCGTCTCGCCCGAAAGGCTCGGCCGCCAACTGGAGTGGCTGCGCCGCAGGGGCCTGACCGGCGTCGGCGTCGGCGAGTTGATGCGCGCCCACGCGGCCGGACGCGCGAGCCGCATGGTCGGGCTGACCTTCGACGACGGCTACGCCGACTTCCTGGAGTACGCCGTCCCGCTGCTGCTCCGGTACGGCCACACCGCGACGGTCTTCGTGCTGCCCGGCAGGCTCGGCGGCGTCAACGCCTGGGACGAACAGGGCCCGCGCAAGCCGCTGTTGACCGCCGACGGCATCCGCGCGGCGGCGGCGGCCGGGATGGAGGTCGGCTCGCACGGCCTGCTGCACCTGGACCTCACCGCGGTCGACGAGGACGAGCTGACCGTCGAACTCACTGAGAGCCGCGAGCTGTTGCGGGAGATCACCGGCCACGAGCCCGACGGCTTCTGCTACCCGTACGGCGCGACCGACGCCCGCACGGTGGCCGCCGCCCGCAGCGCCGGTTACCGCTACGCGTGCTCGGTCGACCCCGGCCCGCTCGCCGGGACGTTCGCGCTGCCGCGCGCGTACGTCGGCCAACGGGACGCGGCGGGACGGCTGAACGCCAAGCGGCTGCTGCACAAGCTGCGGACGGCGACGGCCGCCGGAGGGCCGCCCGCCGCGCCCGCGCCGACGCCCGTGCCGGGAGACGGGATCAGCGTCCTGCCCGGCGTGCGGGACGGCGGGCAGACCAGCGCGCGGTCCGGCCCGGGGTCCGGCCGGGGGACGGCCGCTCCGGAGGAGCCCAGGTGAAGGTCCTGCACGTCATCACCGGTCTGGGCATCGGCGGCGCGGAGCAGCAACTGCGGCTGCTCGTACGCCACCTGCCCGCCTCCTGCGAGAGCGAGGTGATCACCCTCACCAACCCCGGCCCGGTCGCGGACGCGCTGCGCGCCGACGGCGTACGCGTCACGCACCTGGGCATGACCGGCAACCGCGACCTGTCCGCGCTGCCCCGGCTCACCCGGCAGATCAGGGCGGGCCGGTACGACGTCGTGCACACCCACCTCTACCGCGCGTGCGTCTACGGCCGCCTCGCCGCGCGGCTGGCCGGGGTGCGTACGGTCGTGGCCACCGAGCACTCGCTCGGCGACTCCCAGATCGAGGGCCGCCCGCTCACCCGTGGCACCCGCGCGCTGTACCGGGCCACCGAACGGCTGGGCGTGGCCACCGTCGCCGTCTCCGCGACGGTCGCGCGCAGGCTGCGCGAGTGGGGCGTGCCCGACCCGCGTATCCACCTGGTGCCCAACGGCATCGACCCGGCCCGCTTCCGTTTCGACCCGGCGGTGCGCGCCGCCGCGCGGGCCCAACTCGGTCTGCCCGAGCGGGCGTTCGTCGTCGGCGGGGTCGGCAGGCTCGTACCGGGCAAGAACTTCGACACCGTCATCCGCGCGCTGGCCGGTGTCCCGGACGCCCATCTCCTCGTCGCGGGCACCGGGCCCGAGCACGACGCCCTGCTGCGGCTGGCCCGTTCGACCGGCGTCGCGCCGCGCGTGCATCTGGTGGGCGCGGCGGGCGGGGAGGACGGCAGCGGTGTCATGCCCGACATGCCCGCGCTGCTGGCCGCGATGGACGTCTTCGTGTCCGCGTCGCGCGAGGAGTCCTTCGGGCTCGCCATGATCGAGGCGCTGGCGGCCGGGCTGCCGGTGCTGCACACCGCGTGCCCCGCGATCGAGGACCTGCCGCCGGACAGCGCGCCCGGCGCCCGCCGGATCGGCACCGGCCCGCGGGACCTCGTCTCCGCGCTCCACGCCCAACAGGGCGCGGGCGTACGGCGGTTGCCGGTGCCCGCCGCCGTCGACAGCTACCACATCGCCCACACCGCCGACCGCGTGATGCGGCTGTACGCAACGGCAACCACATCCGCATCCGCATCCGCCACCGGCGTGGGGCCGGGACAGAAGAAATGAGACCGCTCATGCAGGACACCGCAGTGCAGGAGAAGGCCGCGATCCGCGACGAGAGCCGCGCCCCCGCGGGCAGGCAGGGGCGCGGGCGCCGCGCTTCGTGGCGGACGCCGCCGCGCTGGCTGCCGCTGCCCCTGTGCCTGGGCATCGGCCTCGCGGGCGGCCTCGGTTACGGCCTGACGGCGGCCCCGCAGTACGCCGCCACCAGCTACGTCATCGTGGTGCCGCAGCACGGCGACGCGACGACCACCACCGGTTTCGCGCAGGCGTACGGGCGGGTCGTCACCGGTTCCGCGGTGCTCGCGGGGGCGCAGGCCGCGTCCGGGATGGCGGTGGACGACCTCAAGGGCAGCGTGCAGGCCGCGACCTCGCCCGACGCGCCGATGATCTCGATCACGGGGACGGCCCGGCGCGGGGCGACCGCCGCGAAGGTCGCCAACGCCGTGGCCGATTCGCTGGCCGCGACCGGCAACCGCAACGCCGGCAGCACCGGCGTCCGCCTGCTGGTCTTCTCCCCCGCCACCGCCCCGACCTCCCCCTCCTCGCCCTCCACCGCCCTGTCCGCGGCGGTCGGCGCGAGCGCGGGCGGCCTCCTCGGCGCCCTCTTCCTCCTGGTCCGCCCCCGCTCCCGCCGCGAGCCCGCCTACGGCGCCTCCCTCCCGGCCCCCACCCCGGGCCACGCCCCGACAGCGATCCCCAGGGAATCCGTATGACCACCCCCGCCTCCGCCCACCCCCGGCCCACGCCCGAGACACCCCCGAAGCCCCCGCCCACCCCCGGGCCTGCCACAACGCCGACGGCTGCGCCCACGCCAGCGCAGGCACCGCAAGCGACCACCGGCAGCACGGGCGGCAACGCGGCCGGACGCGTATCCGAGCCACGCACTGCCCCCGGCGCCGACATCGGCGCACCGGACGGGGACGGGGGCGGGCTCAGGGTGGAGGTGTGCCGGGACGGCGAGGCGTTCGGGGGGATGGCCGCGCAGTGGGGGCGGTTGTACGGGCGGTGCGGGGCGGCGACGCCGTTCCAGAGTCACGCGTGGCTGTATTCGTGGTGGCTGTCGTACGGCAAGCGCGGGCGGCTGCGGGTCGTGGTGGTGCGGCGAGGCGAGGAGCTGGTCGCGGCGGCGCCGTTGATGGTGACGTACCGGCCGGTGCCGGTGCTGGTGGCGCTCGGCGGGGCGATCACGGACTACGCGGACGTGCTGGTGGACGACGCGGATCCGGCGTACGCGGCGGCGTTGACCGGGGCGCTGCGGCGGTTGGCGCGGACGGCGGTGATCGACCTGCGCGAGGTACGGCCGGGCGCGGCGGCCGAGCGGGTGTACGGCGCGTGGCGCGGCCCGCGCAAGGACCTGGAGGACTCGGTCTGCCTGGAGCTGCCGGGCCTGCCGATGGACGGCCTGATCGCGAGGGTCGGCAGCTCGCGCGGCCAGCGCATCCGCTCGCAGTTGCGCAAGCTGGACGCGGCGGGCGTCGAGGAACGCGCGGTGCCCGCGCACGAGGTGGCGCCCGCCGTCGAGACGATGCTGCGGCTGCACCTGCTCCAGTGGCAGGGCCGAGGGGTCACCCCCGAGCACGTACGCCCGCGCTTCGCCGAGCACCTGACCCGCGCCGCGCGGCTGATGGTGGCGAACGGCGACGCGGCGGTCACCGAGTTCAGCCTCGGAGGCGAGGTGGTGGCCGCGAATCTCACCGTGCTCTGCCCGAGCCTGGCCGGCGGCTACCTCTACGGCGCCCACCCGGACCTGCGCACCACCAAGGTCGACGTCACGACGCTGCTGATGCGGCACGGCGTCCGGCAGACCCAGGACGGCGGCCGGGCCGCCCTCAGCCTGCTGCGCGGCGCGGAGCCGCACAAATTCCACTGGCGCCCCGACCACCTCGCCAACCGCCGCCTGCTGCTGACCACCCGCCCGCTGGCCGTCGTCCTCCACAGCCGCGTCGCCCTGGCCGCCGCCCGCACCCGCCTGGCCGCGACCGCCAAGCGCCGCCTGCCGGTGCTGCGCGCCTGGCGGGCCGGGCTGAACGACCGGCTCGCCAGGCGCGGCGGCAAGGCTCACGGCGCCTGAGCCGCCCTGCGTCAGGGCGCGTAAGCCGCCCTGCGGCTAGCCGGCCGGCGGCGTCGGGCTCGTCGCGGGCGCGGCCTCCTGCACCGACTCCGGCTTCACGGCGGACGTGGCCGTCGGCGGCAACGTGGGTGTCGGTGTCGTCGGCACGGCCGGAGTCGGCGCCTCAGGCGTCGGCGACTCGGACGTCGGCGCGGTCGGCGTCGGCGAACCAGGCGTCGGCGAACCGAGTGTCGACGCGCTCGGCGTCGGCGTCGCCGTCTGCTCCCCCGGCGCCTTCGGTTGCAGCTTGATGCAGACCTGACCGCTGGCGTACTGCTTCTGCATCTCCTCGCTGAGCTGGAGCGGCAGGCACGCCTCCACCACGGGCGGCAGCGGCGAGGGCCCGGCCTGCGGCACCGGCGTCGGGCCCGGCGTGACGGCCGGAAGCAGAGTCGGTACGGCCACGGGTGTGAGCGCCGGGGTCGGCGTCACGGGCGGCAGCACGCTGGGCGTCGGGCTCGCGCTCGGGCTGACCGCCGGGCTCGGCGACAGGTCGGGGGACGGCGACACCGAGGGCGTCGTCGGCGCGGTCGGAGTCGGGCTCGGCGACAGCGACGGCTCCGGGGTGAGCGTACCGCTCGGCGTCGGCGTCACCGTGGGCGTGTCCGTAGGCGTCGGGGTCTCGGTCGGCGTCGCGGACGGGCTGACCGAGGGGGTCGGCGTATCCGTAGGCGTGCCCGAAGGCGTATCCGTGGGCGTCGGCGTCACCGTAGGCGTATCCGTGGGCGTCGGCGTGTCCGTGGGAGTCGGAGTGCCGGTCGGCGTCGGGGTCTCCGTCGGCGTCGGCGTATCCGAAGGCGTGGGCGTCTCCGTCGGCGTCGGCGTCTCTGAAGGAGCAGGCGCCGGCTTCAGGTCGAACAGCGCGTTGCGATACACCTTCGAGGACTTCGGGTTCTCCGTGCACTGCCACACGCCGTGCGGGCAGTAGTCGGTGATGGTCTGGTACACCGGCTGGTGGTCGTTGATCCACTGGAGCATCTGCCGCATGTAGTCGGGGTTGTCGCCGTTCCTGAACAGGCCCCACTCCGGGTACGAGATCTCCTTGCCGTGCAGGTCGGCGAAGTCGACCTGCGCCTGGAGCCCGTACGCCTCGTTGACCTGGTCGTAGAAGGTCTCGCCGGGCGGCTGGTCGTAGGAGTCCATGCCGACGATGTCGACGGTCGCGTCACCGGGGTAGCACTCGGTCCAGCCGATGGCGTCCTGGCCGCGGTTGGGCGTGAAGTCGAAGCGGAAGCGCTGGCCGGGGACGGCGCGCATGGCCTTGACGATCCGGTTCCAGTACGTCTTCCAGCCGGACGGGTCGGGCCCGCAGCGGTGGGTGTACGTGGTGCCGTTCATCTCCCAGCCGAGGACGATCACGGTGTCGGGCACGCCGAGGTCGACCAGCCGGTGGGCGAGCCGGGTGAAGTGGCCGTCGAAGTCGCCGCGCGCGCCCTCCTGGATCAGTTCGCGTACGTCGCGGTCGGGGACGCGGTCCTCGTTGTGCTCCTGCATCGGCACGTTGAGGACGAAGAGCCGGTCGGGCTTCGCGCGTTTCCAGGCGGCCCACGGCTGGAGCAGCCCGCCGCTGCCCTCGATGCCGGACCAGTCGTCACCGGGCAGATACGTATGGCCGACCGTCGCCTCCGTACCGCCGAGCCAGGATTCCAGGGCGCCGATCCGTGCTACGCCCTCGGCGCCGGAGTCGGTGAAGGCGCCCATGGGGGCGTACGAGGCGCGCGGCGGGGGCGTGGGCGTGGACCCGGAAGCACCGGCGGGACCGTTCGAGCCGTCAGGGCCCTCAGGGCCGTTCGATCCGCTGGCGCCGCTCGACCCGTTGACGCCGTCCGGGCCGCCCGGTCCCGTGGCGCCCTCCGCGCCGACGGCACCGGCGAGTGCGGTGACCAGGCGGCGGCCCGCGCCCGGCGGGTCACCCGCGATGCCGGACAGTCCTGACACGATCAAGGCGGCCGACACGAACCCGACGCCCGCACCCGTCAGCCACTGGCGTCGGTTGGCCATGGTCACTCCTCGTTCGCTGTCCGCTGTGCGTGGTGCGTGGTGCGTGGTGCGGTGACCGCCGTGCGACCGCACGGAAATCGGACTCCTAACGATCAGTCATAACGTATGAGTAATAAGCGCGCCCCCTGGCGTAGACCAAAAGCGGTTCCCACGACAGTTCCTACCCGGCCTCAAACAACCTGGCGGTCCGTCAATACCGGCACCGGGCCGATCGCGATATCACTCGGGCGGATGAAATTCCTTGCATCGCCCACCGATTATCCGGGTGACTCACCCCTACGGCGGCATGATGAGCCGCGGAAACGGCCGGAGGAGAGGAGTGTGTCGGACATGAGCGAAGCCATCGAGAACGGCAGCGGAAAACACTCACGACCCCGGGTGGCGACGCGACGGCGGTTGATCAGGCGCGGCATCACGACCGTGGCCGCCGTATCGGGGACCACCGCGGCGCTGCGTCCGATGCTGGCCGCGAGGCAGTCGGACACCGCGGTCGCCGAGCCCGCCGCCGGGTACGACACCGCCGCCGCCGGGTACGAGCCCGCTCCGGTGCCGGGCGCGGGGGCCGCCCTCTTCGACGAGGTCTACCGCGGGCGCCGCATCCAGGGGTTCAGCTCCGCGCGGGACAGCGGCGTCGACATCCGGATCGACGGGCGCCCGCTGCACGTGATGCGGCGCGTGGACGGCAGCTTCATCAGCATGGCCAACCACTACCAGCCCTTCCCCACCGCCCTCGGCACCGCCCGCGGCGCGGTCGACGTGCTCGGCCGCGCCCAGCTGTCCACGACCGCGGAGCACCACCACTGAGCGCCGTCCACGGGCGCCCGCACTGAGCGCCACCACTGAGCGCGGCACCACGCGCCACCACTGACGGCTGAGCGCCGTACGACCGCCGAGGGGTCAGTTCCTGTGTACACGCGAATGAATCAGCGGCATCTGACCAGCAGCCAACGCTCCCGGTTCGTCGAGGCCGTGCTGGAGCTCAAGCGCGTGGGCGGCTACGACAAGTACGTCATCACGCACGGCAAGTACTTCGCCGCCGACGGCGAGAGCGGGCTGCGGGTCGCCCACATGGCACCGACCTTCTTCCCCTGGCACCGCCGGTTCCTGCTCCAGTTCGAGGCCGATCTCCAGATGTTCGACCCGGGCGTCACCATCCCGTACTGGGACTGGACGTACGACAACGCGCAGAGCTCTTCTCTGTGGGGCCCGGACTTCATGGGCGGCAACGGCCGCGACAGCGACGGCCAGGTGATGACGGGCCCGTTCGCGTACCAGACCGGCGACTGGCCGATCAATTACGGGGTCACGCAGGAGAAGTACCTGACCCGCAACATGGGGCGGCCCGACCGGCCGATCGTGCTGCCGACGAAGGCGGAGCTGGACAACGCGCTCGCGATGCCGGTCTACGACGTCGCGCCGTGGAACTCCGCCCCGTCCACCAAGGGCTTCAGGAACAAGATCGAGGGCTGGACGGTCAGCGACACCAAGGGCGGCTACCTGCACAACCGGGTCCACCAGTGGGTCGGCGGTCACATGATCGGCGGCACCTCGCCGAACGACCCGGTGTTCTGGATGCACCACGCCTTCCTCGACCTGGTGTGGATCCGCTGGCAGCGGCTGCACCCGAAGTCCGCGTACCTGCCGTCCATGCCGCTGTCGGCCAAGGACCCCGAGCACGGCCGCGTGATCAGCAGCAACGAGCTGATGCCGCCGTGGAACGAGAAGCCGTCGGACTACTTCGACCACCGCTCGTTCTACCGCTACGAGGAGAGCTGACGCGCTCGCGCCGCGGGTGACGGGCCGAGGGTGACGGGCCGAGGGAAAAGAAAACGGCCTCCCGCACACAAGGTGACGGGAGGCCGCGGTGGCGCGGAATTACCACTCGCCGCCGTCGTGCCCGGAGACGTTGGCGCACTGGTTGCCGAACGCCGGGTTCAGCAGGCCGATGACGTCGACGGTGTTACCGCAGACGTTGACCGGGACGTGCACGGGCACCTGGATGAGGTTGCCGGACAGCACACCCGGCGAACCGACAGCGGCACCCTGCGCGCCGGAGTCGGCAACAGCCATACCGGCGCCGGCGGCCAGAACGGCACCCGCCGCGGCGGTGACGGCCGCCGCCTTTGCGATACGCGACATCAAGATCTCCCTGAGACGAAACCCAACCGCAAATACCTGCGGCGTTGACGCTGTGCGCAACGGGGGGAGATCACGAATAGTCACGCATGTTGGGCTGAATCGGTGACGGCGTATCAAAATAGGCCGAAGGGGTGAGCGCTGTTCGCGCTCACCCCTTCGGGTGTCACATCCGGCCGGAGCACGGCTCGTGGCGCCGCTCAGGAACCCTGTGAACCACGGCTCCGGCTACGCCCGGCGCTCGGTCAGAGCGGCAGGCCGGGGGCCGAAGGGAGGCCGGGGGCCGAAGGGAGGCCGCCGGGCAGCGTCGGGAGGGCGGGCAGACCGGGCAGGTTCGGCGCCGGCAGGCCACCGCCGAGGACGGTGGCGACGACGACGTTGACCAGGCCGGTGACGACGGCCGTGGCGGCGGTCAGCAGCCCCGCCGGGTCACCGGCCGTGGACGCCTTGACCAGGTTGTCGACGGCCGTCTGGAGCGCGGTGAGGGCGTCGGCCTTCAGGTCCCGCGTGGCGGACGGCTTGGCCGACGGCTGCGTGGCGACCTTGCCCGAGGGGCTGCCGAGGCTCGGCACCGCGGGCGCGGCGGGAGCGGCGGGAAGAGCCGGGGCGGCAGGAGCCGCGGGAGCCGCCGGGGCAGCGGGAGCCGCAGGGGCAGCGGGAGCCGCAGGGGCGGCGGGGGCGGCCGGCGCGGCGGCCTTCGCCGCGTCGATCGCCGACTTGGCCCCGGCGGCGTCGGCGGTGATGGTCTCGGGCTTGACGGTGCCGGGCTTGGCGAGCACGTCCTGGACCAGTTTCGTGACCGGGGTGAGCACGCCTGCCACGTCTCCCAGTGACTTGGCCTGCGCGAGCAGCGCGGTCGCGTCCGGCGCGGCCGGTGCCGTCACTGTGCCCGCGGGCTTGGTGTCTGCGGGGGTGGCGGCAGCGGCGGTCGTCGTGAGCGCGCCGCCGGCGATGGTGGCGACGAGCGCGGAGGCGACGACCACGCCGGTGATCCGGTGGGTACGCATGGAAAACAGTTCCCTTCGGTGGTGAACAGCTACGCCACCACCGTGAAAAGCAGACGGTATTACCGCAACTGCTGAGAATGGCCGCCGCCCACCAGGGTGGCGGCGCGAACTGTGTGAACTGCGGATTTCCCGTTTTCAACCGCTGCCGATCCACATCACCCTGATGGGCCGTTAGGGTGCGTACGCGCGGCCGACTTCTCCCCTAACGGAGGAATCCGGGAGCCTCGGGTCGCCCGCGGAGGTGATATCCGCCCCGGCCGGGCTCTCCCGGCGGTTAGGGTCCGGCGCATGAGCCAGACCAATACCGCCCTGAATTCCGCCCTCCAGCGCCGACTCGGCACCCTCGTGGTGATTCCGTGGGCCGGTGAACACCACGAGGACGGCCGCGACATGCCGTTCCTGATGGCCTATTCGCTCGGTGACGGGCCGGACGGCCCGGAGTCGGGTCAGGAGGCGGCGCTGGCCGTCGCGGAGGAGGTCGGGCTGCCGGTCGGCGGCGCGATCCTCGACGTCAAGCAGGCGCCGAACGTCCCGGTGAAGGTGCTGGTCGAGGGCGGCAAGGCCGTGCTGACGATGCCGTACCTGCACGCCGCGTGCCCGGTGCCCGAGCAGTGGGTGGCCGCGGCGCAGGACCGGGGCGCGGTGTACTTCATCCTCGCCACCCGCCCGTGGCCCGAGGCCAAGCCGGGCACCCCGGTGACCGAGGAGACCCTCCAGGGCTTCGCCGGGGACACCGACGTCCTGGGCACCGCCGCGCACTGCCTGGTGCCGGTGGGCACCCTCAAGGGTTAGAGCCCGACACTCGCGCGCAGGGGCGCCCCGCCGGACCGGAGAAGTCCCGCGGGGCGCCCCTGCGTGTGGTGGGTCTGTGCCTACGCGCCCGCACGCGTCCCGTGCGTACGGCGTCCGGCTCGGGTCAGTGGACCAGGTCGTTGGCGGCGGTGACCGCGTCGGTGCCCGCCTGGGCGACGTTCTTCACGTCCTGGACCTTCTGGTCGACCTTGTAGTCGCCGAGCACGCTGGCGGTGGCGCCCTTGGCCTGCTCGCCCGCGGCGCTCGCGGTGATCGCGGTGCTGCTCAGGGTGGAGCCCAGGTCGGCGGACTGCTCGGCGGCCATGGCGGCGGGGGCGCCCGCCGCGATCAGGAAGGAACCGGCGGCGGCGGTGGTGAGGATTCGGCTTACGTTCATGATCGATACAACGCGCGAACCGCCCGCAGGGCACGCGGACCGTACCGGTCCTGGTCGGCGCGGGACCGCGGGCCCTCCCGCCGCGCGCGCCCCCGCTGTTGCACTGGCGTGACAACGGCAGCACAGGAGACGGACGTTGCGGGAGCACTCTTTGTGTCACCGGCACGAACAGCCGGAGCCGGCCGGAACAGCGGGAGACCGCCGCGAGCGGCCGGAGAACGCCGCACCGCATCCGTTCCTGGGGGGAACCCGATATGTCCGTTCGTGCCCGTGGCCGTCGCAGCACCGCCGCCGCCATCGCGCTCACCGCCGGGATCACGGCGGGTGCCGCCCTGCTCCTGTCGGCCTGCGGCCCCGCGGACGGCACCGCCTCCGACCCGGCGCCCTCGGCGACGAGCGGCGCGAGCGGTCAGCCCACCCCCAGCGGGAAGGGCGGCAGCGGCGGCACCGGGGAGAACGCGGGGGACGACGGCGCCAACGGCTCGGGGGCCAGCCCGGTGGGCAGCAGCACCAAGCTCAACGGCACCGCGCACTCCGGTCTGACCATCAGCGACGGCACCCGCTACGTCGTCATGAACGGCACCCGGGTGGACTTCGGCACCGAGGTCCGCGACCTGGCCTGGTCGCCGAACGGCGCGAAGGCCGCCTTCATCGACGGCGACGGCGACCTGGCGGTCAGCGACCCCGACGGCAGCGGGCGCGTGATCGTCGCCAGGAACCCGGGCGACCAGAACTGGTCGCACCCGACCTGGCAGGTGCGCGCGAAGGACCCGCAGAACGGCCTTCCCGCCCTCGACAACATCCTCTTCGCCGGCCGCCAGGGCGGCACCGCCCGGCTGTACGGCGTCCCGGCCACCGCGCACGGCGGCACGCCCAAGGTGCTGAGCCTGAACCACGAGTCGGACGAGAACGTGAAGCCGCTGCCCCAGACCGGCAACGTATGGCCCAGCTCGGCGGGGAAGTACGGCACCGCCGTCTACGCCAACACCGGCGACGGCAACGTCTACATCCGCGACGACTACCTGCGGCAGCAGGGCTACGCGCTCACCCCGGGGTCCGAGCCCGCCATCGGGCCGACCGAGGACGACGGCATCGTCTTCGTCCGGTCCGTCGGGGGCCACGACCACCTGTTCCTGGAGACGCCCCACGACGGCGCGCCCGTGTACAAGGACCTGACCCCGCAGGCGACCACCGACTACACCGAGCCCGCCTTCGAGCCGAACGGCAGGACGGTCGTGGCCCGTACGCCCAACGGCATCGTGCGGCTGCCCGTGGACGGCTCGCAGGCGCCGGTCAAGGTCTCCGACTACGTCGGGCTCCCGGCCTACCGCGCCTGAGCCAACTCGGCCCGCAGCGCGTCCAGATGGGCGTCGGCGGTGTCGTGCGGCAGGAATTCCACCACGTCGACGAAGCGGAACAGCACCTGTGACGAGGTGACCGCGAACTCGTAGTCGGCGAAACCGACGACGGCGCCCAGCGTGCCGCGCACCGCGCCCCGGACGACATGAGCGGTCATGTCGTCCGGGTTCCGCGCGTCCAGGCCGCGCCGCGCGTTGGGCCGCGCCAGATACGGGCAGACCATCGAGGCGTAGAGCATGCAGGCGCGGTGGCCGGGCCCTTCGAGGGTCGGCGCGAGATTGCGGTACGGGCGCCCGGCCGCCAGCGCCTCGCCGATCGCGGCGCTCTCGGAACCGCCCACCACCCGCCACACCGGGCCGCGCGGCATCAGCGTGTCGCACACCGAACACAGCCGCTGCCGGGCGCAGTTGGCGCTGCGGTCGTAGTCGGTCAGCGCGAACTGCGGCTGGTCGTCCTGCCACGGGGTGATCGCGGGCACCGGGTAGCCGCGCGGGTCGCGGGGCCTGACCTCGACGGTCGGCGGCATCGGCACGGAGTCAAAGCGCACGGCCCATCCCTATCAGGCGGAACGGTCCCTGCGGAACAGCCGTCCGAACCCCGTCCGCCGCCCGCCCCTGCCGGAATCGGTATCGGTATCGCTATCGGCGGCGGTACCCGTACCCGTACCCGTATCCGTATCCGCGCTGTCGTCCGTGCCCGTACCGACGGCCCGCGCCGCGTGCCAGTCCGCCACGACCTTCTCGACGTCGAACAGGCCGAGGTTGAGGGGCGGTCCCTCCGGGGGACGGCGCAGGGCCTCGCGGATGCGGTCGTTGATCTCGGTGAGGATCTGCCGCACCTGCCGCTCGGAGCGCGCCCGCGCTATCGCGGCCGTCGCGTCCTCCGCCGCCTTGCGCAGCACGAGCGTCGGCGGCAGCGCGGACAGGCCCTCGCGGTGCATCTTGCCCTTGATCCACCACAAGTCGTCGTACGGGGTGTCCAGCGAGGCCAACGGCTTTCCCGCGCCCGGCAGTTCGGCGAAGTCGCCGCGCTGCTCCGCCTCGCGGATCTGCTTGTCCACCCACGTCTCGAAGGAGACACCGGCGGGTTTGCGGTCGGTCATACCTCGCTCCTCACGTGGGCGCACGCAGCGGGTGGCGTACGTACCAGGTTACGGCCGCGCCCGCGCGGCCAGCAGGGCGACGTCGTCCTCGGCGGCGGAGGGCGCCAGGCGGTGCACGATCCGGGCCAGGAGCGCGTCCAGCGGTTCACCGTCGGGCGGGAGGACGAGCGAGGCCAGCCGGGCGAGCGAGGCGTCGATGTCCTCGGTACGGCGTTCCACCAGCCCGTCGGTGTAGAGCAGCAGCGTCTCCCCCGCGCGCCACGGCACGTACACCGTCTCGTACGTGCCCCGCAGGTCCGCGCCGAGCGGCGGTCCCGGCGGTACGGCGAGCAGCCGGACACGGCCGTCGGGGGTGACGACGGCGGGCGGGAGGTGGCCCGCGCTGGCGAAGAAGCAGCCGCCGCGCGCCGGGTCGGCGAGGCCCAGCAGGCAGGTGCCCGGCCGCTGGGCGCCCGCGGCGGCCAGCAGCGCGTCCATCCGGCGCAGGACGCGGTCCGGCGCGTCGCCCTCGCCCGCGACCACGCGCAGCATCGAGCGGTAGTGGCTCATCTCGACGGCCGCCTCGACGCCGTGCCCCATCACGTCGCCCATGGCCAGCAGCGTCACGCCGCCGGGCAGCGCCAGGGTGTCGAACCAGTCGCCGCCGACCAGGTCGGTGGCGCCCGCCGGGAGATAGCGGGTGGCCACCTCGACCCCGGGGTGCGGGGCGCCGGGCGTGGCCAGCAGGGCGCGCTGCAACTCCACCGCGATGCCGTGCTCGCGGGTGTAGCGGCGGGCGTTGTCGAGGCTGATCGCGGCCCGGTCGGCCAGCGCGCGGGCGATGGCGGTGTCCTCGTCGTCGAAGCCGGGCGAGGTCCCGGCCCTGATCAGCGTGACCGTGCCGATCCGGTCGCCGCGGGCGCTCAGCGGCACGACCAGCACGGAGTGGATGCCCGCGGCGCGGTAGGCGGCGACCCGCTCGGCGTTCGGCGCGGAGTGGGCGATCTCCTCGTCGCGCGGCAGATTCTGCACCACGGGACGCCCGGTCTCCAGGCAGGTCGGGATCGCCGAGCCGCGCTGGTAGACCACGTACTCCCCCGGCGTCCCGAAGATCCGCACCCGCTCGCGCAGCGCGGGCCGCGCGGCCATCGCGGCCCTGCGCAGCCGCAGCGCGCCGTCCGGCGGGGGGCGGCGGCGGGCGCGCGGGCCGCTGTCCAGCACCTCGACGGTGGCGGTGTCCGCGATCACCTCGACCAGCAGGTCGGCCAGTTCCTGGCAGGTCGGGTCCATCTCCAGCGTGGAGCCGATCCGGACGGCCGCCGCGTCGAGCAGCAGCAGCCGCTCCTTGGCCCGTTCCAGCTCGCGCTGCGCCTCGTGGTCCTCGCTGACCTCGATGATCACCGCGCCGATCCCGCCCACCCCGCCGTCCCGGCCCTGGAGCCGGTGGTACGTGCACTGCCAGTAGCGCGTGGTGTGCGGCGAATCGGCCCGGGTCTGGCCGCTGGAGAGCAGCTCGCGCGGTGTGCCGTCGGCGAGCACCATCCGCAGGACGCCCTCGCCCACGTCCACGCCCGGCACCGTCTCGGCGATGGTCCTGCCGATGTGCGCGGCCGCTTCGACGCCGTTCATCCGGGCGAGCGCCGGATTGACGTACCGGTAGCGCAGGTCGGGGCCGAGTACGGCGACACCCGCCGCCGTCCCCTCCAGCAGCGCGCGCCACAGCGACTCATCCGCGTTCACCTGTTCCACAGTGCACGCAGGGCCGCGGGGCCGCGAATCGGGACGGCGGAGGGGCCGCGCGGCGGCCGGTCCTACGGGGTCCGGGGGTCCGGGGATTCGGGGTCCGGAGAGGCTCGGCGGGGTCGGGGGCGCGGGGCGCGGGCTGATATAACAGCGCTGTTAGATTAGCCGCCCGGCGCTTCGACGGTTGAGGCGTCGCGCCCGTCGAGAGGAACGGACCGCCATGACCGAGGCGCAGCGGAGCCACCCGCCGATCGAGCCGTACGACCGGGGCATGCTCGATGTCGGCGACGGGAACCTCGTGTACTGGGAGACCTGCGGCAACCCCGAGGGCAGGCCGGCGCTCGTCGTGCACGGCGGCCCCGGCTCGGGGTGCAGGCCGTCGCACCGGCAGGACTTCGACCCGGAGCGGTACCGGGCGGTGCTGTTCGACCAGCGCGGCTGCGGGCGCAGTACGCCGCACGCGAGCGACCCGGCGACCGACCTCACCCACAACACCACCGACCACCTGATCGCCGACATGGAACGCCTGCGCGTCCACCTCGGCATCGACCGCTGGCTGCTGACGGGCGGCTCCTGGGGCTCGACGCTGATCCTGGCGTACGCGCAGCGGCACCCCGAGCGGGTCTCGGAGATCGTCATCAACGGCGTCACGACCACCCGCAGAGCGGAGATCGACTGGCTCTACCGGGGCGTCGGCCGCTTCTTCCCCGAACAGTGGGCGGCCTTCCGCGCGGCGGCCGGTCCGGCGTACGACGGCACGGGGTCACGTACGGCGCCCGGCACGGCGTCCGGCATAGCGTCCGGCATAGCGACCGGCTCAGCGTTCGGCATGGCGTCCGATACGGCGGGCGGCATCGCGGGCGGGCTCGTCGCCGCGTACGCGCGCCTCACCGAGGACCCCGATCCGGCCGTACGGGCCAGGGCCACCGCCGACTGGTGCGCGTGGGAGGACGCGGTGCTCTCCCTCGAACCCAGCGGCTCCGCCCGCCCGTACAGCGACCGCCCCTCCGCCGCCCGGCTCGCCATGGTCCGGATCTGCGCCCGCTACTTCTCGCACGGCGCCTGGCTCGAAGAGGGCGCCCTCCTGCGCGACGCGCCCCTGCTGCGGGGCATCCCCGCCACCCTGCTCCACGGCCGCCTCGACCTCAGCTCGCCGCTCGACACCGCCTGGCACCTCGCCGCCGCCTGGCCGCAGGCCACCCTCACCGTCGTGGACGACGCGGGCCACAAGGGCAGCGCCACGATGTCCCGCCACGTACGGGACGCGCTGGACGGGTACGCGCGAGCGGTCTAGGGGCGGGCCCGGTCAGCCGCGTACGGGGACCGTCGAGGTGGTGAGGAGCTGACGGGCCTGGCGCTCCGGGGTCTCGGGCGGGACGACGAGCAGGTCGCAGCGGCCGACGCCCCGGCAGAGCAGGCACACCGAGTCGCGGTGGCCGGTGGTGGTGGAGCGGTGGATACGGAGGGTGTGGCCGCCGAGCAGCAGGGCGGAGGGCCCGTCGAGCCAGTTCGCCGCGTCGAGGGTGATGTCGGTGATCCGGCCCCAGCGGCCGTTCAACGCGGCGAGCAGCGGCGGCAGTTCCTTGGTCACGTCACGGGTCCGCGGCCACCAGGCGCCGTCGATCCGTACGGGGCTGCCGCCCGGGTGGATCAGGGACAGCCGGGCGGGCGGCCCGTCCCAGACCGGCAGGGCGCAGGCGGGCAGCGGCGGCGGTGTCTCGGTCGCGGTGGTGATCGTCATGGTGTCGGCCTGTCTCCGGACGGTTCGTCCGGGGTGGTGGGTGGTGCCAAGCGCGTGTTCGGGGCGGGCCGCGGCGGGCGGGGCGGCGACGGCGGACGTACGGGCGGCGGTACGTCGGCGGCGGTCCCCTCGGTGACGTCCGTGCCTCGGCTGACGTCCGGGTCCTGGGCGGCCTCGGTGACGCCGGTCACGCCCGTGACCTCGGCCGTCCCGGTGCCGTCCCGTACGCGCTCCTCGCCGCCGACCAGGCGGAGCTGGAAGGGGCCCGCGTCGGGGAAGTGGACGGTGTCCACGGTCAGCCGCAGCCGGGTGCCGCCGTCCTCGTCCACCACCGGGCGGCCGGGGGGCGGCTGCTCGGTCGCGGCGAAGCGGAAGCGCAGCACCTGCGCGATCCTGCGGGCCGCCTCAGGGGTCGCGGCCACGATGCTGACCTCGGCGAAGCCGGGCGCGGGCAGCGCCCGCTCCGCGCCGCCGGAGCCGGAGCCGGAGCCCGAGCCGGAGCCCGAGCCGGTGGCCGCCGCCGCGTCCCGCGCCGCGTCGTCGCGCCCGGCCCCGGCGCGGTCCCGCGGCGGCCCGGCCGTACCCGCCATGCGCGGATCGGCCCCCGTCCCCGCACCGGCCGCGCGTGGCTCGCCCGACTCGTTCTCGCGCGGGGACATCAGGCCGCCCGCTCCGGCCGGGCCAGCCCCGCGGGACCGCCCTCGGCCTCCCAGGCGGCGTCCGCGCCGCGGTCGGGGTCGGCCTGGGCCATCAGCTCGCTCGCGGTACGGACATTGGCCGGGTCCGCCGCCGCGGCCATCAGCCGGGCCGCCGTCGCCGCCGGGGTCTGCGGCGGGACGATCAGCAGATCCCAGCGGCCCGTACGGTACGAGAGCACCAGCAGCTTGTGCGGGTCCTGCTCCTCGACGAACCAGCCGACATGCACCACGTGCCCGGCGACCGGCACCTTCTTCGGCACGGTCGGCCAGTACAGGGGGTTGACGGTGACCCGGGTGATCCGTCCCCACAGCAGGTCCAACGCGCCGACCAGGGACGGCAGTTCGAGGGAGAGGTCACGGGACTTGGGCCACCAGGCGCCGTCCAGCGGCCCCGGTCCGTGGCCCAGCTCGGCCGAACCGATCCGCAGGGCGCTGACGCCGGGCGACAGCGAGAGCCGCGGCGCGGGGGGCGCGGGAGGGGGCCGCGGGACCGTACGGACCGCCGAGGGGTGTGCGGAATCCTGAGAGGAGAGCATGGAACAAATCCGTCCACGGGCCCGCTGGAACGGGTCCGGCACCGTCGCTCACCGCGAACGACGCCGACTTGAGTGCCGGTGTACGGAATGCCCTCGGTCCGTTCACCCTACTCCGTCCGGGGTCTCTGGGACGATGATGGAAGGTCACCGTTCCGGACCGCCGGGACACGGGGCCGATGGGGGAGGGAACACGTGGCCGAGGTCTTCACGCGCCGCATGTCCAGATGGCAGGCGGAGCAGCAGCGCGAGGCCGTCGCGGATGTCTACGTCGAGGCGTACCGAGGCGTGCCGGGCCAGGAATTCCACGACCGGGAGGATTTCCTGGGGCGCTTCGCCGAGGCCACGCAGCGGCCCGGCTTCGACATGATCGTGGCCAGCGAGCGGCGGCTGACCGGGGTCGCGTACGGCTACGTCCTCGACCGCGCCGACGGCTGGTGGCGGGACTTCACGGTCGCGGGCACCGACGGCGCGGGGCCCGACGGCACGGACATCGAGGAGCTCACCGCCTCGGGACAGGTCTTCGCGCTCGCCGAGCTGATGGTCGTGCCCGCGTACCGCAGGCAGGGCATCGCGACCGGTCTGCTCGACCAGCTCCTGCTGCGCAGCGACGCGGCCCTCGTCACCGTCCTCACCGCGCCCGACGCCGACGCCGTCCACGCCCTGCGCGCCTGGGAGTGGACCTACCTCGGCGACACCCACGGCCCCCGCCAGGCATGGAGCCGCCCGCTGCGCCCGTGAGCGTCGCCGCCGCCATGTCCCCTGGCGTCGCTACCGCTTGCGGACGCCGAACAGCGAGCGGCTGATCTCGCGGCCGAGCTGCGTACCCATGGAGCGGGCGAGGGACTTGAACGCGCCGCTGTGGACGACCTGTTCGACGATTCCGGCGTCGGCGGCGGCGCCCTTGGCGGAGGAACGGCCGCTCTTCGGGGCGGCCTTGGGCGCGCTCTCGGCGGCTTCGGCCCGCGCGGCGGAAGCCGCTTCGGCGGCGGCCAGCTTCTCGTAGGCGGACTCGCGGTCGACCGCCTCGGCGTACCGCCCGTACAGCGGCGAGGACTTGACGGCGGAGTCGAGCACGGCCGCGTCCACGGGACCCATCAGCGACTCGGGGGCGCGCAGCCGGGTGGCGGCCACCGGCGTCGGCGCGCCGCTCTCGCTGAGGACGGTGACGACGGCCTCGCCGGTGCCGAGCGAGGTGATCGCGCCGCTCTCGCTGAGGACGGTGACGACGGCCTCGCCGGTGCCGAGCGAGGTGAGCAACTCGCCGAGGTCGTAAGCGGAGTTGGGGAAGGTGGAGACGGTGGCGCGCAGCGCCTTGGCGTCGTCGGGCGTGAAGGCCCGCAGAGCGTGCTGGACGCGGTTGCCGAGCTGGGCGAGCACGTCGCCGGGGACGTCCTTGGGCGTCTGCGTGACGAAGAAGACGCCGACGCCCTTGGAGCGGATCAGCCGTACGGTCTGGGTGATCGCGTCGAGGAACGCCTTCGAGGCGCCGTTGAAGAGCAGGTGCGCCTCGTCGAAGAAGAAGACCAGTTTCGGCCGGTCGAGGTCGCCGACCTCGGGCAGGTCCTGGAAGAGGTCGGCGAGCAGCCACATCAGGAAGGTCGAGAAGAGCTGCGGCTTGTCCTGCACGGCGGGCAGCTCCAGCACGGAGACCAGCCCGCGCCCGTCGGACGCCGTACGCAGCAGCTCGCTCGTGTCGAATTCCGGCTCGCCGAAGAACGCGGCGGCGCCCTGCGCCTCGAAGGCCGTCAGGGTCCGCATCAGCACCCCGGCCGTCGCCGACGAGATCCCGCCGATCTCCTTCAGCTCCGGCTTGCCCGCGTCGGAGGTCAGGAAGGCGATGACGGCCCGCAGGTCCTTGAGGTCGTACAGCTCGAGGCCCTTGGTGTCGGCGTAGTGGAAGATCAGGCCGAGCGACTGCTCCTGCGTGGTGTTCAGGCCGAGCACCTTGGACATCAGGACGGGGCCGAAGGCGGTGACGGTCGCCCGTACCGGGATGCCGGGGCCGAGGCCGCCCAGCGCGTAGAACTCGGCCGGGAAGCCGGTGGCCGTCCAGTTCTGGCCGACTTCCGCCGCCCGCCGCTGGACCTTCTCACCCGGTTGGCCCGGCGCCGACACGCCGGAGATGTCGCCTTTCACGTCCGCGAGGAAGACCGGGACGCCCTGCGCGGAGAGCTGTTCCGCGATGAGCTGGAGCGTCTTGGTCTTGCCGGTGCCGGTGGCGCCCGCCACCAGGCCGTGCCGGTTGAGCATGCCGAGCGGGATGCGGACCGGCGCGTCGGGGTGGCACTCGCCCTCCCAGAGCAGCGCGCCGAGGTCCAGCGCGGGGCCGGTGAAGGCGTAGCCGCGGGCGATGTCGGCGGCGGGGGACGGCAGTGTCGGCCCGGACGGCGCCGCTGATGGCCCGGACGGCGCGGGAGTCGGCCCGGACGGCGCGGCTGATGGCCCGGACGGTGGGGGAGTCGTCCCGGACGGTGGGGGAGTCGGCCCGGACGGTGGGGCTGTCGGCCCGGACGGTGGGGCTGTCGGCCCGGACGGTGCGGGAGTCGACCCCGGTGTCACGGCCGCCTCACCCGTGACGGCCTCACCGGCGGAACTATTCGGCTGGGGATCGGTCATCACATGCTCCCGATTCATACGACGATGAGGCTTTTGCCACCATCGCACCCCGGCAGCGGTGCTGCGCCCGGACAAGCCGGGCCGGTAGGCTTTCCGTGTGATCTTCAAGCGCATCGGAAACGGGCGGCCGTACCCGGACCACGGCCGGGTGAGTACGCGCGAGTGGGCCGACGTCGCCCCACGTCCCGTGCGGCTGGACCAGTTGGTGACCACCAAGGGACAGCTCGACCTGGAGACACTTCTCGCCGAGGATTCCACCTTTTACGGCGACCTGTTCGCCCATGTCGTGAAATGGCGGGGCGACCTCTATCTCGAGGACGGACTCCACCGGGCGGTACGCGCCGCGCTCCAGCAGCGCCAGGTGCTCCACGCCCGGGTCCTGGAGATGGACTGACAATCCGCTTACGCTGCGCTCATGAGCATGCTGACCCCCTCCGGTATGGGCGGGAAGTACCGGGTCACCGGCAAGCAGTACCCGAGGATGCGCCGCCCGCGCCGCCGCGGCCGTGTCGTCACCGCCGTGCTCGCCTCGGTCGTCGTGCTCGGCCTCTTCGGTTACGGGGCGCTGCAACTCGTCCATGTCTTCCGCGGGGACGACAACGGCGACACGAAGGCGAACGCGGCACCGCAGAACCGCCCCTGCGTCACCGTGGCCCCCACCGCCCCCACGGGTAAACCGGCCCCGCTGCCCCAGCCCGCGGGCGTCACGCTGAACGTCTTCAACGCCACCGCCAAGGGCGGTCTGGCCAAGACCACGGCCGACGAGCTGGCCAAGCGCGGCTTCAAGGTCAACAAATTCGGCAACGCGCCCGACCCGTACGACAAGAAGGTCGGCGAGTCCGCGCTGATCGTCGCCGGGCCCGCGGGCGAGGCGGCGGCCCGCACGGCGGGCACCCAGGTGGCGGGCTCGACCGTGAAGATCGACCCCAAGCGGACCGACAAGACCGTCGATGTGATGATCGGCACGGCCTTCACGGCGCTTTCCGGTCCGACCGACGTGGCGAAGGCCCGGATCGTGGCGGCGAACCCGCCGCCGCCGAAGCCGGTGTGCGTGACGCCGAGCCCGAGCGCGTCGGGGGGCGCCCCCGGCAAGACGGGGGCCACGACGAAGGCGGGCGCGCCGGCGAAGCACTAGCCGCCGTGGCGGGCGCCGCCTTGGCGGGTGGCGCTTGCGCGGGTGGCGCTTGCGCGGGTGGCTTGGCGCGGGTGACTGCCTTCAAGGCGGCCGACAGCGTACGTGCGAGAGGGGCGGGACCTGAGCCAGGTCCCGCCCCTCCGCTTGTCGGATCAGCGGCCGGACAGCGTTCAGGGTGTCCGGACCGTCCAGCCCTTCCGGGGCGTCCGCGACACGCCGGGTCGGGCCGGGCCGATTGTCAGCTCACCGTGCCGTACATCCGGTCGCCCGCGTCGCCGAGGCCGGGCACGATGTAGCCGCGCTCGTTCAGCCGCTCGTCGACCGCGGCCGTGACCACGGTGACCGGCTTGCCCGCCAGGGCCCGCTCCATCGACTCGACGCCCTCGGGCGCGGCCAGCAGGCACAGCGCGGTGACGTCGTCGGCACCGCGGTCGATCAGCAGGTCGATCGCCGCCACCAGGGTGCCGCCGGTCGCCAGCATCGGGTCGACCACGTACACCTGCCGTCCCGACAGGTCCTCCGGCATACGGGTGGCGTACGTCGCCGCCTCCAGCGTCTCCTCGTCGCGGACCATGCCGAGGAAGCCGACCTCGGCGGTGGGCAGCAGCCGCACCATGCCGTCGAGCATGCCGAGCCCGGCGCGCAGGATCGGCACCACCAGGGGGCGCGGGTAGGAGAGCCTGACCCCGGTGGTCGGGCCGACCGGGGTGCGGATGTCGACCTGCTCGGTCCGCACGTCGCGGGTGGCCTCGTAGGCGAGCAGGGTGACCAGCTCGTCGGCGAGCCGCCGGAACGTCGGCGAGTCGGTGCGCTCGTCGCGCAGGGTGGTGAGCTTGTGCGCGACCAGCGGGTGGTCGACAACATGGAGACGCATGAATATGACTGTATCCGCCGGGTGGGGGGCGCGTCGCCAGTGCGATGAGCAGCCCGGCTCCGCGCACCTTCTGCGCCTGGCGTGGGGTAAACGGCGCGAACGAGGGAAACTGGCCAGATACGCCCGGTGTGCCTTCCGGGTGAAGCGAGCCCCAGGGATGGTGCCCGAGATGCCGGAGCCCGACCGAGCAGCCGAGCGAGCAACCGACCGAGCCATCGACCGTGACGCGGATCGCACCGATCGCACCCCGGATCGCGCCACCGACGGCGCCCCCGCCGGCCCTGAGGACCGATCTGAGGGCCGATCTGCGGACCGATCTGCGGACCGTACTGCCGACCGATCCGCTGACCGATCCGCGGACCGGTCCCCCGGCCGTTCCCCCGCCCGCGACACGGACATCGAGCGGCGCCGCAAGCGCGCGCTGTTCCTGCGGGAGCTGAACGAGGCCAAGGAACTGCGCGAGCGGGTCCAGCCGCGACGCGCCCGGGTCGCCCGGCTCCGTCAGCAAATGCGGATGCGCACCTTCCGTTGGTGACCGCGCCGCGCGGGTGACCGGTTACGGATCACGTATACGCCGCGTACGCGCCGCGTACACAGCGTGACGGATCAGTACCGTACGGGTGACCGTTCCGGGCCCCCGATGGCCGGACTTTCCAGAGAAGTGACGAAGACCTGGCACGTCGCGGTGCAGAAGACCCTTCGCAACGCCCCGGTTTCTGCCACGATGCCGAGTGGGTGGGGCCAACGGAAGTCGAAAGCGGCCCCCATCCGGTCCGGACGGCCTGAGACCCTGTGGGAGAGTCACGGTGTACTTCGCCGCACTGCTCGCGCGCACCGAGGACGGTTGGCAAGCGAGCGAACCCGATCTCGACGATGTGGAAACCCTCGCCGATCTGAGCGATCTGGCCCGCGCGGCCGGCGACGAGGAGGAAACGGTTCTGGTCTTCATCGAACAGGAGGACGCCTGGTTCGGCGTCATCCGTGTGGACGGTGAAGAGGATCCCAGGATCTACGTGTCCGACGCGGCTGCCGCCGCCCGCAGTTCGTACGGGGAGATCCTGCTCACCGACGAAGTGCTGGGCCGCGACCCCGAGGACCTGGACGAACTCGTGGACCTCGACGGCACCGAGGACGGCGAGGACGACGAGACCGAGGACGCCGTGGCGGGCCCCTCGGAAGACCATGTGCCGACCGGTCCGCTCGGCGAAACCGACATCCTCACGGATCTCGGCATGAGCACCAGGGAACTGCTGGCGCTCAGCGGTGACGGCGCGCTGACCGGTGAGGCGCTCGGCGAGATCGCCGACGCGCTGGGGTGCGGGGACGTGCTGGAGGCGGTCCGCTGACAGACCCTCTGAAGGACCCCTGGGTCGCCGCGATGCGGCTGGCCCTGGAAGAGGCGGCACAGGCCCCGCTCACCGGTGACGTACCGGTGGGCGCGGTCGTGCTGGCCCCCGACGGCACGGTGCTGTCCCGTGCCCGCAACGAGCGCGAGGCCACCGGCGATCCGACCGCCCACGCCGAGGTCCTGGCCATCCGCCGCGCCGCCGCCTCCGTCGGCGGCTGGCGCCTGACCGGCTGCACCCTCGCGGTCACCCTCGAACCGTGCACCATGTGCGCGGGCGCGATCGTCCTCTCCCGGCTCGACCGCGTCGTCTACGGCGCCGCCGACGACAAGGCGGGCGCCGCCGGTTCCCTCTGGGACGTGGTCCGCGACCGCCGCCTCAACCACCGCCCCGAAGTCATCCCCGACGTCCTCCCCACCCCCTCCGCCGCCCTCCTCACCCGCTTCTTCCGTACAACCGATTTCTGACCACCCCCCCGCGTGGGCTAGGATCTCTCTCGGTAGCGTGTCCGAGCGGCCTAAGGAGCACGCCTCGAAAGCGTGTGAGGGGGCAACTCCTCCGTGGGTTCAAATCCCACCGCTACCGCCACGAGCAACACGTGGCTGAGGGCAACATGGAACTTCCATGTTGCCCTCAGCCACGTCCGCCTCAGTTCCCACCCAACTTGACTTGCACAAGCGCCCCAACGATCGGCGGCCATGACGTGCGAGCGCCTTGTGTGTTGATGTCCGGCAAGACTGCCCCTGGCAGGCACAGACCTGCGCCATCAGGTGACAGAGAGGCCGTCGCGTCCTTTGGCGAAGCAGCGACTATCTCAAGGCATGTGGGCGGACTGTCCCACGCCATACCGAGATGTCCCGTCGCAGTCACGTTGGGTTCAGCCCGATGCGATGTTCATCACTCTGCGCGAAGCATTGGCACAGGGTGCCGTAACGGAACCTGTGGTCCCATCAGGCACTTTGCAGGCCAAAGGGCTTAGGGTGGTCTACACCTCAACTGCCCTTTGCACTCAGTGGCGTTGTAGCAGCCGACATGTCGACTGAGAGACCGCGAAGTTACGCGGGAGTTCGCGTCGGAGCCGAGTAACATCTTGCTACTGCTCGTCCTCTGAGCTGGACCGCGACCAGGTGAACGTGACCCCCGGGGGCCCACGATCCCGTGCAGCCCTTTGCGCAGAGGAAAGGCAGGACCCCTATGCCCGATCAGGGTGAGGGTGGCAAGAACCGTAAGAAGTGGCAGGCATGGACCCGACTCAGGGCCCGCACTGCCGTCGGCATCGTCGTGACAGTCGCCGCGGTTGTTACCGCAGCTGCGGACGTCACGCACGCGATCGAGGTGATCAGCCGGCACCTGTGACGACGTGACCCTTACCGGGGTCACCCGGCAAGGGTCACGTCTTGCGACTGGAGCGCTTCGCCGTGCGGCCGACCAAGCATGCAGCGGCGGGGCGCTCCTTCTTTGTGCAGTTTTCCCGACAGCAACGCAAATCACCGCATGTGACCTGCGTCACGCAAAATATGCGCCTCTCTCATACTGCCTTGCCGGAGACCTGGTCCGCCACGAACACGCGACGAACCGGCTCTAGGGAAAAGCCGCACAAAGTGCAATCGGTGCAGGCCACAGAGGGTAACTGTGACGCAAATCACAGTCGGTTAGGCGCCTTGAACACCAGAAATTCACCCATTGAGGAATACCTCGAACGGTTGATCTCGGTTGGCACCGCCCCGTCCCATGGCCAACGCCTCTACATAATGCCACCGCAATGCATGTGCATCTAGGCCTGATCGAATGCTGATACCGCGCGCGACCAGGCATGCCAGTCATGATCATCGCGCTTGATTATGCCACACAGGGCTCTTGGCATATGCCAAATGACAACGAAAGCCCTCTACCTGCACCGGAGCCATGCGTCTATACCAGGGCCCTCTGACAGACGACAGGCAAGCCTCCAAAACGGAGTAGCCCAGATCACACCCGTCCAGGGGTGCTTGCAGCGCCAACAGCAGCTCTTCGAGCGAGAAATGCCGTACCCCGCGTCCTGCCAGCATGCCGAAAGTGTGCCAGGGCCGTGTCATCGCACGATGTGAGCACCCGAGGCCGAGAGGCGTGCGCTTCACAGGTTGTGTCGGGCCAGGTCGTGCGGAACGTTCTGAACTACGACGCCACGTGCGGTGTTGTCAGCGCTTTGGCGACGGGGAGGGCCGTTCGCCGGGGAACCCTTCGTGGCCGTCACTCGTCGTCGTAGCGCTTGAAGTCGCTGGTGTCGATGGTCCAGGGGCCGAAGGGGACCTGGTCGCCGAAGACGTAGGGGAGCACGGTGGAGTAGTGCGGGCCGCTGGAGCCGGGGGCGGGGTCGGCGTAGGTGAAGACGAGACCCTTGCGAGGGTCGATGAGCAGGTAGAGCGGGATGCCCATCGCGGGGTAGTCGGCGGCCTTCTCGACGTAGTCGTTGTCCGGGTTGGACTCGGAGACCACCTCGACCACCGCGAGCAGGTCAGCGGGGTCGACTGTCGGTTTCGGCTCTTCCAGGATGTCGAGCGGGAGGACGACGGCGTCCGGTCGGCGCATCCGCCCCACCGCCGGGTGCTCCACTTCGGCACCTGACTGGGCGACGATGTCACGGTCCGGATGCGTGGCCGGGAGCTGAGCGTTCAGCTGGCGGACGACGCGGGTGGCGATGGCCTCGTGGCGGTTGACCGGGCTCATCATCACGACGACCCCGGCAGCTCCGATCTCGATCGCCCAAGCCCCTTGCAAGCGGTCCGCCAGCGGCCAGAGCTCCTCCGCGATCTTCCGCATACGTGCGTAGACCTGCGGGTCCGCTGCTTCGGTCACGACTCCTCCGTACGGTGGGTTCAACCGGCACCCGAGCCAGTGAAGCGCCTGCAACCGACTGACGCGGTTGCTCCTGCGAGTCTGCATGCCACCGCGGCCATCGCCAAGGCGGACTTGCCCCGGCCTGCGGCGTTCCGGGACCGGCCGAAGAACAACGATCCATGAGCGCATGGCTCCCAAGCCGCGCCGCGCGCCTGTCGCCCCCCCCAAACGGCTCTACCTTCTTGATCGGGTTGATCGAGCCATTCGTAGGGTTGGGTCGCCCAGGGGTGACCAGCGGTGAGCCCGCGCTGCTGCTGGCGCTGCTGGTCAGCCACGGCCAGGAGGTCCTCACCCGCGTGGTCAACCGCCTGCGCGGCACCCCGCTGTCCATGTTCCCGGCCCTGGAGAGGGCCCTGGACATGGCCAACACCGGCCCACTCAGGCTGCTGACGGGCTGCCAGACTCCGCATGCGATCCGCCGTGCCGGGGTCACTCGGCTGGCGATGGCTCTCAACGAGCATGTTGTCGAGCTGGACAAGCTCATCGAGGACCGGTTTCGCGAGCACGAGCTCGCTGACATCGTGCTGAGCGTCCCGGGCATCGGCACGACTCTCGGAGCCGAGTTCCTCGCCGCCGTCGGTGGCAGCCTGGACAGGTTCGACTTCCCAGACGCCTTGGCGGCCTTCGCCGACGTCGCCGCGGTGAAGGCGCATGGAAGAATCGACGTATGCAGTCTTTTTCCGCCAGCCCCGACAGTCTGAGCGGACCCCTGACCCTCCTTGACGACGAAGGGACGAGCTGGATTCTTCATCGCAAGCGGCTTGACCTGCGCATCGTCCGTCGGCTGGTCAAGGACGCCACCACACTTGTCTTCTGGGGAGACATGGGCGGTATGAGCCCCCGGCTCACGACGGCGGCCGAACGTCCCCTGCTCTGGGACCGGATCAAAGACGAGTACATGGGCCCCGGCGGAACATGGTCGACCGGCCGCTACCTGGCTCACGAGTTCCGCGCCGAGCCGGGACACCGCATGCTCTACGTCGAGGACCACTGCTGAGCTCCGCGCGGGGCGATTGAGTCGGAACCCGTTTCCGCGAACGGAGTCATCGACAACAGCAGTAGGAAGCTGGGACATCACTGCTCCCGAGCCTCACCTCTTCAGTGACCAGCGGTTACTCAATAAACCCGGCCCGCTCCCCCGGTAGAATCGGAGCCATGCCCTCCCCCGTGCATGCCACGACCGGCGAAGGCGCGGCGCCGGGCGCGCCGCGGTGGCCCGCGGGGTCGACGCACGACGAATTCCTCGCGGTGCCGGGTGACGCGACCCGCGCCTCGCGCCCGCACCGGCGCAATCCCCAGGCCCTCGAACCCGGCGACGGCGAACCGCGGTTCGACCTCTTCCCCGATGTCCTCCCGCGCGGCCTGCCCGCGACGGAACCGACGACCCCCGGCCCGTAACCGATGCCCGCCACGTCGGAGCGCCTGGTCTGGTACGTGTCGTACGGCTCCAACATGTCGCTGGCGCGCCTGCGTTGCTACCTGACGGGCGGCACGGCCCAGGACACCGCGGACGGCGGCGGGCGTACGTATCCCGGTTGCCGCGACCCGCGGATGCCGGAGCGCTCGGTGGGGATCGAGCTGCCGGGGACGGTGTACTTCGCCACCTGGTCGCCGGTCTGGCACGGCGGACGCGCCTTCTACGACCCGCTGGCCCCCGGCCGCGCCTGGGCCCGCGCCCACCTCCTGACCCTCGGTCAGTTCTCGGACATCGCCGCCCAGGAGATGTACGCCGCCCCCGGCCACGACCTCGACCTCACCCGGGTCCTCGCCGAGGGCCGCGACCGCCTCGGCCCCGGCCGCTACGAAACCCTCCTCCACCTCGGCGACCTCGAAACCCACCCCCTCCTCACCTTCACCGCCCCCTGGCACGCCCCCGACGCCCAGCCGGTCCCCCCGTCCCCCGCCTACCTCGCCCACCTCGCCGCGGGCCTCCGCGAAGCCCACACCTGGCCCCCCGAAGCGATCACGACCTACCTCGCGGGGCTCACGTCGCGGAGTACGGCTCGATGAGCGGTCGCGGATCACGTACTCCGCGAACGATCTCCTCCGGCACCCCGGGGCCCTGTGCGTAGTAGCGCCCCTGCGCTTCACCGTGGGCTGACAGCCATCCCGCCCTGACGAGTTCACGGATGTCACGTTGGGCCTGCTGCTCGCTCAACTCCGCGTCCGCCTGGTACGTCGCCCGCCGGACCCGGTTTCCCATCAGGGCCGGGTACAGGGCGTACAGCGTGCGCTCGGGCAGCCCTTGTCGCTCGACGGCCTCCTCAAGCGCGGACCACACCGTGCGGGTGGTCTCGACCTGCCGCTGTACGGCCTGGGCCTGTTGATGGTGGGCGCGCAGGCAGAACCGGACCCAGGCGCGGGTGTCCCGGTCCGGCGTCCAGACCGGGCCGCCGACCTCCGCCAGTACGTCGTAGTAGCGATAGGTGTTGCGGGCCCGGCCCAGCCACTCCTCAATACTGGAGAACTCCGGCGCGACGATCCCTTCCCGCGCCAGGACCAAGGTCTGGAGCGCGCGGGACATCCGGCCGTTTCCGTCCGCCCAGGGGTGGATCGCGACGAGATTGAGGTGCGCCATCGCGGCTCGCACCAGAGCGGGCGCTTCCAGGTCGCCCTCGTTGAGCCAGACGACCAGTTCCGCGATGAGATCCGGCACCGAGTCGGCGTCAGGCGCGGTGTAGGCCGCGATGGTCGGGTCCTCGGGTGAGGTCACGTACACCGCACCGGACCTCCACCAGCCCGGACGTTTGAGCAGGTGGTGGCCTTGCATCATGAAGTGCAGACCGTTGAGCAGACCCTTGCCGTAGGCGAAGTCCGGCCCGGCGTCCGTCAGTCGCTGGATGTACGTCATGGCCTGCCGGTAGCCCTCGATCTCGGCGGAGACCGTCTGGTCGGCCTCGATCGGCGCCTCGCCGAGCATGATGTCTTCGACATCGGCGACGCTCGCCGCGTATCCCTCGATCGTGTTCGAGCCGGCGATCGCCCGCGCTGTCAGATTGCGGCGGAGCTGCCCCTCCCAACGGCGCGGCGTCCGCAGGTGGAGCCGGAGCCGGTCGCGCATCCCCTCGATCTCACCGAGGACCCGCTCATCCACGTCGTCCAGGCCAGGCGTTTCATACAGCATGACACAATGACACCATCATCCCGTCAATACGTCAAACCGTCCCTCAACGCGACCTACCTCGCGGGGCTGGCCGGGGTGGCCTGATCTCGTCGCGCGGGGGGCGGCCGGGGCGGGCGGGGGCGTTCCCCTTGGGGGGCGGACTCCGTACGTTCGTACGGAGTCGGGGTCGCGTTCACCGAAGGGCGGATCGGCGAAGGCGGCGCGACGGTCGGTGTGTCCTGATATGTCTGGTGCGGGCGGCACGAGAGCGAAGGTGGGATCGGGAGCATGGACCTGGCTGAGCGAACGAGGAGCCGAGGGCGGGTCCGGCGCGGACACGTACACCAGGGACACGCACACCAGGGGTACGCACATCAGGGGTACGCGCACCGCGGACACGCGCACCGCGGGCGGATCGCGCTGGCCGCGACGGCCCTGACCGCCGCCGCCGTGCTGGCCGTGGCGCCGGGGGCGTCCGGGGCGTCCGGGGCGTCCGGCGCTCCGGGACCCGAGGCCGCGACGGCCACGCCGGTCAAACACGTCGTGGTCATCTTCGACGAGAACGTCTCCTTCGACCACTACTTCGGTACGTATCCGCAGGCCGCGAACACCGACGGCACGCGCTTCACGGCCGCCCCCGGCACCCCGGCCCCGGTGAATCTGCTCAGCGACGGCTCCCGGCTGCTGACGCACAACCCGAACCAGTACCAGCCGCGCCGCCTGAGCCCGTCGCAGGCGCTCACCTGCGACCAGAACCACAGCTACACGCCCGAGCAGCAGGCCTACGACGGCGGCGCGATGGACCAATTCGTGCAGCACACGAGCAGCGACAAGTGCTCGGGCCTGTACGGGAGTCCGGGCCTGACGATGGACTACTTCGACGGGAACACCGTCACCGCGCTGTGGAACTACGCCCAGAACTACACGCTGGGCGACAACAGCTTCGGCGACGTCTTCGGCCCCTCCACGCCCGGCGCGCTCGGCCTGGTCTCCGGGCAGACGCACGGCGGCGTCTCGATCGACCCGAAGACCGGCGAGCAGGTCCCGGTGGAGCGGTCCACGACCGTACGCAGCCCCGACCCGACGACCGGGGTCGGCACGGTCGTCACCGACCCGGACCCGGCGTACGACGACTGCTCGGACAACAACCACACCGCGAGCGGCCAGCTCACCGCGATGCGCGGCCGCAACGTCGGGGACCTGCTCAACGACAAGGGCGTGAGCTGGGGCTGGTTCCAGGGCGGCTTCGCGCCGACGTCCTCGCCGGGCGGCACGGCGGTCTGCGGCGCGACCCACGCCAATGTCGGCGGCAACGCGTCGGTGGACTACTCGCCGCACCACGAGCCGTTCCAGTACTACGAGTCGACGGCGAACCCGCACCACCTGCCGCCGACGTCCGCCGCGATGATCGGCCGCCAGGACCGGGCCAACCACCAGTACGACCTGACCGACTTCGACACGGCGCTCGCGGCCGGGAATCTGCCCGCGGTGTCGTTCCTGAAGGCGGCCGAGTACCAGGACGGGCACGCGGGCTACTCCGACCCGCTGGACGAGCAGCACTTCCTGGTCCGCGAGATCAACGCGGTCCAGCGGTCGCCGCAGTGGGCGAGCACGGCGGTAATCGTGGCGTACGACGACTCCGACGGCTGGTACGACCAGGTCGCCGCCGCGATCGCCAACGGCTCCACCGACGCGGGCGCGGACACCGCGATGTGCGCCGACGGCCCGCCCGCGGCAGGCGGCTACCTCGACCGCTGCGGTCCGGGACCCCGGCTGCCGCTGCTGGTCGTGTCCCCTTACACCCGGCGCGATCACGTCGAGCACGCGCTGACCACCCAGTCGTCCGTCCTGCGCTTCATCGAGGACAACTGGGGGACGGGCCGGATCGGCGACGGCTCCTTCGACGCGACCGCGCACCCGCTCGACCCGATGTTCGACTTCGCCCGGCCCCAGCAGCGCGCGGTGCTGCTGAACGCGGACGGCTCGGTCGCGAAGACCGTGCCGGTACGAGTGGCGCCCGGCCGCCGGACCCCGCTCCCGGAAGGCGCGTCGGGCGGTACGGCGAGCGGTACGACCACGGGTACCAGCAGCGGTACGACCACGGGTACGAGCAGCGGTACCAGCAGCGGTACGAGCAGGGGCGCGGCGTCGGCCGCGGACGCCACGACGGCGGGACCGGGTACAGGCGCGCCCGCCGCCTCGGGGCGGGACGCCCGGCTGACCGGCACGGAGATCGCCGGCGGGTCCGCCCTGGTGGTGCTGCTGGCGGCGGCGGGCGGCACATGGCTGCTGCTGCTCCGGCGCCGCAGGACGTGACGGCGGGCGGCCGGAACAAAGCGACGGCAAAGCGAGGTCAAGGGGCGGTAAGCCGCGGCCAGCGGCGGCAAGCGGTGCCGACAGGCCGATCCCACGCTCCGGACCTGCCACGAACCCGAGCCCGACCTTCATCTTCTAAGAAGATGATTGGGACAACAGGCCGTCTGATTACGCCATCTGATGGATAGACTTCCGTGATTGCACACTTGTGACCGTCGGTGCGGGCTGCGGGCTGGGGAGGGCAAAGGCGCATGGCGCAGGCGAAGAAGATCACCATGTACGTACTGGTGATCTTCATCCTCTACACGATCATCAATCAGCCGGCCCGAGCCGCTGATCTCGTCCAGGTAGGCTTCCAGGGCATATCGAACGCCGCGAAGAGCATCGGGAAGTTCATGCACGACCTGGCCAACTGACCGGCGGGCCGTCCCGGCCGCTCCGGCGGCGCACCACCAGTACCCAGCGGCACGCGGCGGCATGCCGGCGGCGAGGGAGTCCCATGATCCGGCATCTGGTCCTGTTCAGGCTCAACGAGGGCGTGCGGCAGGACGAACCACGTGTCCAGGCGGGCGCGCGGGCCTTCGCCGAGCTCGGCGAGAAGGTGCCGGAAACGCTCTCCTGGGAGTGCGGCTGGAACATCACGGACCGCCCGATCGCCTACGACTTCGCCATCAATTCCACCGTCGCGGACGCGGCGGCGCTGACGGCGTATCTCGAACACCCGGAGCACCGGGCGGCCGTCGCGCTCTGGTCGGAGTTCGCCACCTGGGTGATCGCGGACCTGGAGATCTGACCTCCCGGCCGAGCGCACGACGAGCGTTCGCGCGCCCCCCGCCGACCGGCGGGGGGCGTTTTCGCGCCCTTTGAGCCCCCTCGCGCGCCACCTCCGCGCACCCTTCGCTCCGGATTCACACCGCCGGACGGGGGACTTCCGGGCCGCCGGTTCGTACAACACGGCAATATGCGGTGCTTGCACAAAGCGGACATGAATTGTGATGCTATGACCGCTTTTGCCGGATGAGTGGACCGATAAGGGGTGTGGTGTGCCGGTGTCGGCCCATACGGCGTCAACAACGTATCCCCGAGGCAGAACCCGTACGCCCAGTGCCAACGCGGCGGACGCGAGAGCGCTCACCCAGGTGCTCTTCGAGCAGATCACCAAGCTGGAGCCCGGCACCCCCGAGCACGCACGGGTGCGGGCCGCGCTGATCGAGGTGAATCTGCCGCTGGTGCGCTACGCGGCGGCCCGCTTCAGGAGCCGCAACGAACCGATGGAGGACGTGGTCCAGGTCGGCACGATCGGCCTGATCAACGCGATCGACCGGTTCGACCCGGAGCGCGGCGTGCAGTTCCCGACCTTCGCGATGCCGACCGTCGTCGGCGAGATCAAACGTTACTTCAGGGACAACGTGCGGACCGTGCACGTGCCGCGCCGCCTGCACGAGCTGTGGGTCCAGGTGAGCGGCGCGATCGAGGACCTGACCGTGCTGCACGGCAGGTCGCCGACGACGGCCGAGATCGCCGAGCGGCTCAAGCTCGCCGAGGAGGAGGTGCTGGCGTGCCTGGAGGCGGGCCGCGCCTACCACGCGACCTCACTGGAGGCGGCGCAGGAGGGCGACGGGGCGCCGGGGCTGCTCGACCGGCTCGGCTACGAGGACCCGGCGCTGTCCGGGGTCGAGCACCGCGACCTCGTCCGCCATCTTCTGGTCCAACTTCCCGAGCGGGAGCGGCGAATCCTGTTGCTCCGCTACTTCGGCAACCTGACGCAGTCCCAGATCAGTGCGGAACTGGGGGTTTCGCAGATGCACGTGTCCCGTCTGCTGTCCCGGAGCTTCGCGCGGCTGAGGTCCGCAAACCAGCTCGAAGCGTAGCTGAAGAGGATTAAGTCACCTGCACGGATATGTCGACATGGCGCTACAGCGTGTTGCCGACATGTGACATTCTGCGGGTACCGCGTTTGTCGCGAGCCGGCCTCCGGTATTCCAGTGGAGGAACAACCGTCGCTCGCGACACCCGTCCGCGACCTCAAGGGGGTGGCATGTCCGTACAGGTGGGCAGTCCCAAGGTGCTCAAGCCCGACACGGCGACCGCACCGCACGATGCTCTTCACGGCGAGGCCATCGACACCCGCACGCTGTCCCGATCGCTGTTCCTGCGCCTCGCGGAACTGCCGGTGGACAGCCCGGAACGCACCTATGTACGTGACACGCTCATCGAGCTGAATCTGCCACTCGTGCGGTACGCAGCCGCTCGCTTCCGCAGTCGGAACGAGCCGATGGAGGACATCGTCCAGGTCGGCACGATCGGCCTGATCAAGGCGATCGACCGCTTCGACTGCGAGCGCGGGGTGGAGTTCCCGACCTTCGCGATGCCGACGATCGTCGGTGAGGTGAAGCGATTCTTCCGCGACACCTCCTGGTCGGTCCGGGTCCCGCGCCGCCTCCAGGAACTGCGGCTGGCGCTCACCAAGGCCAGCGACGACCTCTCCCAGAAGCTGGACAGGTCGCCGACGGTCGCCGAACTGGCGGTCTGCCTCGGGGTGTCGGAGGAGGACGTCGTCGACGGCCTCGCGGTGGGCAACGCGTACACCGCCAGCTCGCTGGACTCCCCGCCGCCCGAGGACGACGGCGGCGAGGGCACCCTCGCGGACCGCCTCGGCTACGAGGACACCGCGCTCGAAGGCGTCGAGTACCGCGAGTCGCTCAAGCCGCTGCTGGCCCAACTGCCGCCGCGCGAACGGCAGATCATCATGCTGCGGTTCTTCGCGAACATGACGCAGTCGCAGATCGGCGAGGAGGTCGGCATCTCCCAGATGCACGTCTCCCGGCTGCTCACCCGCACCCTCGCACAGCTCCGTGACGGCCTCACCGCAGAGGCATGAGGTGGCACTGACGGGGTGGTGACGACCTGACACCCCGTCAGTAAACTGACGTGATGGTCGCGTTGGTCTCGTACGTCGCGTTGAGGAAGACCCAAGCACTGCTGCGCACCACGGCTCCGGCGCTCGCCGCGCTGGGCCTGCTCGTCATGGCCACCGGCTGCGCGGGCGGCGGCACCACCGGCCATGTCGCGATCGGCGGCGTCGGCCCCTCCCCGAGCGCTCCCCACGACGTCCCCCCGGACGGCGACGTGGTCCTGGTCCCGCTCGACGGCCCGGCCCCCGGCGCCGCGAAGCCGTCCCGTACGCCCTCGGGCACGGACACCGGCACGGGGCCGCGTACACCCTCCTCCGGAGCGCCCCGGACACCCCCCTCGCCCCACGGGACCCCCACGACCCCCGGCGGACCGGCCAGCGGCTCGACGGCCCAAGCGGGCGGCGGCACGGACTCCGGTACGGGCTCGGGCACGGCTACGGGCGGCGGTACGGGTTCAGGGGGTACGAGTTCAGGCGGCACGGGTTCAGGGGGTACGGGACCGGGCGGTACGGGCTCGGGCGGCGGGTCCGGCAGGGCCACGACGGCGCCGCCGACGGCCGCGCGGCTGACCATGAGCGCGCCCACACGTACGGCGGACGCGGACCGCTGGTGCGAGAAGGTCGCCGTCACCTTCACCAACGCCGGGGGTCTGCCGGTCACGGCGGGCACGGTCACCTTCGGCACCCACATCATCGGCGGGCTCGGCATCGACTGGGCGACCGTGGAGACGGCGAAGCCCGTGCCGGTGCCGCTGGCGGGCGGGGCGTCGCGCACCGCCTCCTGGGACCTGTGCGTGGACGCCTGGCGGGTGCCGCTGGGCATGCACATCGAGACCAGGGACGTCACGCTGTCCTGACCGGCGCCTCCTGGCGCCGACCCGGTCCCGGTCTGTCCCCCGATCCGCCCGTGGACCCAAGGACAGCCCCGACAACGGACCCGTCAAGACCCGTCCACGGACCTGCCCACCGACCTGTCTACCGACCTGTCCACGGACATCCGTGGCGATATGCCCCCGTTGGCACATCCTGCTGCGTAGGGACGGGCAGGCCGGGCGGTCAGCGCATCGCGAGCGCGACCACTCCGATGACCACGGCCACCGCCACGATCACACCGATCACCAGGCCGACCTTGCTGCGGCCCTGCGCCCGCTGCACCTCGGCGGCGGGCGGCTGCTCGTCGACGAAGGCACGGAACATCTGGGTGTTGCCGGCCGGGTCGTAGTTGTTCTCAGGGTTCGACATGCCGCCTGACCCTAGCGTCTCGACGGAAGGGCCCGCACCCCCGGCCCGCCCGGCGGCCACACGGCCTCCGGCCCGAGCCGTTCAGGCAACCCGGACACGTACCTCTTGGGCGGATACAGGCGTTTCCTTTGCTGAATCTTTGCCGCGATTCCGGGCAAAGAATTTGTCTGGCACAACCAACTACTTTACAGTTGCTTCAGGCAACCAAAGATCACAGCGGACTCACAGGCAGCTCCCGCAGCGGAAGGACAGGTGACCGTCGCATGGCGGACCGCGAGCAGTGCGTGGAACTCGCACACCAGCTCCGCACCACCTTCGTCGTCAGCCGCGAGATCGCCCGGGGGCTGCCGCCCGAGACCCCGCTCACGGCGGTCATGGTGCTCGGCGCCCTCGACCGCCACGGCGAGCTGCGGATGAGCAGGCTCGCCGAACTCCTCGACGTCGACATGTCCGTGACGAGCCGTCATGTCGCCTTCGGCGTCGAGCGCGGCTGGATCGACCGGGCCCCCGACCCGCTGGACCGCCGCTCACGGCTGCTGCGGCTCACCGAACACGGCACGCGGACACTGCGGTCCTCGTCCGACCGGGCCGCCGCCGTGGTCGCCGACCATCTGGCCGACTGGCCGGACGCCGACGTGGCCCGGCTCTCCGAACTGCTCGCCCGGCTGCGTGACAGCTTCGGCGACTGCCGCTCCGCCGCCTCGCGCGGCGGCGCCCACCACATATCGCGCGCCCAGACGGGCTGAAGAGGACTGAAGATGGCAACAACAACCCAGGCCGACAAGCGGGACGGGCAGGCACCGGAACCGGGCCACGGCGGCCAGGAATCCGCGCCCATGTCGCACCGGCAGATCATGGAGGCGCTGTCCGGGCTGCTGCTCGGCCTGTTCGTGGCGATCCTGTCGTCCACGATCGTCTCCAACGCCCTGCCCCGCATACTCGCCGACATCGGCGGCGGGCAGAGCGCGTACACCTGGGTGGTCACCGCCTCGCTTCTCGCGGTCACCGCGACCACCCCGATCTGGGGCAAGCTCTCCGACCTGTTCAGCAAGAAGCTGCTGATCCAGCTCTCGCTGGTGATCTACGTGGTCGGCTCGATCGTGGCCGGCTTCTCCACCAACCCCGGCATGCTGATCGCCTGCCGCCTGGTCCAGGGCGTCGGCGCGGGCGGTCTGTCCGCGCTGTCGCAGGTGATCATGGCCGCGATGATCTCGCCCCGGGAGCGCGGCCGTTACAGCGGCTACCTCGGCGCGACCTTCGCCATCGCGACCGTCGGCGGCCCGCTGATCGGCGGTGTCATCGTCGACTCCACGCTCGGCTGGCGCTGGTGCTTCTACGTCGGTGTGCCGTTCGCCGTCGCCGCGCTGGTCGTGCTCCAGAAGACGCTGCACCTGCCGGTGGTCAAGCGGAAGGTGCGGATCGACTGGACCGGCGCCTTCCTGATCACCGCGGCCGTCTCGCTGCTGATGGTGTGGATCTCGCTCGCCGGCGAGAGCTACGCGTGGGTGTCCTGGCAGAGCTACGTGATGGTGCCGCTGTCCCTCGTGCTCGGCGCGCTGTTCGTCTACACCGAGACCCGCGCGGCCGAACCGATCGTCCCGCTGCGGCTGTTCCGCAACAAGACGATCACCCTCACCTCGATCGCGAGCCTCTTCGTCGGCATCGCGATGTTCGCCGGCACGGTCTTCCTGAGCCAGTACTTCCAGCTCGCCCGCGGCAAGACCCCGACGATGTCCGGCATCATGACGATCCCGCTGATCGGCGGCCTGTTCATCGCCTCGACCGTCTCCGGCCAGATCATCACCCGCACCGGCCGCTGGAAGGCGTTCCTGGTCTCCGGCGCGGTCCTGCTCACCGCGGGTTCCGCGACCCTCGGCCTGATCCGCAACGACACCCCGTACTGGGAAGTCGCCGTCTACATGGCCCTGTTGGGCCTCGGCGTCGGCATGATGATGCAGAATCTGGTGCTCGCCGTGCAGAACCAGGTCTCCGTCGCGGACCTCGGCTCGGCCAGCTCCCTGGTCACCTTCTTCCGCTCGCTGGGCGGCGCGGTCGGCGTCACCGCGCTCGGCGCGGTGCTCGGCAACCGCGTCACGCACTTCGTCACCACGGGCCTCGCCGACCACCACATCACCGGCGCCGGGACCGGCGGCGGCATCCCGGACGTCGAGCAACTGCCCGCCCCCGTCAGGGGGATCGTGGAGAGCGCGTACGGCCACGGCATCGGCGACGTCTTCCTGTACGCCGCGCCCTTCGCCCTGCTCTCCTTCCTGCTGGTGATCTTCGTCAAGGAGACCGCCCTGCGCACCCGCAGCGGTTTGCAGCAGGCTGAGGCGGGTACGGGCCGGGCGGCGGAAGTCGCCGTCGCGGAGCTGGCGGCGGCCGAGACCGGCGCGGCGGACATCGCCGCCACCCAGACGGGTACGCCCGAGGCGGAAGCCGTCCGGGACCGGTCGGGCGACCAGACCCGGTAACCGGGAGGGCCGGTCACCCGGCCCGCAGGAACTCCCGGCCGACTGTCCTGTTCCCACAGCGGAGAGGTCCAGGGCGGCGGACGGGACCGGGTCCCGGAGGACGGCCGGAGCAGGGGACGGCCGAGGCCGTCCACCGGGACCCAGCACGAAGGGCGTGCCGCCGGAGCCGATGTCACGGCACGGCGGCCCGCCCCCTCTCGTCGGACGCCGTTTCGGCGTAAGGCCGCAGGCGCCTGCGGCCGCATCCGCGGGTGCCCGACGTAGGGTGCTGGCATGGCTCCCAACATCGCCACGAATACGTCCGTCACGCTGGATGAGCTGCTGGAGTTCGTGCGCCCGCGGCACCGCGCGATCCTGCTCACCACCCGTTCCGACGGCCGCCCGCAGGCGTCCCCGCTCACCTGCGGGGTCGACGACTCCGGCCGGATCGTCGTGTCGACCTACCCCGAGCGGGCCAAGACGCGCAACGCCCGCCGCGATCCGCGCGCCTCGCTCGTGATCCTCTCCGACGAGTGGAACGGCCCCTGGGTGCAGGTCGACGGCACCGCCGAGGTCATCGACAGCCCCGAGTCCGTCGAGCCGCTGGTCGAGTACTTCCGCAACATCTCGGGCGAGCACCCCGACTGGGACGAGTACCGCTCCGCGATGGTGCGGCAGGGCAAGTCCCTGATCCGCGTCACCCCGGAGCGGTGGGGCCCCATCGCCACCGGCGGCTTCCCGGCCCGGCTGGCGTAGCGCGCACTCCCCGTCCCGTCGGGGGTTCCGACTCCCGCGCCCCGAGCGGTCGTTGCCCTCAGCCGCTCAGGGCGGCGGTCGGGTCGCCGTGCACCACGTCAGCCGCGATGCTCTCCCGGCGCAGGCCGCACGGCACGCGTGCCGCGTACGGCGTGCGTGGGGCGTACGTCGTGCGTGGGGCATGCGTGGGGCGTACGGCGTGCGTGGGGGTACGTCGTGGCCGTCGCACCCGTCGCGCCGGATTCAGCTAAACATGGGGTGGATTGCGAAGCCGTAAAGGAATGCGCCGGGGGGGGGGGGGGGGGGGGGGGGGGGGGGGGGGGGGGGGGGGGGGGGGGGGGGGGGGGGGGGGGGGGGGGGGGGGGGGGGGGGGGGAGAACGTGTACCTCGCAGGGACTGCATCATAGTCACGAAAGGCAAAACGCAAATCA